>NZ_JBUDHV010000019.1:0-126972 GCF_054956795.1 Streptomyces sp. SYSU D01066-1 | reverse complement strand
GTGGAGCGGGTTGACGCGCCAACCGCTGCGGGCGGACACCCCCCACCCCGTCCCCTTCCCGCCGTACGCGACTGCGGGTACGACCCCGTCCCGCCCGCGTGGGACACCGGCCCCCGCCGGTCGTACGCGGCTGTGGGCACGAGTACGGTCCGCCCGCGCGGGACACCAGTCCCCGCCGGCCGTACGCGACTGCGGGCACGAGTACGGTCCGCCCGCGCGGGACACCGGCCCCCGCCGGCCGTACGCGGCTGCGGGCACGAGTACGGTCCGCCCGCGCGGGACACCACCCCCCGCCCGCCGTACGCGACTGCGGGCACGAGTACGGTCCGCCCGCGCGGGACACCAGTCCCCGCCGGCCGTACGCGGGTGCGGGCACGAGTACGGTCCGCCCGCGCGGGACACCGGTCCCCGCCGGTCGTACGCGGGTGCGGGCGCGTGCCCATTCCTCGCGGGCGGCGCGGGCCGCATGCCCGCGCCGGGTTGCGCCACGCCCCCGCCCCTTCGCGTCAGTCCGCCAGATGCCGCTCCACCGTCGCGACCTTGGACGTCAGTCCGTCCGTCACGCCGGGCCGGATGTCGGCCTTCAGCACCAGGGAGACCCGCGGCGCCCTCGCCTCCACCGCCGCGACCGCGCGCTTGACGACGTCCATGACCTCGTCCCACTCGCCCTCGACGGACGTGAACATCGCGTCGGTACGGTTCGGCAGGCCCGATTCGCGGACCACCCGCACCGCGTCGGCCACGTACTCCCCCACGTCCTCGCCGACGCCCAGCGGCGTCACGGAGAAAGCGACGATCATGCGTTCACGACCCCTTCCTGGCGGGCGCGGGACGCGATCACCGCGTCCTCGGCCTCCCGCTTCAGCCGCCGCTCGGCGAAGAAGCCGCCGGTGGGCAGGACCGAGAGGACGAAGTAGAGGGCGCCGGTGCCCAGGGACCACTTGGCCCGGTTCCACGCGTCCGCCCAGAAGATCACGTACAGCACGAACAGGATGCCGTGGACCATGCCCATCACCGGCACGGCGTTGAAGTCGGTGGTGCGCTTCAGCACCGAGCAGACGAGCAGGAGGAGGAAGGAGATCGCCTCGGGTGCGGACACCAGGCGGAGGCGGCGGAGGGCTGCGGCGGTCTTGAGGTCCACGGGTGGTCACCTTCGGTGGGAGAGACGTCGACGATCATCTTGTGAACGTGCGCACAAGCGCTCCGCCATTGTGGCAAATCACCGGCGCGCCCGACCGGGCGGGGCGGGACTCGGTTACCTTCGCAGACGTGGCGATGTTCCGACTTCAGGGCAGCAAGGTGCTCGCCGTCGACATGACCGGAGACGCCGTCAAGGCGAAGAACGGCTCCATGGTCGCGTACGACGGGCAGATGAGCTTCAAGAAACTGAGTGGCGGGGGTGAGGGGCTGCGCGGGATGGTGACGCGGCGGCTCACCGGGGAGCAGATGACCGTGATGGAGGTGAAGGGGCACGGGACCTGCTGGTTCGCGGACCGGGCCTGCGAGATCAACCTGGTGGGACTGCGCGGGGAGAAGCTGTACGTGGAGTCCAGCAACTTCCTCGCGGCCGAGGCCGGGCTGCGGACGGGGACCGAGTTCACCGGGCTGCGGGGCGCCTCGCAGGGGAACGGGCTGTTCACGACGACCGTCGAGGGGCACGGCCAGGCGGCGATCATGTCGGACGGGCCGGCGGTGGTGCTGCGGGTGAGCGCGCAGTACCCGCTGACCGTCGATCCGGGGGCGTACGTCGCCCATCAGGGGAACCTGCGGCAGTCCTTCCAGTCGGGCGTGACGTTCCGCACGGTCATGGGGGAAGGCGGCGGGGAGGCCTTCCAGATCCGGTTCGAGGGGGACGGGCTGGTGTACGTCCAGCCCAGTGAGCGCAACACGATCGCGGGGGAGGTGTGACGTGGCGTTCCGGGAGATCAACGCGAAGGTGGTCGAGGCGACCGTGATGCCGGGGCAGCGGCTGTTCAGTCAGCGGGGGGCGATGCTGGCGTACCGGGGGGACGTCTCGTTCACGCCCAATGTGCGCGGCGGGCAGGGCGGGGTCATGTCGATGATCGGGCGGCGGGTCGCGAACGAGGACACGCCGCTGATGACCGTGGAAGGCGACGGGACCGTGCTGTTCGGGCACGGCGGGCACCATGTGCAGGTGATCCGGTTGTCCGGGGACACGCTGTACGTGGAGGCGGACCGGCTGCTGGCCTTCGAGGGGTCGCTGGAGCAGGGGACCGTGTTCCTGGGGGCCCAGGGCGGGGTCATGGGCATGGTGCGGGGGCAGGTCAGCGGGCAGGGGCTGTTCACCACCTCGCTCAAGGGGCACGGGGCCGTGGCCGTCATGGCGCACGGCGGTGTGATCGAGCTGCCGATCGCGCCGGGGCGGCCCGTCCACGTCGATCCGCAGGCCTACGTCGCCCATCACGGTGACGTGCGCAACCGGCTGTCCACGGCGCTGGGGTGGCGGGACATGGTGGGGCGCGGGTCCGGTGAGGCGTTCCAGCTGGAGCTGAGCGGGAGCGGCGCGGTGTACGTGCAGGCCTCGGAGGAGAAGCTGTGAGCACTGTTCATCACGACCCGGTGACACTGCCGGTCGACGACAACGTCAACCCGTACACCTTCTGCGTGGAACTGGCGGGGAGCCAGTGGTTCCTGCAGAAGGGGAAGATGATCGCCTACTACGGGGCGATCGAGTTCAACGGGATCGGACACGGGCGGCTGGACCGGCTGGTGCGGACGTCGTTCCATTCGCCTTTGCACGCCGGTGACTGGGTGGTGGCGGAGGGGTCGGGGAAGATGCTCCTCGCCGACCGGGCCTTCGATGTGAACTCCTTCGACCTGGAGGACGGGAACCTGACCATTCGCTCGGGCAACCTGCTCGCTTTTCAGCCAAGTCTGGCGCTCAAGCAGTCGATCGTGCCCGGGTTCCTGACACTGATCGGCACGGGCAAGTTCGTGGCCGCGTCGAACGGGCCGGTGGTGTTCATGGAACCGCCGCTCCGGGTGGACCCGCAGGCGCTGGTGGGGTGGGCCGACTGCCCCTCGCCGTGCCACCACTACGACCACGGGTACATGACCGGGCTGCTGGGCGGTCTACGTGCGATGACGGGTCTGGGCGGGGCCTCCGGGGAGGAGCACCAGTTCGAGTTCGTGGGAGCGGGGACGGTGCTGCTCCAGTCGAGCGAGGCGCTGATGGCGGAGCAGCCGACCGGGGTGACGCCGCAGGAGCCCGGGGTGCCGGGCGGCGGGGGGCACGGGCCCCAGGGGGCGGCGCCCGGGACACCGCGCCTTCCCGGACAGCTCGGAGACCTCCAGCGTCGCTTCGGGCTGTGAGCGGTACCCTGCGGAGGGTGACGTCGAACGCGTGCGCACCGCCGCTTGACCACTCTTACTAGTTCGCCTTTCAACTTTTTAGGTAGACTTCATCCATGGAGACCGAGACGGCCACCCGCTGGCTGACCGATGCGGAGCAGTCCGCCTGGCGCACCCACCTGGAGGTCAACAAGCTGCTGACCTACCAGCTCGAAAAGGACCTGCAGCCGTTCGGCCTGACAATGAACGACTACGAGATCCTGGTGAACCTCTCCGAGTCACCGGACGTGCGGATGCGGATGAGCGACCTCGCCACCGCCACCCTCCAGTCCAAGAGCCGCCTCTCGCACCAGATCACCCGCATGGAGAACGCCGATCTCGTGCGGCGGGAGAACTGCGAGTCCGACCGCCGGGGGCTGTACGCGGTGCTCACCGAGCACGGCACGGAGGTCATGCGGAAGGTCGCGCCGCACCATGTGTCGTCCGTGCGCAAGCACTTCATCGACCTGCTCTCCCCCGAGGCGCTGACCGAGCTGGACAAGGCGCTGCGGCCCGTCGCCGATCATCTGCGGGGGCAGCGCGGCCGTCCCTGAGGGCCGCTACGGGGCCGCGGGCAGGCGCAGTTCGAAGAGGGCGCCGCCCTGCGGGGCCCCGGTGACGGTGAGGGTGCCCTCGTGGCGCACGGCGACGTCCCGGGCGATGGCGAGGCCGAGACCGGCGCCCCCGTCGTCGCGGCTGCGGGCCGCGTCCAGGCGTACGAAGCGTTCGAAGATCCGGTCCCGGTCGGCGGCGGGGACGCCCTCGCCGTCGTCGGCGACCGCGAGCACGGCCGTGCCGCCCTCGCGCCGTACGGAGACCTCGACCGCGGAGCGGGCGTGCCGCTGGGCGTTGTCCAGCAGGTTGGCCAGTACCCGGCCCAGCTGGTTCGGTGAGCCCGCGACCGTCACCCGCTCGTCCGACCGCACGGTCACCCCGGTCCGCCCCCGCGCCTGCCGCCGGGCGAGCGCGGCCAGGTCCACCCGCGTGTCGGCCGGCCGCTCCCCCGCGTCCAGCCGGGCGAGCAGCAGCAGGTCGGCGGCGAGCCGCTGGAGCCGTACGGTGTCCTCGACGGCTCCGTCGACGTCCAGCAGCTCGGGGTGCGCGGCGCCCACTTCGAGCTGGGTGCGCAGGGACGCGATGGGGCTGCGCAGTTCGTGGGAGGCGTCCGCGACGAAACGGCGCTGGCGTTCGACCGAGGTCTGGAGGGCGGCCAGGGTCTCGTTGGTGGTCAGGGCGAGGCGGGCGACCTCGTCGTGGGTGTCCGGCACCGGCACGCGGCGGGCCAGGTCCTCGGAGGCGGTGATCGCGGCCATCTCGCGCCGGATGCCCTCGACCGGGCGCAGCGCGCGCCGGGTGACCAGCCAGGTGACGGCGGCGACGACGGCCGCCAGGCAGGGGAAGCCGATCAGCATCACGGTCAGCGCGGTGCGCACGGCGCCGTGCTCGGCGGAGAGCGGGGAGCCCGCGTACACGGTGAGGGTGCCGTGCTCCTCGGTCTCCACGGTGACGGCGGCGAAGCGGTAGTCCTCCGTGTCGCCGTCGATCGTCGCAAAGCCGTCGGTGACGGTCGTCTCCTGCCCGATCTCGCCGGCTTCCGGACCCGCGTCGTCCGCGTCGTCCGCGTCGTCCGCGTCGTCGGGGGCGGCCGGCGACGGGCTCGGGCGGACGTCGTCCACGCCGGTGCCGCTGATCCGTTCCAGGTCCTTGCCGGCGGCGACCAGGGTGCCGTCCTCGTCGACCACCTGCACCGGCCGGTCGTCGACGTCCAGCGACAGGTCGGCGTACGGGGTCCCGGCGGCGAGCTGGGCGGCGACCTGCCGCGCGGAGCGCTCGGCCGAGGTGCCGGCCTCGCCGAGCAGGTTCGAGCGCAGGGACAGCAGTACGGCGGTCCCGGCGGCGACCAGCGCCACGGCGACCACCAGGGTGGCGGCGAGCGTCGCGCGGGCCCGGACCGAGCCGAACAGGCGGCTCACCGTCCGGCCTCCAGCCGGTACCCGGCGCCGCGGACGGTCACGATGAGACCGGCGCCCAGCTTGCGCCGCAGGGCGCTGACGTACACCTCGACGATGTTGGGGTCGCCCTCGTAGGCGAAGTCCCACACGTGCTCCAGGATCTCTCCCTTGGAGACCACCTCGCCGGCCCGGACCACCAGCTGTTCCAGTACGGCGAACTCCCGCGCGGTCAGCGTCACCTCCTCGCCGCGAAGGAGGACGCGGCGGGCGGCCGTGTCGACCCTCAGCTCCCCGTGGACGTGCACCGGGGAGGCGCCGGGCCCCTGCCGCCTGCGCAGCAGCGCCTTGATCCGGGCGACGAGGACGATGTACGAGAAGGGCTTGGTGAGGTAGTCGTCCGCGCCCGTGTCCAGCCCCTCCGCCTCGTCGTACTCGCCGTCCTTGGCGGTCAGCATCAGGATCGGCACCTCGTGGCCTGCGGCGCGCAGGGCGGCGCAGACGCGGTAGCCGTTCAGACCGGGCAGCATGATGTCGAGGATCAGGAGGTCGTACGGGGTCTGCGTGGCCCGGTGCAGCCCCTCCCGGCCGTCGTGGACCACGTCCACGGCGTACCCCTCGGCCGTCAGGCCCTTGGCCAGCGACAGGGCCAGCCGCTTCTCGTCCTCCACGATCAACAGGCGCATGGGTGAAGGGTCGCAAAAGGCTCCTGAAGATTCCTTCAGGAGCCTTCAGGTTCCTCTCAGCGCCGGTCCGTGACAGTGAGGCCACGTCAGGGGAGAACGAACCGACCCGGGAGGAACTTCTCATGAAGCGCAACATCGTCATCGCCGCCGTCACGGCCGCCGCGCTGATCGGCGGGGGCACGGTCACGGCGTTCGCGATCGGCGGGGAGAGCGGGACCGGCGGGGCGAGCAGGACGAGCGGGGGCGGCCAGGGGGCCGTGTCGCGGACCGCGGCGGACGCCCGGGCGGCCGGTACGGAGGTGACGGCGGCCCGGGCGATCGCCGCCGCCCTCAAGGACACCCCCGGTACGGCCGTCTCCGCCGAGCTGGACGACGAGGACGGCGCGGACGGGGCGGCCTCGTGGGACGTCGGCGTCCTGGCCGGTGACGGCACCTGGCACAGCGTCCGGATCGACCCCGCCGGCGGGTCGGTCACCGGCTCCCGCGCCGACGACCGGGACGAGGACGACGACGAGGACGACGCCGGCGAGGTGCGAGCGGCGCTGAAGGGCGGCTCCGTCACCGCCGCCGAAGCCGCGGCGGCCGTGGCCGGCAAGGGCACGGTGACCTCCGTCGACCTGGACGACGACGGCCGGGAGAAGGGCTGGGAGGTCGAGACGCGCGACTCGGGCGCGGGTGAGCGCGAGTGGCGGGTCGACCTGGGCTCGGGCAAGGTCACCGCGGACCGCGACGACGACACCTCCGACGGCTCCGACGGCTCCGACGGCTCCGACGGTGAGGGTCACTCCGACGACGACTGACGGCCACGGCGGTGGGGGCGGAGGGCGGAGGTCGGGCGCGGGCTTCGGCGAGGGCGCGGAACTTCCCGTCGGCCCGCCGGCCCGCCTCCGGCCCGCCGTCTCCTCCTCAGCCCGCCGGCCCCTCCGTCAGTCCCGCCACCAGCTCGTCCGCCGCCCGGTACGGGTCCAGCTCCCCCGCCATGATCCGTTCCGCCAGCGCTCCCAGGCGCCGGTCACCGCGCAGGTCGCCGATGCGCTCCCGCAGGGCCGTCACCGCGATCGTCTCCACCTCGCGGGCGGCCCGGGTCCGTCGCCGCTCGGTGAGCAGGCCCCGCTCCTCCATCCACGCCCGGTGCTTCTCCAGCGCCTCGACGACCTCGTCGGTCCCCTCCCCGCGGGCCGCGACCGTCTTGACGACGGGCGGGCGCCAGTCGCCGGGGGCGCGGGACCCGCCGAGGCCCAGCATGTGGTTCAGCTCGCGCGCGGTGGCGTCCGCCCCGTCGCGGTCGGCCTTGTTGACCACGTACACGTCGCCGATCTCCAGGATCCCGGCCTTGGCGGCCTGGATGCCGTCGCCCATGCCGGGGGCGAGCAGGACCACGGACGTGTCGGCCTGGGAGGCGATCTCCACCTCCGACTGGCCGACGCCGACCGTCTCGACGAGGATCACGTCGCAACCCGCCGCGTCCAGCACGCGGATCGCCTGCGGGGCGGCCCAGGCGAGGCCGCCGAGGTGGCCGCGGGTCGCCATGGAGCGGATGTAGACGCCGGGGTCGCAGGCGTGGTCGCCCATCCGCACCCGGTCGCCGAGCAGGGCGCCGCCGGAGAAGGGGGACGACGGGTCGACGGCCAGGACGCCGACCCGCTTGCCCTGCCTGCGGTACGCCGTCACCAGCGCCGAGGTCGACGTGGACTTGCCGACGCCCGGCGATCCGGTCAGGCCGACCACGTAGGCCCCGCCGGTCAGCGGGGCCAGGGCCGCCATGACCTCGCGGAGCTGCCCGGACGCCCCCTCCACCAGGGAGATGAGCCGGGCCACGGCACGGGGCCGGCCCTCCCTGGCCTGGGCCACCAGTGCGGGGACGTCCTGCATGCGCACAGCTCCCTCCGGACGCGGTCAGGCCCTGGGTACCCGGACGATCAGCGCGTCACCCTGACCGCCGCCGCCGCACAGCGCCGCCGCTCCGGTGCCGCCGCCGCGCCGCTTCAGCTCCAGCGCCAGGTGCAGGACGAGGCGGGCGCCGGACATGCCGATGGGGTGACCGAGGGCGATGGCGCCACCGTTCACGTTCACCTTTTCGGTGGAGACGCCGAGGTCCTTCATTGACTGCGCGGCGACCGCCGCGAACGCCTCGTTGATCTCGATCAGGTCGAGGTCGGAGACGTCCAGGCCTTCCTTGCCGAGCGCGTGCCGGATCGCGTTCGCCGGCTGCGACTGCAAAGAGTTGTCCGGTCCGGCCACATTGCCGTGGGCGCCGATCTCGGCCAGCCAGTCCAGGCCCAGCTCCTCGGCCCTGGCCCGGCTCATCACGACCACGGCCGCCGCGCCGTCGGAGATCTGCGAGGACGAACCCGCCGTGATCGTGCCGTCCGCGGCGAAGGCGGGGCGCAGCCGGCCGAGCGACTCGACGGTGGTGTCGGGGCGGATGCCCTCGTCCGTGGCGCACAGCACCGGGCCGCCCTTGCGCTGGGGAACCTCCACCGGCGTGATCTCGGCCTCGAAGATCCCGTTCTTCTGGGCCGCCGCCGCCCGCTGGTGGGAGAGCGCGGCGATCTCGTCCTGCTCGGCGCGGGTCAGGCCGAGGCGGGTGTTGTGCTTCTCGGTGGACTCGCCCATCGCGATGTTCTCGAAGGAGTCGGTCAGACCGTCGTACGCCATCGCGTCGACCATCTGGACCGCGCCGTACTTGAAGCCCTCGCGGGACTTCGGCAGCAGGTGCGGGGCGTTGGTCATGGACTCCTGGCCGCCGGCCACGACGACGTCGAACTCGCCGGCCCGGATCAGCTGGTCGGCCAGGGCGATGGCGTCGAGGCCGGAGAGGCAGACCTTGTTGACGGTGAGCGCCGGGACGTTCATCGGGATGCCGGCCTTGACGGCGGCCTGGCGGGCCGGGATCTGTCCGGCACCCGCCTGGAGCACCTGGCCCATGATCACGTACTGGACCTGGTCACCGCCGATCCCCGCGCGGTCGAGGGCGGCCTTGATCGCGAAGCCGCCGAGGTCGGCCCCGGAGAAGGACTTCAGTGAGCCGAGCAGACGGCCCATGGGGGTGCGCGCACCCGCGACGATCACAGAACTGTTCGGAGTGGAAGCCATGAGCTGCGATCCCCTTACCGGCCCGCACGGCCGAGGAGTGAACGAGGGTTTACCCGAAAGTACCGAGCGGTATGCCACCCGTCATCGGGCCGTCGGTGTGATCGCGCGCACGTTGCGTAACCGCCCGTACGGCGCTCCACTGAACCCATGCTGACGCGAATCGACCACATCGGAATCGCCTGTCACGATCTCGACGCGACCGTCGAGTTCTACCGGACCACCTACGGCTTCGAGGTGTTCCACACCGAGGTGAACGAGGAGCAGGGCGTGCGCGAGGCCATGCTCAAGATCAACGATACGTCGGACGGCGGCTCCTCGTACCTCCAGCTGCTGGAACCGGTCCGGGAGGACTCCGCGGTCGGCAAATGGCTGGCCAAGAACGGGGAGGGCGTGCATCACATCGCCTTCGGCACGGCGGACGTCGACGGGGACGCGGCGGAGATCCGGGAGAAGGGCGTCCGCGTGCTGTACGACGAGCCGCGACGCGGTTCGATGGGCTCGCGGATCACCTTCCTGCATCCGAAGGACTGTCATGGCGTACTCACAGAACTGGTCACATCGGCGGCTGTTGAGTCACCTGAGCACTGACCTTCGTACATAGGGGCCGGTAGGGTTGGGTGCGGTCGCCGCTCGATCCAGGGTGACCCGGTCCCGCCGGCGACGGTGGGACCGTAGCCGGGGTCCGGGTTTCGGGGGACGTGCGCCGGGGCAGCAGCACATGCTCCGTCGTTGATCTGACACCATTCCCCGGGGGCCCCGTCCGGCGGACGGCCGGGGTTCGTTCGGAGAGTGTTGCGACCAGGGGACGGATGGGACCGCGCAGTGCGGGGCTACGAGAGCCAGGAGCGAGAGCCGGCGGCTGACGTCGACCACCTCTCTCGGTTCGAGGCCGAGATGAAGCGGCTGAAGACCGAGCGGGAAAAGGCGATCCAGCACGCCGAGGACCTCGGCTACCAGGTCGAGGTGCTGCGCGCCAAGCTGCACGAGGCGCGGCGCACCATCATGTCCCGGCCCGCCTTCGACGGCGGTGATCTCGGGTACCGAGCCGAGCAGTTGCTGCGCGACGCGCAGGTGCAGGCCGACCAGATCCGGGCGGACGCCGAGCGGGAATTGAGTCAGGCCCGCGCGCAGACCCAGCGCATCCTCCAGGAGCACGCCGAGCAGGCGGCCCGGCTCCAGGCGGAGCTGCACCAGGAGGCGGTCAACCGGCGCCAGCAGCTCGACCAGGAGCTGGCCGAGCGCCGGCAGACCGTCGAGAGCCACGTCAACGAGAACGTGGCGTGGGCCGAGCAGCTGCGCGCCCGCACCGAGCAGCAGGCCCGCCGGCTCCTCGACGAGTCCCGGGCCGAGGCCGAGCAGGCCATGAGCGCCGCCCGCGCGGAGGCCGAGCGGCTGACCGCCGAGGCCCGGCAGCGGCTGCGCACCGAGGCCGAGGCCGCGCGCGCGGAGGCCGAGCAACTGCTGCGCCGCGCCCGCGCGGACGCCGAGCGGCTGCTGAACACGGCCGCGGGCCAGGCCCAGGAGGCCACCGACCACGCCGAGCGGCTGCGCAGCACCACCGCCGCCGAGTCCGAGGCGGCCCGCCGCCGCGCCCAGGAGCTGAGCCGGGCCGCCGAGCAGCGGATGGCCGAGGCCGAGGAGGCCCTGCGCAAGGCGCGGAGCGAGGCCCAGAAGGTGCTCACCGAGGCCGAGGAGGCCGCCGCCAAGGCCCTGGCGAGCGCCGAGGCGGCCAACGAGACGCGGACCCGGACGGCGAAGGAGCAGGTCGCCCGGCTGGTCGGCGAGGCCACCAAGGAGGCCGAGGCCACCAAGGAGGAGGCCGAGCAGCTCGTCGCGGACGCCCGCGCGGAGGCCGAGAAGATCGTCGCCGAGGCCGCCGAGAAGGCCCGCACGATCACCGCCGAGGAGACCGCGAGCCAGCTCTCCAAGGCGGCCCGGACCGCCGAGGAGGTGCTCAACAAGGCGTCCGAGGAGGCCAAGCGGACCACCAGGGCCGCCACCGAGGAGGCCGAGCGGATCCGCACCGAGGCCGAGGCCGAGGCGGACCGGCTGCGCGCCGAGGCGCACGACATCGCCGAGGAGCTCAAGGGCGCGGCGAAGGACGACACCAAGGAGTACCGGGCCAAGACGGTCGAGCTCCAGGAGGAGGCGCGGCGGCTGCGCGGCGAGGCCGAGCAGCTGCGCGCCGACGCGGTCGCCGAGGGCGAGAAGATCCGCGCCGAGGCCCGCAAGGAGGCCGTCCAGCAGATCGAGGAGGCGGCCAAGTCCGCCGAGGAGCTGCTCGCCAAGGCCAAGGCGGACGCCGAGGAGCTGCGGCAGACCGCGACCACGGACAGCGAGAAGGTCCGCACCGAGGCGATCGAGCGGGCCACGACGCTGCGCCGGCAGGCCGAGGAGACCCTGGAGCGCACGCGCGCGGAGGCCGAGCGGCACCGCGCGGAGGCCGCCGAGGCGGCCGAGGGACTGCGGGCGGACGCCGAGCGGGCCGTCGCCGAGCTGCGCGAGGAGGCCGAGCGGGGCGTCGAGGCCCGCAGGGCGGAGGCCGCCGAGGAGCTGACCCGGCTCCAGACGGAGGCCGAGGAGCGCCTCACCGCCGCCGAGCAGGCGCTGACCGAGGCCCGCGAGGAGGCCGGGCGGATCCGCCGGGAGGCCGCCGAGGAGGCCGAGCGGCAGCGTGCCGAGGCCGCCGAGCGGATCCGTACGCTCCAGCAGCAGGCCGAGGAGGAGGCCGAGCGGCTGCGCACCGAGGCCGCGGCCGACGCCTCCGCCTCCCGCGCGGAGGGCGAGGCCGTCGCCGTACGCCTGCGGTCCGAGGCGGCGAGCGAGGCCGAGCGGCTGAAGTCGGAGGCGCAGGAGAGCGCCGACCGGGTGCGGGCGGAGGCGCAGAGCGCCGCCGAGCGGATCGCCGCCGAGGCGTCCGAGACGCTGGCCGCCGCCCAGGAGGAGGCCGCCCGGCGCCGCCGCGAGGCGGAGGAGCTGCTCGGCGCGGCCCGTGCGGAGGCCGGGCAGGAGCGCGAGCGGGCCCGGGAGCAGAGCGAGGAGCTGCTGGCCTCGGCGCGCACCCGCGTGGAGGAGGCGCAGGCCGAGGCGGTCCGGCTGGTCGAGGAGGCGGACCGGCGGGCCACCGAGATGGTGTCGGCGGCCGAGCAGCACGCGGCCCAGGTACGGGACTCCGTGGCGGGGCTGCACGAGCAGGCCCAGGAGGAGATCACCGGGCTGCGCAGCGCCGCCGAGCACGCGGCGGACCGTACCCGGCGCGAGGCCGAGCAGGAGGCGGACCGGGTCCGCGCCGACGCCTACGCCGAGCGGGAGCGGGCCGGTGAGGACGCGACCCGGCTGCGGCGCGAGGCGCAGGAGGAGACGGAGGCCGCCAAGGCGCTCGCCGAGCGCACCGTGTCCGAGGCGATCACCGAGGCCGACCGCATCCGCGCGGACGTCGCCGAGCACGCCCAGCGGGTGCGCACCGAGGCGTCGGACACCATCGCCGAGGCCGAGCAGAGCGCGGCGCGCACCCGGGCGGACGCCCGTGAGGACGCCAACCGCATCCGGTCCGACGCGGCGACGCAGGCGGACACCCTCATCACCGAGGCCCGCTCCGAGGCCGAGCGGCTGACCACGGAGACGGTGGCGGAGACGGACCGGCTGCGCGCCGAGACGGTCGCCGAGACCGACCGGATGCGCGCCGAGGCGTCGGCGGCGCTCACCGAGGCCGAGGAGGCCGCGACCCGCGCCCGCACCGAGGCCCGGGAGGACGCCAACCGGCTGCGCCAGGACGCGGCGGAGCAGGCGGACCGCCTGATCACCGAGGCCCGCTCCGAGGCCGAGCGGCTGACCACGGAGACCCTCGACGACACCGATCGGCTGCGCACCGAGACGGTCGCGGAGGCCGAGCGGGTCCGCACGGAGGCGCTGGCCGAGGCCGAGCGGGTGCGGGGCGAGGCCGCCGCCCAGGCCGACCAGGTGCTCGCGGACGCCGTCGGCGAGGCGGAGCGGCTGCGCGCCGAGGCCGCCGAGACGGTGGGCTCCGCGCAGCAGCACGCCGAGCGGATCCGCGCCGAGGCCCAGCGGGTCAGGACCCGGGCGGAGGAGGAGGCCGAGCGGGTGACGACGGCCGCCCGCGAGGAGGCCGAGCGCGCCCTGGACGAGGCCCGCAAGGAGGCCAACAAGCGGCGCTCGGAGGCGGCCGAGCAGGTCGACAAGCTCATCACGGAGACCACGGCCGAGGCGGACAAGCTGCTCGCCGAGGCCCGGCAGCAGGCGCAGAAGACCACCGCGGAGGCGGAGGGGCGGGCCGACACGATGGTCGGCGCGGCCCGCGCCGAGGCCGACCGGATCGTGGCCGAGGCGACGGTCGAGGGCAACACCCGGGTGGAGAAGGCCCGTACCGACGCCGACGAGCTGCTGGTCGGCGCCCGCCGGGACGCCACCGCCATCCGGGAGCGCGCCGAGGAGCTGCGCGACCGGCTCACCGGTGAGATCGAGGAACTGCACGAGCGGGCGCGGCGCGAGGCCGCCGAGACCATGAAGTCGGCCGGCGACCGCTGCGACGCGCTGGTCAAGGCCGCCGAGGAGCAGCTCGCCAAGGCCGAGGCGAAGGCCAAGGAGATCGTCTCGGAGGCCAACTCGGAGGCGGGCAAGGTCCGTATCGCCGCGGTGAAGAAGGCCGAGGGGCTGCTGAAGGAGGCCGAGCAGAAGAAGGCCAAGCTGGTGAAGGAGGCCGAGGAGCTGAAGGCCGAGGCGGTCCGCGAGGCCCGCCGCACGGTCGAGGAGGGCAAGCGCGAACTGGAGGTCCTGGTCCGGCGCCGCGAGGACATCAACGCGGAGATCTCCCGGGTGCAGGACGTGCTGGAGGCGCTGGAGTCCTTCGAGGCACCGGTCGCGGGCAAGGACGCCGGGGTCAAGGCCGGAGCGGCGGTCGGAGCCCCTCGTTCCGGTGGAAAGTCGTCGGACGGGTAGCGTTGAGGGTGGCTCCGGTGTGTCCTGAGGTCTTTGGTCGACACTCTCGGCTAGAGCTTTGACCAAAACTTGAGCGAGGCATCGGCGTGTCCGCCACGCAAAAGAGGTGTCATTCTCCAGATCAAACACGCATCCGCTCGATTACACACCGCGTTGGCCCCTAGGATTCCACCTATCACCTCACCGGTCTCATTCGACAGGAACCCCATGAGCGACACTTCCCCCTACGGCTTCGAGCTTGTGCGGCGTGGGTACGACCGCGCTCAGGTGGACGAACGAATCTCCAAGCTCGTCTCCGACCGTGACAGCGCTCTCGCCCGCATCACCGCTCTGGAAAAGCGCATCGAGGAGCTTCACCTCGAGACCCAGAACGCCCAGGCCCAGGTCTCCGACGCCGAGCCGTCGTACGCCGGGCTCGGCGCGCGGGTCGAGAAGATCCTGCGGCTCGCCGAGGAAGAGGCGAAGGAGCTGCGCGAGGAGGCCCGGCGCGCGGCGGAGCAGCACCGCGAGCTGGCCGAGTCGGCGGCCCAGCAGGTGCGCAACGACGCCGAGTCGTACGCGTCCGACCGCAAGGCCAAGGCGGAGGACGAGGGCGTCCGGATCGTCGAGAAGGCCAAGAGCGACGCCTCGCAGCTGCGCGCCGAGGCCCAGAAGGACGCGCAGTCCAAGCGCGAGGAGGCCGAGGCCCTCTTCGAGGAGACCCGCGCCAAGGCCGCCCAGGCCGCCGCCGACTTCGAGACCAACCTCGCCAAGCGCCGCGAGCAGTCCGAGCGCGACCTGGCCTCCCGTCAGGCCAAGGCCGAGAAGCGCCTCGCGGAGATCGAGCACCGCGCGGAGCAGCTCCGCCTGGAGGCGGAGAAGCTGCGCACGGACGCCGAGCGCCGCGCCCGGCAGACCGTGGAGACGGCGCAGCGCCAGGCCGAGGACATCGTGGCCGACGCCAACGCCAAGGCCGACCGCATCCGTTCGGAGTCCGAGCGCGAGCTGGCCGCCCTCACCAACCGCCGCGACTCGATCAACGCCCAGCTCACCAACGTGCGCGAGATGCTGGCGACCCTCACGGGTGCCGCCGTGGCCGCCGCCGGCACGCCGTCCGACGACGACTCCATCTCCCGCGGGGTGCCCGCCCAGCAGTCCCGCTGACGTCCACACCCGGGTCGGACCATTGACGTAGCCCTCTGCCACTGGGGTGGCAGAGGGCTACGCCGCGTTCTAGCGTGGGCGGCATGATCGAGCTGACGGGGCTGACCAAGCGGTACGGCGAGAAGGTGGCGGTCGACGACCTGACCTTCACCGTCCGGCCGGGGATCATCACGGGTTTCCTCGGCCCCAACGGCGCGGGCAAGTCGACGACCATGCGGATGGTCCTGGGCCTGGACCGGCCCACCGCCGGGGACGTCCGGATCGACGGCGTCCACTACGACCAGCTCAGGAACCCGCTGACGTACATCGGCGCGCTGCTGGACGCCAAGGCGATGCACGGCGGGCGCAGCGCCTACCACCACCTGCTCTGCCTGGCGCAGGCCAACGGGATCCCGGCCCGGCGGGTGCACGAGGTGCTGGACACGGTGGGCCTGACGGCGGTGGCGAAGAAGAAGGCCAAGGGGTTCTCGCTCGGCATGGGGCAGCGGCTCGGCATCGCGGGCGCGCTCCTCGGCGACCCGCGCATCCTGATGTTCGACGAGCCGGTCAACGGCCTCGACCCCGAGGGCATCCACTGGATCCGGAACCTGATGAAGACCCTGGCCGCGCAGGGGCGGACCGTCTTCGTGTCGAGCCACCTGATGAGCGAGATGGCGCTGACCGCGGACCACCTGGTCGTCATCGGGCAGGGCCGGCTGCTGGCCGACACCTCGATGGACCGGTTCATCGCCGAGAACTCGCGCTCCTACGTCCGGATCCGCAGCCCGCAGCGGGAGCGGCTGCTGGACGTGCTCGCCGCGGCCGGGATCACCCCCGCGCGGACCACGGACGAGGCGCTGGAGGTGGACGGCGACAAGTCCGAGGCGATCGGCGAGCTGGCCGCGCGCCACCAGGTCGTGCTGCACGAGCTGAGTCCCCGGCAGGCATCCCTGGAGGAGGCGTTCATGCGGTTGACGGCGGAGTCGGTGGAGTACCACGCGCACGACGGGCGGCCGCCCGCACAGCGGCAGCCGCAGCAGCGGGCCTGGGGCGGCGACTGGAGGAAGGGATGAGCGCGGCGGTGACGCAGGTGGTCCGCTCGGAGTGGACCAAGATCCGGTCGGTGGCGTCCACCGTGTGGACGCTGGGGCTGGCCGTGGTCGTCACCATCGCCCTCGGCATGCTGATCTCGGCGCTGACGAAGAGCCGGTTCGACGACATGAGCCGGCAGAACCAGCTCGCCTTCGACCCGACGTTCATCAGCTTCGCCGGCATGAGCCTGGGGCAGCTGGCGATGATCGTGTTCGGGGTGCTGGTGGTGGCCAACGAGTACAGCAGCGGCATGATCCGCACCTCGCTGGCCGCCGTCCCGCAGCGCGGCACCTTCCTGACCAGCAAGATCGTGGTCGCCACCCTGCTCGCCCTGGTGGTCTCCATGGCCACCAGCTTCGCCTCCTTCTTCCTGGGGCAGGCGATGCTGGGCGACCTGAGGGCGTCCATCGGCGACGACGGGGTGCTGCGCGCGGTGATCGGCGGCGGCCTCTACATGACGCTGATCGCGATGTTCTCGATGGGCGTCGCGGCGATGCTGCGCTCGCCGATGCTGTCGCTGGGCGTCCTGATGCCGTTCTTCTTCCTGATCTCCAACATCCTGGGCAACGTCGACGTGACCAAGAAGGTCGGGCAGTTCCTGCCGGACCAGGCCGGCAACAAGATCATGCAAGTGGTCCCGCCGCCCGACGACGACACCCCCTACGGCCCGTGGGGCGGTCTGGGCATCATGGTGCTCTGGGTGGTCGCGGCCCTCGTCGGCGGATACACGGTGCTGAAGCGGCGGGACGCCTGAGGAGCGACCGCGGGGCGATGTGATGCGGCCGGATGTGAACGGAACCGTCAGCTCCTGGATAAGCTCCTAACCCTTACGGGGGCGTGCGCCCCGTTGTCCTGATCCTTTCGATGGGTGCGGAGCATGATCGAGGCTGTCGGCCTGACCAAGCGCTACGGCGACAAGACCGCTGTGTACAACCTGTCCTTCCAGGTGCGTCCCGGCACTGTCACCGGTTTCCTCGGGCCCAACGGCTCGGGCAAGTCGACGACGATGCGGATGATCCTCGGTCTGGACAACCCCACCGCGGGACACGTGACGATCGGCGGGTTCCCCTACCGCAAGCTGCCCAACGCCCCCCGTCAGGTCGGTGCCCTCCTCGACGCCAAGGCCGTGCACGGCGGCCGGGCCGCCCGCAACCACCTGCTGAGCCTCGCCCAGCTCTCCGGCATCCCCGCCCGCCGGGTGGACGAGGTGCTCGGCGTGGTCGGCCTCCAGGACGTCGCCAGGCGGCGCTCCAAGGGCTTCTCCCTCGGCATGGGCCAGCGGCTCGGCATCGCCGCGGCCCTCCTCGGCGACCCCCAGGTGCTGCTCTTCGACGAGCCGGTCAACGGCCTCGACCCCGAGGGCATCCTGTGGGTGCGCAACCTGATGAAGGCGCTCGCCGCCGAGGGCCGTACCGTCTTCGTCTCCTCGCACCTGATGAGCGAGATGGCGCTGACCGCCGACCACCTGATCGTCATCGGGCGCGGGCAGTTGATGGCCGACATGAGCGTGCGGGACTTCATCTCGGCCAACTCCGCCGGTTTCGCCCGGGTCCGCACCCCCGACACCGAGCCCCGGCTGCGCGAGAAGCTCTCCTCGGCGCTCACCGAGGCGGGCGGCCACGTGCTGCCGGAGCAGGACGGCGCGCTGCGGGTGACCGGGCTGCCGCTCCCCCGGATCAGCGACGTCGCGCACGAGACCGGCGTACGGCTGTGGGAGCTGTCGCCGCATCAGGCGTCGCTGGAGGAGGCGTACATGCGGATGACGCAGGGCGCCGTGGACTACCGCTCGACCGCCGACGAGAAGGCCGGGCTCCAGCGGCCCCTGCCGCCCGGCGCGCAGCCGCCGCTGCCGGTGCCGGGACAGGGCCAGCCCGGCTGGTACGCCCCGCCGCCGCCCCAGCAGGGCGGGCAGCCGTTCGCGCCCCCCGCGCAGGTTCCCCGGGGCCCGTACGGCGCACCGGGGACGCCCGCCGCGCCGCCGGCCGGCCCGCACCCGCACCCGCACCCGCACCCGCAGACGGCACCGGTCCAGGTGCCGGCACCGGGTCAGGTGCCGCAGCAGCCCGCCGCCCCCTCCCCCGCACCCGCGCCCACCGCCTCTCCCACTCCGCCTCCCGCCCCCACCCCCTCTCCCACTCCCGCCCCCGCTCCCCCTCCCGCCCCCGCCTCCTCTCCCACTCCCTCCCCGACCGAGCCCGAGGACGCCCGATGAGCACGCCCCAGCCCCCGATGCCGCAGGCCGCACCCGACCGGTGGGCGGCGCCCGGTCCGGCGTACGCCGGTTACACCTCTCCCATCCCGGTCGTGCGCGCCAACCTGACGCACGCCGTCGCCTCCGAGTGGACGAAGATCCGGTCGGTGCGCTCGACGCTGTGGACGCTCGGCGTCTTCGTCCTGCTGGTGGTCGGCATCGGTCTGCTGGTCGGCGCGGTGGTGGCCCGCACCGAGGCCGACCTGGCCGGCACCAGCCCGCTGCAACTGGGTTTCTTCGGTGTGCTGCTCGGCAGCATGTGCCTGATGACGCTCGGCGTGCTGACCACGGCGTCGGAGTACGGCACCGGCCTGATCCGGACCACCATGACCGCCTGCCCCAGCCGCGGCCGGGTGCTGGCCGCCAAGGGCCTGGTG
Source organism: Streptomyces sp. SYSU D01066-1 (assembly GCF_054956795.1). Taxonomy (NCBI): domain Bacteria; kingdom Bacillati; phylum Actinomycetota; class Actinomycetes; order Kitasatosporales; family Streptomycetaceae; genus Streptomyces; species Streptomyces sp. SYSU D01066-1. The sequence goes on along the minus strand of NZ_JBUDHV010000019.1, from coordinate 108,092 downwards.
TTCTTCCTGCTCTCGTTCGTGGTGACGCTGGTCTCCGTCACGCTCGTCGCCTTCGCGCACGTGGCCCTGTTGAGCGGGGCGGAGGAGCCCACCGGCCAGGACTGGCTCAAGGCCACCGTCGGCGTCTCCCTCTACATGGCGCTGCTCGGCCTGCTCTCGCTCGCCGTCGGCTCGATCGTCCGCCACTCGGCGGGCGCCATCACCGTCATGATCGGCCTGTTGCTGGCGCCGCTGGTGATCGCGATGTTCATGTTCTCGGAGTCGCTGAACGGGGTGCAGGCGTTCCTGCTGGAGTACTCGATCCCGAACCAGCTCAGCGTCTTCTACGCCAACTCGCTCTCGGACTCCGGCCCGTCGGGCTGGGAACCGCTGTGGATCGTCCTCGGCGTCACGGCCGTGGTCTACGGCGTCGCCCTGGCGCTGCTGGAGCGGCGGGACGTCTGAGCCGGCGCCGGGCCGTCAGAACCGCGGCGCGTTCCGGGACCGCCGCACCCGTGTGGTGCGGCGGTCCCGCGCGTTCCAGCAGGACTTGTGCCAGTGCCGGCGGTCGTCGACGCCCGCGTGGTCGGGCCAGGCCACCACGTGCGGGACACCGTCCGGGATCATCTGGTCGCAGCCGGGGCACCGGTAGGACTTGCCCTGCGCGCTCGCGCCCGCCACGTGCCGCACGTACCAGTCCTCGCCCTGCCAGCTCTCGGCGGACTGCCAGCCGCCGTAGCGGCCGGGACGGTCGTCCTCGGCGCTGCGGCCGGACGAACCGGCTCCCTTGGGTCGGTTGCGACGCGGGGACACAGGACACCTCACGGGTCTATACAGGGAAGTACGGGCCGTAACCAGCCTACGCGGGCGCGGTGAGGGGTACGCGTACGGCGCCCGGGGCGGGGGAGATCCGCGCCCGGGGTGTCCCGGGCGGCACGGGGCCGCCGGCGATCCGCCGGACGGCCTGTTCAGCGGCCTGCCAAAGGCCCTGCCCGGCGATCCGCCGACGGACCGCCGACGGACCGCCGGCGGCCTATTCGGCAGACAATCCGGAAATCTCCTCGCTCGGCCGTGTCCTCGTCACGTGTCAGCCGGTTATGCCCTGTGGGGGAGCTCCGGTCGGAGCCGAGGAAGCAGGAAAAGGCAATGCGCGTAGGAAGTTTCGTGCTGGCGGCCCAGTTCCCGGGGCAGGGCCAGGGGGAGGCGCTGCACCGGGCGGTCCGCTCGGCCGAGGTGGCGGAGGAGGCGGGGCTGGACACGGCCTGGCTCGCCGAGCACCACTTCGTGCCGTACGGCACCTGTCCGTCGGCGGTGACCCTGGCCGCGCTGCTGCTCGGCCGCACCCGTCGGCTGAGGGTCGGCACGGCGGTCAGCGTGCTGCCCACCTGCCACCCCGTGGCCCTCGGCGAACAGGCCGCGCTGCTCCACGTGACCAGCGGCGGCCGGTTCTCGCTGGGCGTGGGCCGCGGCGGGCCCTGGATCGACCTGGAGGTCTTCGGCGCGGGCCTGGAGGCGTACGAGAAGGGGTTCCCGGAATCCCTCGACCTGCTGCTGCGCTGGCTGCGGGAGCCGACGGTCGGGGCCATGGGGGAACGCTTCCGGTTCCGTGCGGTGCCGGTCGTCCCGCGGCCGTCGGAGGCGCTCACCGACACGGCCGGCCCCGAGGTCGTCGTCGCCTGCACCTCACCGGCGAGCGTCCGCCTGGCCGCCGAGCGGGCGCTGCCGATGCTGCTCGGGATGCACGTCGGGGACGAGGAGAAGGCCGAGATGATCGCCCTGTGGCGGCGGCACGCGCGGACGGCCGGCCGGACCGCCGAGGAGATCCGGTCCGCCGCCCATGTCTCGGCCGGCGTCTGCCAGATCGCCGACCGGCGTGCCGACGCCTCGGAGGCGCTGGCGAAGGCGATGCCGGGCTGGCTGCGGCAGGGGCTCGACGCCCACGTCACGGTGGACGGCCGCCCCCGCCGGATGCGCGACCCGCTGGCCTACACCGAACTCCTCTGCGGCCTGCACCCGGTCGGCACCCCCCGGCTGTGCGCGGACCGGCTCGCGGCGACCAGCGAGCGCACCGGGGTGGACCGCTTCGCCCTGCTGGTGGAGGGCACCGGCGACCTCGCGGCCACCGAGGAGAACGTACGGCGGCTCGGCGCGGAGGTCCTGCCCCAGCTCCGCTGACCGGCCGCGGAGAGCTTGCCGCTCCGGTACGACCGCACCTCCCGCGTGCGGAGCGGCAAGCGGACGAGCGGCGGCGTCAGCAGTCGCGCAGTTCGGGCGACTGGTTCAGCAACTGGTTGCGCACCGAGGTGAAGCGGGCCAGCGTGTCGTCGACCGAGGGATCGGTCGGGAAGACCGCCACCCGGTGGCAGTTCTGGAAGGCCAGCCGGACACCGAAGTGCCGTTGCAGGGCGCCGCGTATCGCGTCACTCGCGAGCACACGCAGCAGCTGGCCGCGTGCCTGCTCGTTCGGCGGAGGCGTCTGGTTGTCGGCGAAGTCACCGCCGTCGACCTTCAGCTGTGCCACCAGAGAGCTGATCATCTCCCATGCGTAGGGCAGGGAGGTCCGGACGCAGTCGACGAAGTCCGCTTCGTCAACCTCGCCTCGCTCGGCCTGTTCGAGTAGGGCCGGTGAGACGTCGAGCGACATGAGTACTCCTCTCGCACCCCCGACCAGCAGGGGGTTGCCGGACAGAAAAGGGAGACCGCGACAATGAACACGCTGCGTACGCGACCCGCGACCTCCCGTCGAATACCGTAAGCACCCCGACGGGGCCGCACCAGGAGAATGGCCGGATGCGCGGATTCCCGTAGGCACACAATCGGCCAGTGCGCAAGACGGTGCTTATGGGAGAAGTGGGACGGGCCGTGACCGCGCCGGGCGGTGCCGGCCCGGGGCGCGAATCGCGCCGGGGCGGGCGCGTCGAGTAGCGTTGCCGACCATGCGTCTCGTCATTGCCCGCTGCTCCGTGGACTACGCCGGGCGGCTCACCGCGCACCTGCCCCTGGCTCCCCGTCTGATCCTGGTCAAGGCGGACGGCAGCGTCTCGATCCACGCCGACGACCGGGCCTACAAGCCCCTGAACTGGATGTCGCCGCCGTGCGTCCTGAAGGAGGGCACCGGCGACGAGGCGGGCGTGTGGACCGTCGTCAACAAGGCGGGTGAGAAGCTCATCATCACGATGGAGGAGATCCTCCACGACTCCTCGCACGAACTGGGCGTCGATCCCGGCCTGATCAAGGACGGCGTGGAAGCGCACCTCCAGGAACTGCTCGCCGACCGCATCGAGACCCTCGGCGAGGGCTACACCCTGATCCGCCGCGAGTACCCGACGGCCATCGGACCGGTGGACATCCTGTGCCGGGACGCGGAGGGGAAGACCGTCGCCGTGGAGATCAAGCGGCGCGGGGAGATCGACGGCGTCGAGCAGCTGACCCGTTACCTCGATCTGCTGAACCGTGACCCCCACCTCGCCCCGGTGCGCGGTGTCTTCGCCGCCCAGGAGATCAAGCCGCAGGCCCGGGTCCTGGCCACCGACCGCGGCATCGGCTGCCAGGTGCTGGACTACGACGCGCTGCGCGGCATCGAGGACGACAAGCTGCGGCTGTTCTGAACCGGGGCGTGTCCGCGGCGGTACACGCGTGAACGGCCGAGGGCCGGGGGAAGACCCCCGGCCCTCGGCCGTTGCGCCGGTCGCCCTCAGATGACCTGCGGCGACGCCGAGTCAGGACCGCCACCGCTCGCGCCGGGCTGCGGCGCGCTCGCCGAACCGCTCATGGAGGCGCTGCTGGTGGCCGTGGGTCCGCTGGCCGAGTCGGACGTCTCCGGGGACGTCTCGGCCGGCGGCTCCGAGGTCTCCGCCGGCGGCTCGGAGGTGTCCGGCGGCCCGGAGGTGTCCGGGGGCTCGGAGGTGCCCGGCGGCTCGGAGGTGTCCGGGGGTTCCGAGGTGCCCGGCGAACCGGAACCGCCCGGGCGCTCCGTCGCCGACGGGCCGTCCGAGTCGTCCGGGTCGTCCGGGTCGCTCGGCCCGCGGGTGCCGCTCGGGTCGTCCGACGGTGTCCCGCTACCCGTGGGCGAGGGGTCGTCGGAGGTGCCGGGGGTGCCGTCCGGGCCCGGGTCGGTGACGTCGGAGCCGGCCGCGCCGGGCTCCCCCGCGCCGTCGCCGCCGTCGTCCTCGGGGCGGTCGGCGCCCAGGCCGCCGTCGTCGACGCCCTGGCTGGCGGACGGGTTGACGCCGACCTGGTCCGAGGGGTCGGTGCCGTCGCCGTCGGAGGTGGCGCCGAGGGTGACGACCGTGCCGAGCACCGCGACGAGCAGGGCGCTCGCGCCGGCCGCGACCAGGTTGCGCCGGGCGAAGCCCTTGATGCCGCCCCCGGCCTTGTGGGACGGGCCCATGGACGAACGGCCGGCGGCCGGGGCGCCGCGGGTGACCACGGTCGGGGACCGCGGCGTCGGCTGGAGCGGCGGGAAGGGCGCCGGGACACCCGCGGGCGGCGACGCCGACTCCTCGTTCCGGGCGTCGGGCACCTCCTCGCCCGCCGTCGGTCCGAACACGGCGGCGCCGGCCCCCGCCGCCCCGGCCCCGGCGCCGGGCAGGCCGACGGCGCCGGGGCCCGGGGTGTCGCCGGAGCGGTCGGCGACCAGGGCGAGGGCGCGGCGGCCGGCCACGGTGCCGCGCCGGTCGGCGGCGGCGCCGCGCAGCGCGACGGACGCCTCCAGCTCGGCGCGGGCCCGGTCGAGGTGGTCCTCGCACAGTGCGAGGACGCCCAGCTCGTGGTGGAAGTAGGCCTGTTCGGCGACGTCGCCGGCGAGCCGGCTGGCCTCGCTGCCCGAGCGCAGCGCCCGCTCCCAGGCGCTCCAGTGCAGTCCGGCGGCGAACGCGGGCGCCGCCGCGCGGGCCAGCCGCACGGCCGGGTTCCCCTCGTCCTCGTCGGTGTCGCCGTCCTCGGCGGGCGGTGCCGCGGCCGGCGCGAGCACGGCCAGGGCGGCCAGTACGGCGTCGGCCTCGGCGCAGACGCGCTCCGGGGTGACCGAGGGGTGTCCGGACCACCAGGCGTAGTGCCGGGCCGCCTCCAGGAGCCGCCCGTCGGCGGCGTCGCCGTACCCGGCGGCCTCCAGCTGGGTCAGCACCCCGGCGGCGAGCCGGTAGCGGGAGCCGACCGGGGAGACCAGTCCGCAGGCGGCCAGCTCGCCGAGGGCGGCGTCCGCGTGGGTGTCACCGGCCAGCGCGGGCAGGTGGGCCTGGTGGGGCACCTCGCCGCCGAGGGCGACGGCGAACTCCAGGGCGGTACGGGCGGAGCCGCTGAGCGTGGCGGCGAGCAGCGGCGCGGGCGCGGCGGCCTCCCCCAGGGAGGGCAGCGGGACGTCGTCGGCGGGGCCCGCGTCCTCGGGGGCGGCGTCGGTGGGCACGCCGGACTCGTCGGCGGCGCCGGCGCCCGCCCGCAGCCGGTCGCGGTGGCGCAGCAGGGCGCCGGCCTGGACGAAGCGCAGCGGCAGGCCCTCGGACTCGAACCAGAGGTCGCCGGCCCAGTTGGCCTCCTCCTCGGTGAGGGACCGGCCGGCGGCGCGCTCCAGCAGGGCGACGCCCTCGGAGCGGTCGAGGCCGGTGAGGAGGACCTCCTCGACGGCCGCGTCGGCGGAGGGGGCGGCCACCTCGGGGGTGGCGGTGATCAGGAAGGCGCACTCGGGGGTGGCGTCCAGCAGGTCGTCGAGGGCGGGGCCGCCGAACTCGATGTCGTCCAGGACGACGACCGCGCCGATCTCCCGGACGTGGTCGAGCAGCTCCGCCCGCGACGGGCGGTGCAGGGGCGCGCGGTAGACGGCGTGGAAGAGGTCGTGGAGCAGGTCGTCGGCCGAGCGGCGGAAGCCGCTGAGGCGGACCACGCCGTCGGGGGCGAGGTCGGCGCAGTCCTCGGCGACGCGGTCGAGGAGGCTGGTGCGGCCACAGCCGCCGGGGCCGGTGAGGCGGACCGAGCGGCCACGGGCCAGCAGGCGCACCAGGCGGTCCCGCTCGTCCTGGCGGGCCAGCAGCGGCAGCGCGGGCAGTGCCGGGCCGGGCGGGACGGGGGGCCGGGCGGCGCGTTCCACCTCGGCGCGTTCGGCGGCGGTCAGCTTCCGCGGGCGGGCGGGGCGCTCGCCCGGCGGGCAGACCTCGATCTCGCTGCCGTCGACGGGGTTGACGGTGAGCAGGAAGTCGCCCGAGACGAGCTGCACCGTGCGGGCCGGCGCGGGCGCCGCCTGGCCGAAGTCGGGTGTGAGGGGGTCCCTGGGCGGGCGCGGGCGCGGCGCGTCGCCGTCGCCGTCCTGGCCGTACTCCGCAGGTCCCCGGTTGTTCGGGTCCATAGGTTCAAGCCCCCCAAAAGCGTCGTGTGCTTCGGTCACCGGTCGGGACCACCCTTCCCGGCCTTGCCGCACACCGCGCTGTCGCTTCTGGTCCGGGCCCGCCAGTGGGTCGTCGAGGCGGCGGGCAGCCAGACCCTAAACCGTAGTCCAGTATCTCCGACAGTCCGGGGTACCACGCCGCCCGAGACGTCACAGTCTCGTGAGGATTGCGTGTGTCGCGCGGTTCGGCGGAGGCTGTCCGGCCTCGCCCGGCCCCGGGGCCCCGCCGGTCCGCGCGGTCACACCCTGGGCAGGGTCTCCACCCCGATGCCGCCCTCGATCGCCAGGATGCGGTGCAGCCGGGTGGCCACCAGCAGGCGCTGCATCTGCGGCGGTACGTCGCGCAGCACCAGGCGCCGGCCGCGGCGGCCGGCCCGCCGGTGGACCCCCATGATCACACCGAGTCCGGTGGCGTCCCAGGAGTCCAGTTCGGACAGGTCGAGCACCAGGTCGCCGGCCCCGTCGTCGACGGCCGAGTGCAAGGCCGTGCGGGCGTCCGCCGCGCTGCGGACGTCGAGGCGGCCCCCGACGGCCAGCTCGGCGTGGTCGCCCCTGATGTGCATATGCGCTCCCCGTGCGTGCGTCTCGTGCTCCGCGGTGTGGTCTGGTGCCGGTGGCCGGTGTGCTCGGTGTGCCGTGAAGAGGTGATGCATCCTCTGACTGTGTGCAACGCCGCGGGGTTGCCGCTCGTGAGCCAACCGATACCGAATTCACTCCGGCGTGTGACGTCGGCCGGAGCGTGCGCGGGCTCAGTGCTTGTAGAAGCCCTGCCCGCTCTTGCGTCCGACGTCACCGGCGTCCACCATCCGGCGCATCAGCTCCGGCGGGGCGAACTTCTCGTCCTGCGACTCGGCGTAGATGTTGTCGGTGGCGTGCAGCAGGACGTCCACGCCGGTCAGGTCGGCGGTGGCCAGGGGCCCCATGGCGTGGCCGAAGCCCAGCCTGCAGGCGAGGTCGATGTCCTCGGCGGTGGCGACGCCGGACTCGTGGAGCCTGGCCGCCTCCACGACGAGGGCGGAGATGAGCCGGGTGGTCACGAACCCGGCGACGTCCCGGTTGACGACGATGCAGGTCTTGCCCGTCGACTCGGCGAACTCCCGCGCGGTGGCCAGGGTCTCGTCGCTCGTCTTGTGGCCGCGCACCAGCTCGCACAGCCGCATCATCGGCACCGGCGAGAAGAAGTGCGTGCCGACGACGCGCTCCGGGCGGTCCGTCACGGCGGCGATCTTGGTGATCGGGATGGCGGAGGTGTTGGAGGCGAGGACCGCCTCGTCCTTGGCCAGCCTGTCCAGCGCCCGGAAGATCTCGTGCTTGACGTCCAGCTTCTCGAAGACCGCCTCGACGACGACGTCCGCGTCGGCGACCGCCTCCAGCTCGGTGGTCGCGGTGATCCGGGCGAGGGCGGCGTCGGCGTCGTGCGCCTCCAGCTTCCCCTTGGCGACGAACTTGTCGTACGACGCCTTGATGGAGTCGGTGCCGCGCCGCAGCGCCTCGTCAGTGATGTCGCGCAGGACGACGTCCCAGCCCGCCTGGGCGGAGACCTGGGCGATGCCGGACCCCATGAGGCCGGCTCCGATGACGGCGAGCTTCCGTGCCACTGTGCGACTCCCCTGGATACGGGTCCTTGTGTGTCTCCGGCGGACATTAGCGGGCGGGAGGGGCCCTGTGACCGGTAAGTAACGCGCGTCACGTCTCACATGACGGACATCACACCGGGGTGGCTCACCCGGCGCCCCGTACGGCGTAGTTGAGCACCTTCTCGCTCAGCAGCCCCTCCATCTCGTCGAGGAGCAGCAGCATCTCGCGGGAGACCTCGGCGGGGGCGCCGCCGGCCAGCATGCGCTGCCCGACGGCGGCCATCAGGGTGCTGTGCAGCCAGTTGACCTGACCGGCCATCAGGGACGGGAGCGGGTCGTCGTCCGGGGCGCCGGTCTCCTCGCGCAACTCACGCTCCAGGGTGTGCAGGACCTCCTGGCCGATCGCCCAAAGCCGCGACCGCAGCGCGGGCGAGTCCTCGATGACCCGCATGAACTCGGCGTACCCGGCCATCAGGCCGAGGCGCGGGGAGACCGACTCGACCTCCTCGCGCAGGACGGCGGCGCGGCCACCGTCGCCGGACACGACCTGGCCGGCGACCCGGCCCCTGATGCCGTGCGCCATCTGGTCGACGGCCTGCGGGACGCCTACACCGGCTCCTACGCCAGCGCGCCCATGCTCCACGGCGCCCTGGTCGCCGTCGCCTTCGCCGCGCTGGCCGTGGCGGCGGGCGCGCGTGTCTTCCGCGCGGACGCCGCGTAACTACGCTGGCGGCATGGTCAACCTGACGCGCATCTACACCAGGACCGGCGACCGGGGCACCACCGCCCTCGGGGACATGAGCCGCGTGCCCAAGACCGACCTCAGGATCGCCGCGTACGCCGACGCCAACGAGGCCAACGCGGTGCTCGGCACGGCGATCGCGCTCGGGGCGCTGGAGGAGGAGGTCGTCAAGGTCCTCGTACGGGTCCAGAACGACCTGTTCGACGTGGGCGCGGACCTGTCGACGCCGGTGGTGGAGGAGCCGGAGTTCCCGCCGCTGCGGGTGGAGCAGTTCTACGTCGACCGGCTGGAGGCCGACTGCGACCGCTTCCTCGCCGAACTGGAGAAGCTGCGCTCCTTCATCCTGCCCGGCGGCACGCCCGGCGCGGCCCTGCTGCACCAGGCGTGCACGGTGGTCCGGCGGGCCGAGCGCTCGACGTGGGCCGCGCTGGAGGCGCACGGCGAGACGATGAACCCGCTCACCGCCACCTACCTCAACCGCCTCTCCGACCTCCTGTTCATCCTGGCGCGGTACGCCAACAAGGAGGTCGGGGACGTGCTGTGGGTGCCGGGCGGGGAGCGGTAGTCAGCGGCCGGCGCGCTCCTTCTCCAGGGCCGGGCGCTCGGGTGCCTTCTTCGGCCAGATCGCGTAGCTCAGCGCGATCAGGCCGTGGACGCCGGCCACCCGCCAGGCCGTGTACTGCCAGCTCTCCAGGGAGGTGGTGCGGGACGGGTCGGCGACGTACCACACGGCGAGCTGGAGCAGGCCGGTGGCGACGGCCGCGGCGACCAGCGTGCCGAGCCACACCCTGCCCTCGTGCGCGGCGCGGGCCATGCCGTAGCGCGGGGGCCGCGGCAGCGGACGGCCGTCGAAGCGGTGGGCCGCGTGGCCGTCGAGCCACTTCACCGTGCGGTGGCCGTGGCCGACGGTGTAGCCGATGTACAGCGCGGCCAGTCCGTGGGTCCAGTTCGGGTCGGCGCCGTTCCTCAGGTCGAGCGCGGTGACGACCAGCAGCACGACCTCCAGAAGCGGCTCGCACAGCAGCAGGGCGAGGCCGGTGCGCTCCCTCCGCAGCAGGTAGCGGGTGGCCAGCCCGGCCGCCAGCAGTACCCAGAAGCCGATCTCACAGACGACGATCAAAGTGACGATCATGGTGGGTTCCTCTCGGTCACCCTTCCAGGCTTCCGCGCCCGGCGGCCCGGTGCGTCGTCGCCGGTGACGAACCTCCCGTACATCGAAGGATGCAGCCCGGGACCGTCCGCGCGGAGCAGGCGGGGGCCGCGCCCGCCGTGTTGGATGGGTCCCATGGCCGTACGACTCCCCCGCCCGCACCGCTTCGACGGATGCGTCGCGGCCGGCGGTCTGCTCGGCGGGGTGCTGCTGTGGGCCATCGGGCTGGGCGTGCGGCCCGCCGGCGACCCGGTCGTGCTGTTCGACGGGCGCTGGCCGCCGCTGCTCCCGCTCGCCGTCACCGCGGGCTGCGAGCTGCTGCGCCGGGCCGCGCCGCGCACCGCCGTCCTGATCGGCACGGCCGCCCTGGCGCTGGACACGATGACCCAGGGCAGCCTGATCACGCTGTTGATGTACACCGATCTCGTCTACGCCGTCGTCCTGTACGGCAGCCCGGCCACCGCCCGCCGCGTCCCGTGGATCGCGGGACTGCTGACGGTGGCGGCCACGGTCGTGCCGTTCGCGGTGTGGCGGGTGCCCGAGGCCCTGCTGGTCGGGGTGGCGGCCGGGGTGGTCGCCTTCGCCCCCGCCGCCACCGGCCTGATCGTGCGCAGCCACCGGGAGGCCGCCGACGCCGCCCGGCTGCGCGCCGAACAGACCGCGCTGCTGGCGGAGGTGGACCGGGTCCAGGCGGTGACCGCGGAGCGCGCGCGGATGGCACGGGAGCTGCACGACCTGGTCGCCAACCACCTGTCCGCCATCGCCATCCACTCCACGGCCGCGCTCTGTCTGGACGAGCCGGCCACCACCCGGCGGGCGCTCGGCGTGATCCGGGAGAACAGCGTCGAGGGCCTGGCGGAGATGCGGCGGCTGATCGGCCTCCTGCGGGACACCGGCGCCGACACCGAGCCGGCCGCCGCCCCCACCCTGGACGGCCTCGGCGCCCTGGTGGACGGCGCCCGCGCCAACGGCCTGGACGTCACCCTGGAGGCGGCGCACGGCCCGGACCTGCCCACGCCGGTCGAACTGGCCGCGTACCGGATCGTGCAGGAGTCGCTCACCAACGCGCTCAAGCACGCGTCGAAGGGCCCGGTACGCGTATGCCTCACCCGCGCCGACGGCGTCCTGCGCATCCGGGTGACCAGCCCCTACGGCGACCCCGGCACCCCGCGCGCCCCCGGCTCCGGCGCCGGGCTGGTCGGCATGCGGGAGCGGGCCGCGCTGCTGGGCGGCACGTTCGACGCCGGCCCCGACGGCGCGCTGTGGACCGTACGCGCCGCCCTTCCCCTCGATCAAGGAGCTTCCCGATGATCCGCGTCCTTGTCGCAGAAGACCAGTCCGCCGTGCGCGCCGGCCTGGTGCTCATCCTGGGCAGCGCCCCCGACATCGAGGTGGCCGGCGAGGCCGCGGACGGCGAGCGGGCGGTGGCCCTCGCCCGTGAGCTGCGGCCGGACGTGGTCCTGATGGACGTACAGATGCCGCGTCTGGACGGGGTGGCGGCCACCCGTCAGGTGGTCGAGGAGGGGCTGGCCGACGTCCTGGTGCTGACCACCTTCGACCTGGACGCGTACGTGTTCGGGGCGCTGCGCGCGGGCGCCGCCGGGTTCCTGCTGAAGAACACGGAGGCGGCGGACCTGATCGCCGCCGTGCGCACGGTGGCCGCCGGGGAGGGCGTCGTCGCCCCGGCCGTCACCCGGCGGCTGATCGCGGAGTTCGCCGCGAAGCCGGTCCGCGGGAGCGGGGCCGATCCGGCGGTCCTGGACCAGCTGACCCGGCGGGAGCGCGAGGTGCTGTCCTGCCTCGGCGAGGGGCTGTCCAACGCGGCGGTCGCGGACCGCCTCGACATGGCCGAGGCGACGGTGAAGACGCACGTCAGCCGGGTGCTGGGGAAGCTGGGGCTGCGCAGCAGGGTGCAAGCGGCGATGCTGGCGCGGGAGTTGGGGGTTTAGAAACCCACTCTTCGACCAGTGGTCCAGACCTATTGACCTGTGGTCCAGACCTTTCTATCCTCGCGGCACTGCGGGCGTGCCGGTCAGGCATGCCCACGACATCCCCCCTACAAGGGAGGCGCACGTGCGCTTCAGACACAGAGCCGCGGCCCTGCTCGCGACCCTCGCACTCCCCCTCACCGGACTCGTCGCCCTCGCCGCCCCCGCCCAGGCGGCCACCGCCGCGACCGCCACCTACACCAAGGCCTCGGACTGGGGCACCGGCTTCGAGGGCAAGTGGACGGTGAAGAACACCGGCACCACCTCCCTCAGCTCCTGGACCGTCGAGTGGGACTTCCCCTCCGGCACCTCCGTCACCTCCGCCTGGGACGCCGACGTCACCTCCTCGGGCACCCACTGGACCGCCAGGAACAAGTCCTGGAACGGCACCCTCGCCCCCGGCGCCTCGGTCTCCTTCGGCTTCAACGGCACCGGCACCGGCTCCCCCACCGCCTGCAAGCTCAACGGCGGCTCCTGCGACGGCACCTCCGTCCCGGGCGACGCCGCCCCCTCCGCCCCCGGCACCCCCACCGCCTCGGACATCACCGACACCTCGGTGAGACTGTCCTGGTCGGCGGCGACCGACGACAAGGGGATCAAGAACTACGACGTCCTGCGCGACGGCGCTAAAGTCGCCACGGTGACGGGCACCACCTACAGCGACACCGGCCTCACCAAGGGCACCGCCTACTCCTACAGCGTCCAGGCGCGCGACACCGCCGACCAGACCGGCCCGGCCGGCGGCTCGGTCAAGGTCACCACCACCGGCGGCGGCTCCACCGACCCGGGCACCCCGGCCGGCAAGGTCAACCTCGGCTACTTCGCCGAGTGGGGCGTCTACGGCCGCAACTACCACGTCAAGAACCTGGTGACCTCCGGCTCCGCCGAGAAGATCACCCACATCAACTACGCGTTCGGCAACGTCAAGAACGGCCAGTGCACGGTCGACGACACCTTCGCCGCGTACGAGAAGTCCTACACCGCCGACCAGTCCGTCAGCGGCACCGCCGACACCTGGGACCAGCCGCTGCGCGGCAACTTCAACCAGCTGCGCCAGCTGAAGGCGAAGTACCCGCACATCAAGATCCTGTACTCCTTCGGCGGCTGGACCTACTCCGGCGGCTTCGGGCAGGCCGCGCAGAACCCGGCCGCGTTCGCCGCGTCCTGCAAGGCCGTCGTGGAGGACCCGCGCTGGGCCGACGTCTTCGACGGCATCGACATCGACTGGGAGTACCCGAACGCCTGCGGCCTGACCTGCGACACCTCGGGCGCCGCCGCCTTCAGGAACCTCAGCCAGGCGCTGCGCTCGGAGTTCGGCGACGACTACCTGATCACCGCCGCGATCACCGGCGACGGCTCCTCCGGCGGCAAGCTGGACGCGGCCGACTACGGCGGCGCCGCGCAGTACCTCGACTGGTACAACGTGATGACCTACGACTACTTCGGCGCCTGGGCCACCACCGGCCCGACCGCCCCGCACTCCCCGCTGACCTCGTACTCCGGCATCCCGACCGCCGGCTTCGACAGCGCGGACGCGATCGCCAAGCTCAAGGCCAAGGGCGTCCCGTCCGCCAAGCTGCTGCTCGGCATCGGCTTCTACGGCCGCGGCTGGAGCGGCGTCACCCAGTCCGCCCCCGGCGGCACGGCGACCGGCGCGGCCCCCGGCACCTACGAGGCCGGCATCGAGGACTACAAGGTCCTGAAGAACTCCTGTCCGGCCACCGGCACCGTCGCCGGCACGGCGTACGCGCACTGCGGCACCCAGTGGTGGTCCTACGACACCCCGTCGACGATCGCCGGGAAGATGAGCTGGGCCAAGGAGCAGGGGCTGGGCGGCGCGTTCTTCTGGGAGTTCAGCGGCGACACGAGCAACGGCGAACTGGTGAGCGCGATCAGCAACGGACTCCGGTAAAGGCCCCGCCGAGCGGCACCGACGCTCCCCCGGACCCTGTCCGGGGGACCCCACGCGGCGAGTGAGTGCGGCTACGCCACATTCACTCGCTGTCCGGGCGGGGCCGCCTCCAGCCACGCGAGGAATCCGGTCAGCGCGTCCTCGCTCATCGCCAGCTCCAGCCGGGTCCCGCGGTGCACGCACGCGAGGACCACGGCGTCGGAGAGCAGGGCCAGCTCCTCCTCCCCGTCGGGGAAGCGGCGGCCGGCCACCTCGATCGAGCCCCGTTCCAGGACGCGGCGCGGACGGGGGGAGTACGAGAAGACGCGGTACCACTCCACGCGGTCACCGTTGTAGCGGCAGACGCCGTAGGCCCAGCCCTTGCCGTTGCCGTCGCCCTCCTCGGGGGCGTCCCAGCGCAGGGAGCAGTCGAAGGTGCCGCCCGAGCGCTGGATCAGCCGGCGGCGCAGGCCGAAGACGAAGAGTCCCACCACCACGACGGCGATGACGATTCCGCACACGGTCAGAGCGAGGACCACCGGCACCGACCTCCTCGTCTCCTAGGTAACGGAACGTAAAAACATCCACATCTGCCTCAGCCGCGGCCGGGTCCGGATCGCTCCGGTCCCAGCCGCGGCTGAGTCACGTCATAGCACGGCGCCCAGGTTCAGCGCGCCGACGCCGCCCGCAGTCGGACGTCCGCGCGGCGCTCGGCGGAGGCGTCGCCCTCCGCCTTGGCGCGCTCCAGTTCCCGCTCCGCGCGCTGGACGTCGATCTCGTCCGACAGCTCGGCGATCTCGGCCAGCAGCGACAGCTTGTCGTCGGCGAACGAGATGAAACCGCCGTGCACCGCCGCGACGACGGTCCCGCCGTCACTCGTACGGATGGTCACCGGGCCCGACTCCAGCACACCGAGCAGCGGCTGGTGACCGGGCATGACGCCGATGTCGCCGGACGTGGTGCGCGCGACGACCAGGGTGGCCTCGCCGGACCAGACCTCTCGGTCGGCCGCGACCAGCGCGACGTGCAGCTCAGCAGCCAAGGGTGGCTCCTCGGGTCACCACCCGGCGGGTGTGCCGGGTGTTGGTTACAAGTCTAAGGGGCGTGAGTGAGGGGGCGGGACGCGCCCGCCCCCTCACTCGTTCACTCACGCGGCAGCCGGGGTCAGGAGACGCCCAGCTCCTTCGCGTTCTTCTTCAGGTCCTCGATACCACCGCACATGAAGAACGCCTGCTCGGGGAAGTGGTCGTACTCACCGTCGCAGATCGCGTTGAACGCGGCGATCGACTCGTCCAGCGGCACGTCGGAGCCGTCCACGCCGGTGAACTGCTTGGCGACGTGGGTGTTCTGGGACAGGAAGCGCTCCACGCGGCGGGCACGCTGGACGACCAGCTTGTCCTCCTCGCCGAGCTCGTCGATGCCGAGGATCGCGATGATGTCCTGCAGGTCCTTGTACTTCTGCAGGATGTTCTTCACGCGCATGGCCGCGTCGTAGTGGTCCTGCGCGATGTAGCGCGGGTCCAGGATGCGGGACGTGGAGTCCAGCGGGTCGACGGCCGGGTAGATGCCCTTCTCCGAGATCGGACGGGAGAGCACCGTCGTCGCGTCGAGGTGGGCGAAGGTGGTGGCCGGGGCCGGGTCGGTCAGGTCGTCCGCGGGGACGTAGATCGCCTGCATCGAGGTGATCGAGTGACCGCGGGTCGAGGTGATGCGCTCCTGGAGGAGACCCATCTCGTCGGCCAGGTTCGGCTGGTAGCCCACCGCGGAGGGCATGCGGCCGAGCAGGGTCGAGACCTCGGAGCCGGCCTGCGTGAAGCGGAAGATGTTGTCGATGAAGAACAGCACGTCCTGCTTCTGGACGTCACGGAAGTACTCGGCCATGGTCAGGCCGGCCAGCGCGACGCGCAGACGGGTGCCCGGCGGCTCGTCCATCTGACCGAAGACCAGCGCGGTCTTGTCGATGACGCCGGACTCGCTCATCTCGTCGATGAGGTCGTTGCCCTCACGGGTGCGCTCACCGACACCGGCGAACACGGAGACACCGTCGTGGTTGTTGGCGACGCGGTAGATCATCTCCTGGATGAGCACCGTCTTGCCGACGCCGGCGCCGCCGAACAGACCGATCTTGCCGCCCTTGACGTACGGGGTCAGCAGGTCGATGACCTTGACGCCGGTCTCGAACATCTCGGTCTTCGACTCGAGCTCGTCGAAGTTCGGGGCCTTGCGGTGGATGGACCAGCGCTCGCCCGAGTACTTCTCGTCGACGTTCAGCACCTCACCGAGGGTGTTGAACACCTTGCCCTTGGTGAAGTCGCCGACCGGGACGGTGATGCCGTCGCCGGTGTCCACGACCGGGGCCTGGCGGACCAGGCCGTCGGTGGGCTGCATGGAGATGGTGCGGACCAGGCCGTCACCCAGATGCTGGGCGACCTCCAGGGTCAGCGTCTTCTTCTCGCCCTCGTTCGCCGGGTCGGCGACCTCGACGTGCAGGGCGTTGTAGATCTCCGGCATCGCGTCGACGGGGAACTCCACGTCGACGACCGGGCCGATGACCCGGGCGACGCGGCCCGTGGCAACGGCCGTCTCAACAGTGGTCGTCATTACTTGTCACTCCCCGCGGTCGCGTCGGCCAGGGCGCTGGCGCCACCGACGATCTCGCTGATTTCCTGGGTGATTTCGGCCTGGCGGGCCGCGTTGGCAAGTCGGGAGAGCGTGTTGATCAGCTCGCCCGCGTTGTCGGTCGCCGACTTCATCGCGCGCCGCGTGGCGGCGTGCTTGGAGGCGGCCGACTGGAGCAGCGCGTTGTAGATACGGCTCTCGACGTACCGCGGCAGCAGGGCGTCGAGGACGTCCTCGGCCGACGGCTCGAAGTCGTACAGCGGAAGGATCTCGTCCTTCGGCTTCTCGGCCACCTCGTCGAGACGCAGCGGCAGCAGCTGGCCGCCGACCGCCGTCTGCGTCATCATCGAGACGAACTCCGTGTAGACGATGTGGAGTTCGTCCACGCCGCCGTCCGCGGTGTCCTTCTCGATGGCCTCGATCAGCGGCGCCGCGACCTTCTTGGCGTCCGCGTACGTCGGCTCGTCGGTGAAGCCGGTGAACGACTCCGCGATGGCGCGCTCACGGAAGTTGTAGTGGGCGACACCCCGGCGGCCGACGACGTAGACGACGACCTCCTTGCCCTCGCGCTCCAGCCGCTCGGTGAGCTGCTCCGCCTGCTTGATGGCGTTGGAGTTGAAGGCACCGGCCAGCCCGCGGTCGCTCGTCAGCAGCAACACCGCGGAACGGGTGACCGTCTCGGCCTGGGTGGTCAGCGGGTGCTTGGTGTTCGAACCCGTACCGACCGCCGTGACCGCGCGGGTGAGCTCGGTCGCGTACGGCGTGGAGGCCGCCACCTTGCGCTGCGCCTTGACGACGCGCGAGGCGGCGATCATCTCCATCGCCTTCGTGATCTTCTTGGTCGCGGTGACGGATCGGATGCGACGCTTGTAGACCCGGAGCTGGGCTCCCATGAGTCAGGTCCCTTCCTTACGTCACTTGGCGGAGGCGGCCGGAGCGTCCTCGCCGAGCAGCTTGCCGTCCGAGGTCTCGAACTGCTTCTTGAACTCCGCGACGGCGTCGCCGACGGCCTGCAGGGTGTCGTCCGACATCTTGCCGCCCTCGCGGATGGAGGTCATGAGGCCCTGCTCCTTGCGGTGCAGGTACTCCAGGAGCTCCTTCTCGAAGCGGCGGATGTCGGCGACCGGCACGTCGTCCATGCGGCCGGTGGTGCCGGCCCAGACGGAGACGACCTGGTCCTCGGTGGACATCGGCTCGTACTGGTTCTGCTTGAGCAGCTCGACCATGCGCTGGCCGCGCTCCAGCTGCGCCTTGGACGCGGCGTCCAGGTCCGAACCGAAGGCGGCGAACGCCTCCAGCTCACGGAACTGGGCGAGGTCCACGCGCAGCCGGCCGGAGACCTGCTTCATCGCCTTGTGCTGCGCGGAACCGCCGACTCGGGAGACGGAGATACCGACGTTCAGCGCGGGGCGCTGACCGGCGTTGAAGAGGTCCGACTCCAGGAAGCACTGGCCGTCGGTGATGGAGATGACGTTGGTCGGGATGAACGCCGAGACGTCGTTGGCCTTGGTCTCGACGATCGGCAGACCGGTCATCGAGCCGGCCCCCATGTCGTCGGAGAGCTTGGCGCAGCGCTCCAGCAGACGGGAGTGCAGGTAGAAGACGTCACCCGGGTAGGCCTCGCGGCCCGGCGGGCGGCGCAGCAGCAGGGAGACGGCGCGGTAGGCGTCGGCCTGCTTCGACAGGTCGTCGAAGATGATCAGGACGTGCTTGCCCTCGTACATCCACTGCTGGCCGATGGCCGAGCCGGTGTACGGCGCGAGGTACTTGAAGCCGGCCGGGTCGGAGGCCGGGGCGGCGACGATGGTCGTGTACTCCAGCGCGCCGTTCTCCTCCAGCGCGCGGCGGACCGACGCGATGGTGGAGCCCTTCTGGCCGATGGCGACGTAGATGCAGCGGACCTGCTTCTTCGGGTCGCCCGAGCGCCAGTTGTCGCGCTGGTTGATGATCGTGTCGACGGCCAGGGCGGTCTTGCCGGTCTGGCGGTCGCCGATGATCAGCTGACGCTGGCCGCGGCCGACCGGCGTCATGGCGTCGACGGCCTTGTAGCCGG
The DNA here is from genome assembly GCF_054956795.1 of Streptomyces sp. SYSU D01066-1. Taxonomy (NCBI): domain Bacteria; kingdom Bacillati; phylum Actinomycetota; class Actinomycetes; order Kitasatosporales; family Streptomycetaceae; genus Streptomyces; species Streptomyces sp. SYSU D01066-1. The sequence continues at coordinate 89,717 of NZ_JBUDHV010000019.1, read as the reverse complement.
TCTCCATCGGCTCGTGCACCGACTTGCGCTGCATGACCGTGGGGGCCTGCAGTTCGAGGGCGCGGCGACCGGACGTCTCGATCTCGCCGAGGCCGTCGATCGGGTTGCCGAGGGGGTCGACCACGCGGCCGAGGTAGCCCTCGCCGACCGCGACGGAGAGGACCTCTCCGGTGCGGGTGACCGGCTGGCCCTCCTCGATGCCGCTGAACTCACCGAGGACGATGGCACCGATCTCGCGCTCTTCGAGGTTGAGCGCGAGGCCGAGGGTGCCGTCCTCGAACTTCAGCAGTTCGTTGGCCATGGCCGAGGGAAGACCCTCGACCCTCGCGATGCCGTCGCCGGCAAGGGTGACCGTACCGACCTCCTCGCGCGAGGCCGCGTCCGGCTTGTACGACTGGACGAAGGTCTCCAGTGCGTCCCGGATCTCCTCCGGCCGGATCGTGAGCTCCGCCATCTGGGTTCCCTGCTCTCCTTGTTGGGCCCGAAGTTTCACTTTGGGGGGATGGGGACTCCCCCCCGAAAGAGGTGAATCCTCTGCACGGCCCAACCGGGCCGTAGGTACACGTACGTACTGCTCGTACTGCTGGTACTGCTGTGAAGTTGCTGTTCAGCCCGCCAGGCGGCGGCCGGCCTCGGCGAGGCGGTCGGCGATGGAGCCGTTGATGACCTCGTCACCGACCTGCACCTGGATCCCGCCGAGGACCTCGGGGTCCACGTCGAGGTTGAGGTGCATCGGGCGGCCGTAGAGCTTCGCGAGGGCGGCGCCGAGGCGCTGCTTCTGCGGGTCGCTCAGCGGGACCGCCGAGGTGACGACGGCGACCACGCGGTTGCGGCGGTCGGCGGCGAGCTTGGACAGGGACTCGAGGCCCGTCTCCAGGCTACGTCCTCGCGCCGCGGTCACAAGGCGCGTGACCAGCCGTTCCGTGACCGGCTTGGCCCGGCCCCCGAGCAGGCTGCGCAGCAGCGCCGTCTTGGCCGGGGCGGTGGCCTTGCGGTCGGTCAGCGCGGCCCGCAGCTCCGTGCTGGAGGAGACGATCCGCCCGAACCGGAACAGCTCGTCCTCGACGTCGTCGAGGGTGCCGTTCTTCTCCGCGGCGGTCAGGTCGGCGGTGTCCGCCAGTTCCTCCAGGGCGTCCACCAGGTCACGCGACTGCGACCAGCGGGAGCGCACCAGGCCGGCCACCAGGTCGGCGGCGGTGCCGCTGACCTGGGTGCCGAGGAGACGCTGCACCAGCTGGGCCTTGGCCTCGCCGGTCTGCGCCGGGTCGGTGAGGACCCGGCGCAGGCCCACCTCGCGGTGGAGCAGCGCGGTGACGGAGGCCAGCTCGTCGGCGAGCGAGCCGGCGTCCACGGACGTGGAGTCCGTCAGCGCGTCGAGACGCTCGCGTGCGGCGGCCAGGGCCTCGCGGCTCGCTCCGTTCATCGGGTCGCCTCGGCCTTCTCCTCGAGGTCGTCGAGGAAGCGGTCGATGACGCGGCTCTGGCGGGCGTGGTCCTCGAGGGACTCGCCGACCAGCTTGCCGGCCAGCTCCGTGGCGAGCTTGCCGACGTCCTGCCGCAGCGCGGACGCGGCGGCCTTGCGGTCGGCCTCGATCTGGGCGTGACCGGCGGCGATGATCTCCTCACGCTGCCGCTGGCCTTCCGCGCGCATCTCGGCGATGAGCGTGGCGCCCTGCTCCTGCGCCTCCTGGCGCAGGCGCGCGGCCTCGTGCCGGGCTTCGGCGAGCTGGGCCTTGTACTGCTCGAGGACGCTCTGGGCCTCGGTCTGCGCGGCCTCGGCCTTCTCGATACCGCCCTCGATGGCCTCACGACGCTCGTCCAGAACCTTGTTGATGTTCGGGAGGAGCTTCTTGGCGAGGAAGCCGAAGACGATGACGAAGGCGATCAGGCCGATGACGAGCTCCGGCCACGGCGGGATGAGGGGGTTCTCCTTCTCACCCTCAGCCGCCAGGAAAACCAGGGCGGGGTTCACATCAGTGCCTTTCGTCGAAGAAGTCGGTCGTCAGGCCGTCTTAGTAGACGAACGGCATGACGAGGCCGATCAGGGCGAGCGCCTCACAGAAGGCGAAACCCAGGATCTGGTTGGCGCGGATCAGGCCGGCCGCCTCGGGCTGGCGGGCGAGGGCCTGGGTGCCGTTGCCGAAGATGATGCCGACGCCGACGCCGGGGCCGATGGCGGCCAGGCCGTAACCAACGGAGCTGAGCGAACCTTCGACAGCGGCAAGGGTGTTGGACATGCCAGTTCTTCCTTTTCTTTACGGACCGGTGGGGGTTGGCCACCGGACGGCTGGGGCGGGCCGGGACGCTCAGTGGTGCTCGGCGAGCGCGCCCTGGATGTAGGAGCAGGTCAGCAGGACGAAGACGTAGGCCTGGACTGCCTGGATGAAGAGCTCGAAGGCGGTCATGACGATGGTCATGACGAACGAGACACCGGAGTAGGCGATGCCGACGCCGTTCAGCATGTACCAGGTGGCGATCGTGAACAGCACCAGCAGGGTGTGGCCGGCGAACATGTTCGCGAAGAGCCGGACGGCGTGGGTGAACGGGCGGACGATCAGGTTCGAGAAGAACTCGATCGTCATGGCCAGCGGGAGCACCGCGCCGAGGGACTTGTCGTAACCGGTGACGTTCTTGAAGAAGCCGACGAAGCCGTGCCTCTTGAAGGTGAGCGAGACCCACAGGATGTAGACGATCGCGGCCAGGACCATCGGGTAGGCGATGATCGACGTGACCGGGAACTGGGCGACCGGGATGACCGACCAGAGGTTCATCATCCAGACGAAGAAGAACAGGGAGACGACCAGCGGAACGTACTTCTCGCCCTCCCGCTTGCCGATGGTCTCGTAGACCACGCCGCGGCGGATGAAGTCGTAGCCGGCCTCGGCGACCATCTGGAGCTTGCCCGGGACGACCTTCGGACGGGCGAAGGCGGCCCAGAAGAACCCGACGATGATGACCGAGCCGAGCAACGCCAGCAGCATCGGCTTGTTGAAGTAGAAGCCGCCGCCGTCCGCGTCGCCCATGAGCGGCTCGAACAGGAACGAGTGCAGGCCCGGAGAGACTGTGTCGAAGCCACACCCGTCGAAGAGGTGGCAGTCGGTCTCGAAGGCGAGCACCTGCGTCGGGTCAGCACTCACCGCGGGCTCCTTCATCGTGGCGCATGGGTACGGCAACCTCGTTGTGTCGGCGCGGCACGGGGCCGCGGTTCGGCACGGGACTGGTGTAACGGATGTGGGGGCGGCTGTGGGGCATCTCGCCTCGCGAATGAGCAGGCGTCAGCTGGGATGCCCGCGCCCGCGATGCCGCAGTTGGCACCGGACGATAGCAGGACTTCACATGCCTCTTTATCCCGGCCCTACCCCTCACGACGAGTGCCCCGTCTTCTGGGACCTGTCGTCCGCCGAATCCGGTTCGACGTAGAGGATCTTGGCCTTCATGTGCGCGCGGGTCTGGGTCGCGATCCACACGAGGGTGCCGACAACCAAGGTGATCGCGAAAGACCGGGGGTTGAACAGCGACGTGTTCTTGAACGCGGCGAGGAAGATGAACAACAGCAGGATCTGTGCCGCGTAGAGCATCAGGCCCATCGCCTGGAAAAGGTGCGGGAGCGATGCGGCCGTGCGCTGCAGGACGTACAGACCGATCCCCATGAAGAGGATCACCACCAGCGTCGCGACGACCGCCCCGACCGCCCCCTCGCCGCCGGCGAGCACGCCACTGACGACGGCGGCGACGGCGCCGACGGCAGCGGTGGGCACAGCGGCCTGGAGCAGGATCCGGACGTCGTTGGAGGGCATGGCGGCAGCTCCGCTTTTCACAGGGGGCAGGGTGTCGTCATGGACGAGCGTAGTCCCGGGCCGAGTGGGGTCCTCGCGGCCGATAAACCGTCGCAGTGCGGCCCTTCGGCTCTATCCGGGAGTTCTCGTGAACCGTATCACAAACTATTTGATGAGGTCTTTACCTGAGCGTGTGCTCACTGTCACACATGAGGGTGACGGCGCGCGTTTGTGTAAATCCGGTACCCATTTGTCTGGTAATGGGGAGCTTCGCTCCCCCACGAGTTGGCAATGCTCTAGTCAGATTCTTACCTTGGCAGCCGCGATCGGGGGCCGACGGCCGTCGCGCCGTTGACACCGGAGACACCCGCCAGCACCCGGCCGTCCTCCCCCTCGCCGCCTTCCGGCTCCGCGCCGGCGGCCGGGGCGCCCACCGCCCGACGCCGGTACCGCGGCGGCACGATGCGCTGCGCCCACAGCGGGGCGCGCGGCGTGAACCTGGGCATGAGCAGCAGTCCGAGCCCGACCGCGCTGAGGAACACCACACCCAGCACGATCCACATGGACGCCGAGTTCACCGAGTAGGCGAGGGCGCCGAAGGCGATGAGCGCGGACCAGAAGTACATGATGAGGACGGCCCGGCTGTGCGAGTGCCCGACCTCCAGGAGCCGGTGGTGCAGGTGCCCCCGGTCGGCGGCGAACGGCGACTGGCCGCGCCAGGTGCGCCGCACGATCGCCAGGATCAGGTCGGCGGCCGGGATGGCGATGATGGTCAGTGGCATCAGCAGCGGGATGTAGACCGGCACCATCTGGTGCACGGTGTTGCGCTCGGAGCCGGAGAACAGGCTCAGCGCGTCCGGGTCGACCTGTCCCGTCACCGAGATCGCGCCGGCCGCCAGCACCAGGCCGATCAGCATCGAGCCGGAGTCGCCCATGAAGATCCGCGCCGGGTGCATGTTGTGCGGCAGGAAGCCCACGCACATGCCCATCAGGATCGCCGCGAACAGCGAGGCGGGGGCGGCGGCCTCGATGCCGTACGAGTACCAGATCCGGTAGGCGTACATGAAGAACGCCGCCGCCGCGATGCACACCATGCCGGCGGCCAGTCCGTCCAGCCCGTCCACGAAGTTGACCGCGTTGATGGTGATGACGACCAGGGCGACGGTCAGCAGGGTGCCCTGCCACTGGGTCAGCGCCACGTTGCCGACACCCGGGATGGGCAGCCACAGGATCGTCAGACCCTGCACCACCATCACACCGGCGGCGATCATCTGGGCGCCCAGCTTGATCAGGGCGTCGATCTCGAACTTGTCGTCCAGGACGCCGATCAGCCAGATCACGGCCGCGCCCGACAGCAGCGCCCGCGGCTCGTTGGAGGTCTCGAAGACCTCGTTGAGGTTGGTGAGGTGGTCGGCGACCAGCATGCCCGCGCACAGGCCGAAGAACATGGCGATACCGCCGAGCCGCGGAGTGGGCTCCCGGTGCACGTCCCGGGCCCGGATCTCCGGCATCGCCCCCGCCACGATCGCGAACTTCCGCACCGGCCCTGTGAGCAGATACGTCACCGCGGCCGTGATGCAGAGCGTCAGGAGGTATTCACGCACGGGCTTCCCCACAGGTCTCGCTGGCCATTCCAGGCCCATACCCTAGCGATGCGCGCATGCGGGTGAGGACTTCCGGATAGCGACGATGGTCGCACGGGTGGCTGTGCTCCGGTGGGCGCCTCCCCCGCTTTTCACGGATACGGCGGGAACGCAGCGGCCAGATCGCGCGCCTCCTCACGGGCCCGGACGGCCCGCGTGGCGCCCGTGAGCACCCCGGCCAGCAGCCTGGCGACGGTCTGCATCTCGCCCTCCCGCATGCCCTGCGTGGTCAGCGCGGCGGTGCCCAGCCGCAGGCCACGGGCGTCGGCGGCCACGCCGGGCGCCGCCGTGCCGTGCGGCAGGGCGCAGCAGTCCAGGACCATGCCCGCCGCCGCGAGGCGGGCCCTGGCGGTGCGCCCGTCGACACCGAGCGGGGCCGGGTCGGCGGTCACCATGTGGGTGTCCGTGCCGCCGGTGATCACCACCAGGCCCTCGGCGGCCAGCCGGCCGGCGAGCACCCGGGCGTTGGCGACGACCTGCCGGGCGTACGCCGCGAAGGCCTCGGTCGCCGCCTCGCCGAAGGCGACCGCCTTGGCGGCGACGGTGTGCATCTGGGCGCCCCCTTGCGTGAACGGGAAGACGGCCCGGTCCACCCGCTCGGCCAGTTCGCTCCCGCACAGCAGCATGCCGCCGCGCGGTCCGCGCAGCACCTTGTGGGTGGTGGCGCAGACGATGTCGGCGTACGGCACCGGGCTGGGCGCCACTCCCCCGGCGACCAGCCCGATGGGGTGCGCGGCGTCCGCGATGAGGTAGGCGCCCACCTCGTCGGCGGCCTCGCGGAAGGCGGCCCAGTCGAGGTGGCGGGGGTAGGAGATCGAGCCGCACACGATCGCCTTGGGCCGGTGGGCGCGGGCCAGGGCGCGCACCTGGTCGTGGTCGACGAGGCCGGTCTCCGCGTCCACGCCGTAGCCGACGAAGTCGAACCAGCGGCCGGAGAAGTTGGCGGGCGCCCCGTGGGTGAGGTGGCCGCCGTGCGGCAGGCCGAGGGCGAGGACGGTGTCCCCGGGGCGCAGCAGCGCCGCGTAGGCGGCCAGGACGGCGGAGGAGCCGGAGTGGGCCTGCACATTGGCGTGCGCGGCGCCGAACAGCGCCGTGGCCCGCTCGACGGCGAGCCGCTCGGCGAGGTCGACCAGTTCGCAGCCGCCGTGGTGCCGGGCGCCCGGGTAGCCCTCGGCGTACTTGTTGGCGAGCGGGGAGCCGAGCGCGGCCAGCACGGCCGGCGAGGTGAAGTTCTCGGCGGCGGTCAGCTGGAGGGTGGTCTCCTGCCGCCGGCGCTCGGCGAGCAGGATCTCGGCCAGCTCGGGGTCCTGCCGGCCGATGACGTCGGCCTCGTGGTGCGGGGGGTGGGTGACCGACATGGCGCACTCCGGACAGGTCAGGACGTGGTCAGTGGGGCTGACTCCGTCCAATGTAGGCCCGCCGGCCCGGTATGCCCGGTATATGCGGTTGTCGGCGCGTGGTCGTCAGGTCCGGGCGGGCACGCCGGTCAGGGCGGTGACCACCGGGTCGAGCGCCTGGTGTATCTCGTCCCCGATCGACCGGAAGAACGGCAGCGGCGCCCCGTAGGGGTCGTGGACCTCGTCCGCCTCGGCGGTCGGGGCCAGCAGCCACCCGCGCAGCGCCGCCGCGGCCCGGACCAGGGCGCGGGCGCGGGTGACCAGCCCCTCCTCCAGCGAGGGCAGGGTGGCCGGGTCGATGGCGTTCACCAGGCGGGTGAACTCCTTCAGCGTGAAGGTGCGCAGGCCCGCGGAGTGGCCCATGGAGATGACCTGGGCGCGGTGGTCGCGGGTCGCGGTGAGCACCAGGTCGGCGCGGATGACGTGCTCGTCGAGCAGCTCGCGGCCGGTGAAGCCGGTGGCGTCCGCGCCGAAGTCGGCCAGCACGGCCTCGGCGTTGGCCTCCATCGGGGCGCCCTCGTGCCCCCAGGTGCCCGCGCTCTCCACGACGAGCCCGCCGCCCAGGATGCCGAGCCGCTCCGTCACGAAGTGCCGGGTCAGCCGCTCGGTGATGGGCGAGCGGCACACGTTGCCGGTGCTGACGTGGAGGATGCGGAAGCTGTCGCGCGGCAGGCCGACGAAGGTGGTCGTCTGCTCGTTGATACCGCCTATGCCACGCCCCGCCTCAGGGGCCGTCAATTCGCCACCTCGAGGTCGGGTACGACCTTCCTCAGCTCCTCGGCCGACAGCGCGCCGGCCCGCAGCAGCAACGGGACCTCGCGGGTGACGTCGACGATGGAGGACGGGACGTTGCCGGGGGTGGGGCCGCCGTCCAGGTAGACGGAGACGGAGTCGCCGAGCATCCGCTGGGCGGCGTCGCAGTCCTCCGGCGCCGGGTGGCCGGTGAGGTTGGCGGAGGAGACGGCCATCGGCCCGAACTCGGTGAGCAGCTCGATGGCGACCGGGTGCAGCGGCATGCGCACGGCGACGGTGCCCCGGGTGTCGCCGAGGTCCCACTGGAGGGACGGCTGGTGCTTGGCGACCAGGGTGAGCGCGCCCGGCCAGAAGGCGTCGACCAGCTCCCAGGCCAGCTCGGAGAAGTCGGTGACCAGGCCGTGCAGGGTGTTCGGGGAGCCGATCAGCACGGGCGAGGGCATGTTGCGGCCCCGGCCCTTGGCCTCCAGCAGGTCGCCGACGGCCTCCGAGGAGAAGGCGTCGGCGCCGACGCCGTACACGGTGTCCGTCGGCAGCACCACCAGCTCGCCACGGCGGACCGCGGACGCGGCCTCACGCAGACCCGTCACGCGGTCGGTCGCGTCATTGGTGTCGTATCGCCGTGCCATGTCTAGCGGTCCTCCTCGTACACGTACTGCGAGATAGAAGTGTCGGGACCGGTCACGGCAGCGCCTTGCGGGCGGTCGCGAACCGGGGGCGGTTGTTGAGGTCGGGGTGGTCGGCCGCGTCGGCCCAGCCCCGCTCCTCGGTGAAGATCCAGGGCACCTGGCCGCCCTGGGTGTCGGCGTGCTCGACGACGACCACGCCGCCGGGCCGCAGCAGCCGGTGCGCGGTGCGCTCCAGGCCGCGGATCAGGTCGAGGCCGTCCTCGCCGGAGAACAGGGCCAGCTCGGGATCGTGGTCGCGGGCCTCGGGGGCGACGTACTCCCACTCGGTGAGCGGGATGTAGGGCGGGTTGGAGACCACCAGGTCGACCTGGCCGTCGAGGTCGGGGAAGGCGGTCAGGGCGTCGCCCTGGCGCAGGTCGACCCGGGACCCCGCCATGTTCTTGCGCGTCCACACCAGGGCCTCCTCGCTCAGTTCCACGGCGTGCACGCGGGAGCGCGGCACCTCCTGGGCGAGGGCGAGCGCGATGGCGCCGGTGCCGGTGCACAGGTCGACGATGCAGGGCTCGACGACGTCCATGGCGCGTACGGCGTCTATGGCCCAGCCGACGACGGACTCGGTCTCCGGACGCGGCACGAACACCCCGGGCCCCACCTGGAGCTCCAGGTAGCGGAAGTAGGCGCGTCCGGTGATGTGCTGGAGCGGCTCACGGGCCTCGCGCCGGGCGACGACCTCCCAGTACCGGGCGTCGAAGTCCGCGTCCTTGACGGTGTGCAGCTCGCTCCGCTTCACGCCGTGCAGATACGCGGCGAGCTCCTCCGCGTCGGTGCGCGGCGAGGGCACGCCGGCGTCGGCCAGCCGCATGGTGGCCTGGGCCACCTCCGCGAGCAGCAGGTTCACGCTGGTCCTCCGAAGCTGAGCTGGGGTCCGGTGCTGGTTCAGGCGGCCGCGAGCTTGGCGGCCGAGTCCGCGTCGACGCACGCCTGGATCACCGCGTCGAGGTCGCCGTCCAGGACCTGGTCGAGGTTGTACGCCTTGAAGCCGACGCGGTGGTCCGAGATGCGGTTCTCCGGGAAGTTGTACGTACGGATCTTCTCGGAGCGGTCGACGGTGCGGACCTGGCTGCGGCGGGCGTCGGCGGCCTCCTTCTCCGCCTCCTCCTGCGCCGCGGCGAGCAGCCTGGAGCGCAGGATACGCATCGCCTGCTCCTTGTTCTGCAGCTGGCTCTTCTCGTTCTGGCAGGAGGCGACGACGCCGGTCGGCAGGTGCGTGATGCGCACCGCGGAGTCGGTGGTGTTCACGGACTGCCCGCCGGGCCCGGAGGAGCGGTAGACGTCGATGCGCAGGTCGTTGGGGTTGATCTCGACGTCGATCTCCTCGGCCTCGGGGGTGACCAGGACGCCGGCGGCGGAGGTGTGGATGCGGCCCTGGGACTCGGTGGCCGGCACGCGCTGCACGCGGTGCACGCCGCCCTCGTACTTCAGCCGGGCCCAGACGCCCTGCCCGGGCTCGGTGGCGCCCTGGCCGCCCTTGGTCTTCACGGCGACCTGGACGTCCTTGTAGCCGCCCAGCTCGGACTCGGTGGAGTCGATGATCTCGGTCTTCCAGCCGACCCGCTCGGCGTACCGCAGGTACATGCGCAGCAGGTCGCCCGCGAAGAGGGCGGACTCGTCGCCGCCGGCGCCCGCCTTGATCTCCAGGATGACGTCCTTGTCGTCGCTGGGGTCGCGCGGGACGAGCAGCAGCCGCAGCTTCTCGGTCAGCTCCTCGCGCCGCTTCTCCAGCTCCTTGACCTCGGCGGCGAAGTCCGGGTCGTCGGCGGCGAACTCGCGCGCGGTCTCGATGTCGTCGCCGGTCTGCTTCCAGGAGCGGAACGTGGCGACGATCGGGGTCAGCTCGGCGTACCGCTTGTTCAGCTTGCGCGCGTTGGCCTGGTCGGAGTGGACCGACGGGTCGGCGAGCTTCTTCTCCAGGTCGGCGTGCTCGGCGACGAGTTCCTCGACGGCCTCGAACATCTTGGGCTCCTGCTACTGCGGGTGAAGGGGAAAGGCGGGCGACCAAAAACGCCGGTCCCGGCGCGTCCGGTGCGGGACGCGGCCGTGGACCGGCGGTTCGGGGCTCGCTACTTCTTGGAGCCGGCGGCAGCCTTGCCGAAGCGGGCCTCGAAGCGGGCCACGCGGCCACCGGTGTCGAGGATCTTCTGCTTGCCCGTGTAGAACGGGTGGCACTCGGAGCAGACCTCGGCCCGGATGGTGCCGGACTCGATGGTGCTGCGGGTGGTGAACGACGCGCCGCAGGTGCAGCTGACCTGCGTCTCGACGTACTCGGGGTGGATGTCGCGCTTCAAGGTGTCTCCTAGGTTCGGGAGGGCGCCGGGTCGCTGCCGCGGGATGCGGGGGCGTGAACCGGAGCCGACGTACCAGTCTGCCAGGACTGGGGCCATCCCCCAAAACCGGGGACGGTGCCGGGATATTCCGGGGCCGCTAACCGCCGCTGACGACGCCCGCGGCGCCGCCGGCGGCCGTGCCCTCGGTCGCCGCCTCGGGGATCGCCTCGTCGCTCTTGAGAGCGTTCCAGACCTGCTGCGCCTTGGTCTCGTCCACCAGGACCCGGTTGCCGTCGGCGGGGTCGTACTGGACCGGCATCGTGACCATGTTCATGCTGGCCGGGGTGATGTCCTTCAGGCCGGCGGCGAAGGACACCAGCTTGTTGACCGAGCCGAGGCCGGAGTCGGTGGTCACCGTCTTGGTGGCGGTGTCGGCGAGGCCGAGGAGTTTCTTGGGGCTGGTGAGGACGCCGATGTCCTTGACCTGGTCGACCAGGGCCTTGAGGAACGCCTGCTGGAGCTGGATGCGCCCGAGGTCGGAGCCGTCGCCGACGCCGTGCCGGGTGCGGACCAGGCCGAGGGCCTGCTCGCCGTCGAGGGTGTGGGTGCCGGCCTTCAGGTCGAGGTGGCTGTCGGGGTCGGAGATGTCCTGGGTGGTGGTGATCTCGACGCCGCCGAGCTCGTCGATGAGCTGCTGGAAGCCGCTGAAGTCGACCTCCAGGTAGTGGTCCATGCGCAGACCGCTGATCGACTCGACGGTCTTGACGGCGCAGGCGGCGCCGCCGGTGGCGTACGCGGAGTTGAACATCACGCCGCTGGCGGCGTCGTGCACCGTGCCGGAGGCGTCGGTGCACTCGGGGCGGTCGACGAGGGTGTCGCGCGGGATGGAGACCACGCCGGCCTTCTGGTGGCCCTCCTGGACGTGCACGACCATCGCGGTGTCGGAGCGGGCGGTGCCGTCGTCGGTGCCGCCGCCGACCTCGTCGTTGCCGTCGGCGCGGGTGTCGGAGCCGAGGACGAGGATGTTCTGGGAGCCGTTGTCGGCCTTGGCGGGCCGCTCGGTGCCGAGGGCCTGGTCGATGTCGACGCTCTTGAGGTTGCCGTTCAGCTTGAAGTAGAGGTAGCCGGCGCCGCTGCCGCCCAGGACGACGATGCCCGCCGTGGTCCAGGCCGCGACCAGCAGGCCCCTGCGCCGTCCGCCGCGGGACTTGCGGCGGCGGTCCTTGGCCCGGTGGCGCGGCCCGCTGGCGCCGGCCTCCTGCGGTATGCCGGGTTCCGGCGTGCGCTCGGCAGACATGTGCTCCTCGGCTCTCGTACGGCGGCGGTACCCCCCGCTGTCGGCGCCGGATCGGCTCCACGGCACCATCGTCGCTCCGTTCGGCCGGACGGAGGAACCCGGGACAGGGTCGCACGGAGCGCTGTGCGCGAGCTGTGGCTTCCTGGTGACTTTCTGTGTTCGGACTTGTCCGGAAGTCCGCCACTCGCCTTGCTTTTCGCCCTTTGACGGGCGTTTTCGACCGCCCGGGTGGACACCCCCGTGTGGGAAAGGTCTCCTCCATGCGTGAAGGCCGCTCCCCGTGCTGCGGGAGCGGCCTTCACGGCTGGACGGTCGGACGGCGTCAGTCGCCGTTGCCGGGCGCCGGGGTCGTCTTCTGGATCTGGAGCAGGAACTCGGCGTTCGACTTGGTCTGCTTCATCTTGTCGAGGAGCAGCTCGATCGCCTGCTGGGAGTCGAGCGCGTGCAGCACCCGGCGCAGCTTCCAGACGATGCCCAGTTCCTCGCCGCCGAGCAGGATCTCCTCCTTGCGGGTGCCGGACGCGTCGACGTCCACCGCGGGGAAGATGCGCTTGTCGGCGAGCTTCCGGTCGAGCTTGAGCTCCATGTTGCCGGTGCCCTTGAACTCCTCGAAGATCACCTCGTCCATGCGGGACCCGGTGTCGACCAGCGCGGTGGCGAGGATGGTCAGCGAGCCGCCGTCCTCGATATTGCGCGCGGCGCCGAAGAAGCGCTTGGGCGGGTACAGGGCGGTGGAGTCGACACCACCGGAGAGGATGCGGCCGGAGGCCGGGGCGGCGAGGTTGTACGCGCGGCCCAGACGGGTGATCGAGTCGAGCAGCACGACGACGTCGTGACCCAGCTCCACCAGGCGCTTGGCGCGCTCGATGGCCAGCTCGGCGACGGTGGTGTGGTCCTCGGCCGGACGGTCGAAGGTCGAGGAGATGACCTCGCCCTTGACCGACCGCTGCATGTCGGTGACCTCTTCGGGACGCTCGTCGACGAGGACGACCATCAGGTGGCACTCGGGGTTGTTGTGCGTGATCGCGTTGGCGACCGCCTGCATGATCATGGTCTTGCCGGTCTTCGGCGGGGCCACGATCAGACCGCGCTGGCCCTTGCCGATCGGCGACACGAGGTCGATGATCCGCGTGGTCAGCACGCCCGGGTCGGTCTCCAGGCGGAGCCGGTCCTGCGGGTACAGCGGGGTGAGCTTGTTGAACTCCGGCCGTCCGCGGCCGTGTTCGGGCGCCATGCCGTTGACGGAGTCGAGGCGGACCAGCGCGTTGAACTTCTCGCGCCGCTCGCCCTCCTTCGGCTGGCGGACCGCGCCGGTGATGTGGTCGCCCTTGCGCAGGCCGTTCTTGCGGACCTGGGCGAGGGAGACGTACACGTCGTTGGGGCCCGGCAGGTAGCCGGAGGTGCGGATGAACGCGTAGTTGTCGAGGATGTCGAGGATGCCCGCGACCGGGATCAGGACGTCGTCCTCGGTGATCTGCGGCTCGGAGGCCATGTCGTCGCGTCCGCGACGGCCCCGGCGGTCGCGGTAGCGTCCGCGCCGGCCGCGCCGGCCGCCCTCGAAATCGTCGTCGTCCTGCGGACCGTTGTTGCGGTCCTGGCGGCCGCCCTGCTGCTGGCGCTGCTGGCCGCCGCCCTGGTTCTGCTGGTCGTCGCCCTTGCCCCGGCGGTCGCGGTCGCGGTCCCGGCCGCGCTCGCGGCGGTCGCGGCGGCGGCCCTCGCCGCCGTCGGCGTCGGACCGGCCGTCGCCCTGGTGCTGCTGACCGCCCTGGTTCTGGTTCTGCTGCGACCGGTCGGACGCGGTGTCCTTGGGCTCGGTCCTGGTCTCGGCGGCGACCGTCTCGGCCGCGGCGGCCGGGCTGCCGGCGTCGGCGGTGGCGCGGCGCCGGCCGCGGCCGGCGGGGGCCTCGTCGGCGGCGGGCTGCCCCGGGATCTCGATCTGCTGCTGGGACGACGCGGCCTTCTCGGCGGAGTCGGTGGCCCTGGCCGCCTTCTTCTCGGCCTTGTCGGCCTTGTCCGGCTTGCCGGCGGCGGAGCCCTCCTCGCCCGTACGGGTCCGGGAGGTGGCGCGGCGCTTCGGCTTGCTCTCGCCGGCGCCGTCCACGGCCTTGGCGGGAGCCCCGCCCGAGGCCTGCGCTTCCCTGATGACCTCGATCAGCTGGCTCTTGCGCATCCGCGCGGTGCCCCTGATGCCCAGGCCGGAGGCGACCTGCTGCAGCTCGGCCAGCACCATGCCCTCGAGGCCGGTACCGCGGCGCCGCCGGGAGCCGGCACCGCTGGCAGGCGCGGAGGCGTCCGTGGCGGGCGCGGCAGCGGTCTCCTCGACACGTGCGCCCATCAGATCGGTGGTGTCGCTCACGAAGGGTCCTTCCCTGGAGCGGACGTCGGCCTGTCTGGCTCGGCGACCGGTTGTGCTGTCCGGCTTCGGTCCTTGCTGTGTGAACCGTGCCGGGGCGGTGGTCCGCCCAATCGGCGGAAGAGATATCTGGTGATGGCGCTTCCCCTGGCCGTGGCACCCGGTGTCTGTGTCAGGTGGCCCGGTCGCGCCGGTTCCGGAGCGTTTCCGGACCGCTCAGCGTCGGTGGACGCCGTACTGCCCGCGTACGGCGCTCACCACACAAGGCGGTTGGGGGGGCTCCCGGAAGAATGTCTGTCCCGGACGGGGACACGAGGCACCTCGCCATGGTGGCGCCGGGTGCAGACTTGAGGTTAACACTACCGGATCCAACAAATATTCCCCCTCTCGAAATCCGGCAACCGTGCGCGACTACATGTCATGGGAGGGCGCGAGCGGGAGCACGCAGGCCCCCTTGAGGTCCAGGCTCAGCCGGTTCGCGGCCCAGTCCTCGCCCGCCAGCGCCTCGACCTTGTCGGCGGTGCCGGCGTCGGCCAGCGCCATGACCGTGGGTCCGGCGCCGGAGATCACCGCGGGGACGCCGTCGCCCCGCAGCCGCTCCACCAGCGCCGCGCTCTCCGGCATGGCCGGCGCGCGGTACTCCTGGTGGAGGCGGTCCTCGGTGGCCGGCAGCAGCAGCTCGGGGCGCCTGGTCAGGGCCTCGACGAGCAGCGCGGCCCGGCCGGCGTTGGCGGCGGCGTCGACGTGCGGGACGGAGCGCGGGAGCAGTCCGCGCGCCGTCTCCGTCAGCACCGGCCTGCCCGGTACGAAGACCACCGGAACGACGGAACCGGCGGGCTCCATCCTGATGGCGCGGGCGGCGCCGCCCTCCAGCCAGGACAGAGTGAAGCCGCCCAGCAGACAGGCCGCGACGTTGTCGGGGTGGCCCTCGATCTCGGTGGCGAGGTCGAGCAGCGCGGCGTCGTCGAGACGGGACTCGCCGCCTATGGTGACCGCGCGCGCCGCGACGATGCCGGCGCAGATGGCGGCGGAGGAGGAGCCGAGGCCGCGGCCGTGCGGGATGCGGTTGGCGCAGACGATCTCCAGGCCGCGCGGCTGTCCGCCCAGCAGATCGAAGGCGGTGCGCAGGGAGCGTACGAGCAGGTGCTTCTCGTCGCGCGGCAGCGTCTCGCTGCCCTCCCCCGCGATGTCGATGTGCAGCCCGGAGTCGGCCACCCGGACGACCACGTCGTCGTAGAGCCCCAGGGCCAGGCCGAGGGCGTCGAAGCCCGGGCCGAGGTTGGCGCTGGTGGCGGGGACGCGCACCCGGACGGCGGCGGCGCGGAAGGCGGGACCGGCCATCGCTCGTTGACTCTCCTTGAGCTGCGTGATGGTCGAATGGTTTCGATGTCAGTGACGTGTCGAGCTCTCGATGTCGAATGACCTTCGATGCGCATCCGATGACGTACGGGAACCCGGGGCCGCCGCTTCCTCCCGGACGGGCGACCGCACCCCCGGCCGCTTCCGTCCGCTTTCCGGCCGCGGAGACGACGCGGCACCGCGGCATATGCGGCGGGCGGGTTCGGTACAGCCTATCGAAGGAAGGTTCTGTGGCGACATAGGGCGCACGGGAGGCGCACGATGCGTGTCGTAAGCCCCTCGTGCAACCCCCCGCTTCCGAGGCCCCGCGCGGGGCCTGTCAGGACACTTCCCCGGCGGGCGGCGCTTACGCCTGCCGCGCCGGGGAGGCGTCCGTCCGGGGGCGCCGGGCTCAGACCAGGCCGAGGCGCTCGGCCGCCGTCGCGGCGTCGACCGGGACGGTGACGGGCTGCGGGGCGCCGGCGACGGCCCAGTCGGGGTCCTTGAGGCCGTTGCCGGTGACGGTGCACACGATCTTCTGGCCCGGGTCGACCTTGCCCTGCTCGGCGGCCTTCAGCAGACCGGCGACCGACGCGGCGGAGGCGGGCTCCACGAAGACGCCCTCCTGGGAGGCCAACAGCCGGTAGGCGCGCAGGATCTCACGGTCCGTCACCTCGTCGATGGCGCCGCCGGACTCGTCCCGGGCGGCGAGCGCGAAGTCCCAGGAGGCCGGGTTGCCGATGCGGATGGCGGTGGCGATGGTGGAGGGGTCCTTGACGACCTCGCCGCGCACGATGGGCGCGGAGCCGGAGGCCTGGAAGCCCCACATGCGCGGGGTCCGCGTGCTGATCCCGTCGGCGGCGTACTCCTTGTACCCCCTCCAGTACGCGGTGATGTTGCCCGCGTTGCCGACCGGCAGGACGTGGATGTCGGGCGCGTCGCCGAGCATGTCCACGATCTCGAAGGCGGCGGTCTTCTGCCCCTCGATCCGCACCGGGTTGACGGAATTGACCAGCGCGACGGGGTAGTTGTCGCTGAGCGCGCGGGCGAGGGTGAGGCAGTCGTCGAAGTTGCCGTCGACCTGGAGGATCTTCGCGCCGTGCACGAGGGCCTGGCCCATCTTGCCGAGCGCGATCTTGCCCTGCGGCACGAGGACGGCGGAGACCATCCCGGCCCGCACCCCGTACGCGGCGGCGGAGGCCGACGTGTTGCCGGTGGACGCGCAGATGACCGCCTGCGCCCCCTCCTCCTTGGCCCTGCTGATGGCCATGGTCATGCCACGGTCCTTGAAGGACCCGGTGGGGTTGGCGCCCTCCACCTTGAGGTGGACCTCGCAGCCCGTGCGCTCGGAGAGCACCTGCGCGGGCACGAGCGGCGTGCCGCCCTCGCGGAGCGTCACGACGGGCGTGCTGGCGGAGACGGGCAACCGGTCCCGGTACTCCTCGATGATTCCGCGCCACTGGTGGGTCATTGCTGGTTACTCTCCTTCAACCCGCATGATGCTGGCGACACCCCGCACGGTGTCGAGTTCGCGCAACGCCTCGACGGTGCCGCCGAGGGCGGCGTCGGACGCGCGGTGGGTGACGACGACGAGGGATGCCTCTCCCCCGCTCTCGGCTTCGCTCGAGCGGGAGGGACCCCCTTCCTTGCCCGACTGCCGGACGGTGTCGATCGACACCCCGTGCTCGGCGAACACCGTGGCCACCTGGGCGAGCACGCCCGGCTTGTCGGCGACGTCGAGACTGATGTGGTACCGCGTGACGACCTCGCCCATGGGCGAGACGGGCAGCGCGGCGTACGCGGACTCACCGGGCCCGCGCCCGCCGCCGAGCCGGTTGCGGCAGACGGCGACGAGGTCGCCGAGGACGGCGGAGGCGGTCGGCGCACCGCCGGCGCCGGGCCCGTAGAACATGAGCTGCCCGGAAGCGTCGGACTCCACGAACACCGCGTTGTAGGCCCCGCGCACACTGGCCAGCGGATGGCTGAGCGGGATCATCGCCGGATGCACGCGCGCCGTGACCGAGCCGCCGTCCGCGGCCCGCTCACAGATGGCGAGCAGCTTGATGGTGCACCCCATCTCCTTGGCGGAGGCGAAGTCGGCGGCGGTGACCTCGGTCATGCCCTCGCGGTGCACGTCGTCGAGGCGTACCCGGGTGTGGAAGGCGATCCCGGCGAGGATGGCCGCCTTGGCGGCGGCGTCGAACCCCTCGACGTCGGCGGTCGGGTCGGCCTCGGCGTACCCGAGCGCGGTGGCCTCGTCGAGGGCCTCCTGGTACCCGGCGCCGGTGGTGTCCATGGCGTCGAGGATGAAGTTGGTCGTCCCGTTGACGATCCCGAGCACCCGGTTGACCTTGTCGCCGGCGAGGGACTCGCGCAGCGGCCGGAGCAGCGGGATGGCGCCGGCGACGGCGGCCTCGTAGTAGAGGTCCCTGCCGTTCGCGTCCGCGGCGGCGTGCAGGGCGGCACCGTCCTGGGCGATGAGCGCCTTGTTGGCGGAGACGACGGAGGCGCCGTGCTCGAAGGCGGTGGTGATGAGCGTACGGGCGGGCTCGATGCCGCCGATGACCTCCACCACCACGTCGATGTCCCCGCGCTTGACGAGGGCGGTGGCGTCGGTGGTCACGAGGGCGGGGTCGATCCCGGCCCGCACCCGGTCGGGCCGGCGTACCGCGACACCCGCCAGCTCCAGGGGCGCCCCGATCCGGGCGGCGAGGTCGTCGGCGTGCGTCGTCATGATGCGCGCCACCTCTGAGCCGACCACTCCACAGCCCAGCAGCGCCACTTTCAGCGGACGCGTACGCATCATCCGACCTCGTTTCCTCATACCGTATGCGGTGGAACCAGTCTCACTCACCGGACGGGACTTTCTGCCCTTCGTCCGGATCCTGAGACATTTATTTCATTTGCGGGGGCCGGTGGACGTGAAGATCTCCGGCCCCCTCCCGTTCTGCCGCGCTGCTCGTCCGGCGTCTCATCCGACGCTTCTCACCCGACGTCGAGGCGCAGCAGGTCCTCCTCGGTCTCCCGCCGCACGATGACCCGCGACTCGCCGTCCCGGACGGCGACGACGGGCGGCCGGAGCACGTGGTTGTAGTTGCTGGCCATGGACCGGCAGTACGCCCCGGTCGCGGGTACGGCGATCAGGTCACCGGGTGCCAGGTCACCCGGCAGGAAGGCGTCCTTGACCACGATGTCCCCGCTCTCGCAGTGCTTGCCGACGACGCGGGCGAGCATCGGCTCGGCGTCGGAGGCGCGGGAGACCAGGGCGACGCTGTACTCGGCCTCGTAGAGCGCGGTGCGGATGTTGTCCGACATGCCGCCGTCGACGGAGACGTAGGTGCGCAGTCCGTCGAGCGGCTTGACGGTGCCGACCTCGTAGAGCGTGAAGGCGGTGGGCCCGACGATGGCCCGGCCGGGCTCGACGGAGATGCGGGGAGCGCGGAGGTCGGCCCTCTCGCACTCCCGCGTGACGATCTCGGTGAGCGCCTTGGCGATCTCGTGCGGCTCGCGGGGGTCGTCGTCGCTGGTGTACGCGATCCCGAGCCCGCCGCCGAGGTCGATCTCGGGCAGCTCGACCCCGTGCTCGTCCCGGATCTCCTTGAGCAGCCCGACGACCCGGTGCGCGGCGACCTCGAACCCGGACATGTCGAAGATCTGCGACCCGATGTGCGAGTGGATGCCGACCAGCTCCAGTCCGTCCAGCTGGAGCACCCGCCGCACGGCCTCGGCGGCCTGCCCGCCGGCCAGCGGGATGCCGAACTTCTGGTCCTCGTGCGCGGTGGCGATGAACTCGTGGGTGTGGGCCTCGACACCGACGGTGATCCGGATCTGCACCTTCTGGCGCTTGTTCAGGGACTGCGCGATGTGGGCGACGCGGACGATCTCCTGGAAGGAGTCGAGCACGATCCGCCCGACGCCGGCGCGGACCGCCCGCTCGATCTCGGCCTTGGACTTGTTGTTGCCGTGGAAGGCGATGCGCTCGGCGGGCATGCCGGCGGAGAGCGCGGTGGCGAGTTCGCCGCCGGAGCAGACGTCGAGGTTGAGCCCCTCCTCCGCCAGCCAGCGCACGACGGCCCGGGACAGGAACGCCTTGCCGGCGTAGAACACGTCGGCGTCGTCCCCGAAGGCCCCGCGCCAGGCGCGTGCCCGGTCCCGGAAGTCGGCCTCGTCGAGGATGTAGGCGGGGGTGCCGTGCTCCTCGGCGAGCGTCTTGACGTCGACGCCGCCGACGGTGACGACACCGTCGGCGTTCCGGGCGACCGTGCGGGCCCAGACCTTGGCGTCGAGGTCGTTGAGGTCGGCGGGGGGTGCGGTGTAGTGGCCCTCGGGGAGGACGTCCGCGTGGCGGGGTCCGGCGGGGTGTGCGGAACGGCTCATGGCTCTGGTGACTCTCTCGGGTCTCTCGGGTCTCTGGGGGTCAGAGATGGTCGGGCGCGTCGATGCCGAGCAGGGACAGGCCGCCGGCCAGCACCGCCCCGGCGGCTTCGGCGAGCGCGAGCCGGGCACGGTGGGCGGCCGAGGGTTTCTCGTCCCCGACGGGCAGTACGGCGGGGAGCAGCGGCGGTACGGCGTCGGCGACGGCGACGAGGTGCCGGGCGAGCCGGTCGGGGGCGTGGTCGCGGGCGGCGGCGGCCAGGACGCGGGGGTGGTCGGCGAGGGTCTTCGTCAGGGACGCGGCACCGGGTGTCGCCGCCGCGCCGGGCTCGGGGGCGAAGCCGAGGTCGGCGGCGTTGCGCAGGAGGGCGCGGGTGCGGGCGTGGGCGTAGCGGACGCGGAAGAGGGGATTGGTCTCGCGCTGGGCGAGGTGTTCCCCTGCGCTGGGGCGGGGCCGGTCGTGGGGGGCGGGGTGGAGCAGGGCCCAGCGTCCGGCGTCGCGACCGAGGGCGAGCGCGGCGTGGGGGTCGGTCACGGGGACGGGGAGGGGGCGGAGGGCGACGTCGCGGGGGTCGGACGGGACGTCGACGGGGTGGGACATGACGTCGACGCGAGCGTCGCCCAGCAGCGCCGCCCACTCCGGCGGCGGAAGGGCTTCACAGCTGGTACGCACGGACACACCCTGGGCGCGCAGCAGCCGGGCGACGCCGTCCATGACGACGAGGGCGCGGAGCTCGCGGGGGCAGTGCAGCGCCACCACGCCGGCGCCCGGTCCGTCGGCGTACCCGTAGCGGGGGCCGCGGCGCAGTATCTCGGCGACGAGGGCGCCGGGGGCGGCGTCACCGAGGGAGAGGTTGAGGAACCCGGGCCCGGTGACGACGACATCGGTGATCCCGTCGACGCCGGTGAGGTAGGACCGCAGCGTCTCGGCGACCGCGCGAGGGGGCTGCCCGGCCGGCCGGGCCAGCTGCAGCGCGAGGTTGCTGGCGTAGTCCCCGCATCCCCCCGGCCCCGGCGGCCCGACCACGACCCGCTCAGGGACGGTCACGGTGAGCTTCCCGTCACCGACAGCGCGACGCACCGCGTGCAGCAGGGTGCGGGAGAGCTCGACGGGGGTCACAGGACCAGCGTAGGGGAGGAGGGGGGAGGGTAGGCGAACTGGTTTGGGGGGCGTTCCGGGATGTGGACGGGGGTGCTCTGCCCCTTGGTGTTGGTGTTGATGTTGGCGTTGGTGATGCGGTGCCCCGGCGCGCTGGTGACCCGGCGCTGTGGTCGCTGCCGCTGCCCGGCGCGCTGGGTGGGTCTGTGGTCGCTGCCGCTACCCGGCGCGCTTGGCGGGCGGCGCGGAACCGCCCTCCGCCTCGCGGCAACCGACCGCGCTCTGTCGGCCGTCACCGCCCCCCGCCCCCCGCTCGGCCAGCCTGCGCACGAGCCCGACGAGCGCGGCGGGTTCGAACGGCTTGGACAGGAAGGCGTCGACGCCGGCGCCGAGCCCGGCGTCGACCTCGTACTGGCTGCACGCGCTGATGATGGCGAGGGGAAGATCCCGGGTCCGCGGATCGGCACGCAGCCGCCCGGCGGTCCGGAGCCCGTCGAGACGCGGCATGACGACGTCGAGGGTGATGACGTCGGGCCGCACCTGATGAACGACTTCCAGACACTCGGCACCATCGGCCGCGGTCACGACCTCGAAGCCCTCCAGCTCGAGGTTGACCCTGATCAACTGCCGGATGACCTTGTTGTCGTCGACGACAAGGACCCGGCCCGACGCGCCTGGCACACCTCGAGAGTAGGTCGGGACCGGCCATCGCGTCCGGGTTTTCCCCACTTCCACCCCGTGCGGGGAACCCTCCGCCGTCCGGCTCCTCCCCCACCCCGGGAAACCCGTTCATGACCACCCCGGACGAGCTGGTAGTGTTCTATCCGTCGCCGCGAGCAACAGCACCGCGACCGACACGCCCCCGTAGCTCAGGGGATAGAGCAACGGCCTCCGGAGCCGTGTGCGCAGGTTCGAATCCTGCCGGGGGCACCCAGCATGAGGTGCCCAAAGACCCCGTCACCAGCGGAAACGCTGAGAACGGGGTCTTCGCGTATGTGTGGGCAGATGTCGATCTGAGCGACCTTATGCCGGGGTCCGTGGACGGGATTTTGAAGCATCGCCGCAGGTGACTGGCGCTTTCGGCGGGCGGTCAGCCGATGCTCGTTGCAGCGGTGCGCCTGCCGATCCCGTGCCCCCGGCCACCGCGCCGTCACACGGCAGTCGACTGCTTGGATCAGCGGCATGACTGACTGGTTTCGGCTCCACCACGCCTATGGCACGGCAGAAGACATCCCCGGGCTGCTCGATGGAGCGCGTACGGACCCACACAGCCCCGACTGGGACGAACTGTGGTCCCGGCTGTGCCATCAGGGCACCGTCTACTCGGCGAGCTACGCCGCCTTGCCCGCTCTGACTCAGATGGCGCGGCAATGGTCGACCCCGGACCGTCAGGCCCCGCTGTATCTGGCCGGCTCGATCGTGATCAGCGCGGACCGGCCTCACGACTGAGAAGATCCCCGGGTGACCTACGCCTCGGAGATATCCGAGCTGATCCGACTGACCGAGGAAACTCTTCAGGACCCCACACTCGCTGGCGCCCCTGGAACTTACATCGATCTGCTGGCCACGCTCTTGAGTCTTCAGGGTGTCGGGGTCTGGGGCGAGCAGCTCGAAGGGGTTGCACGTCGGGGAGTACGAGGTCTCCTGTCCCGCATGCGCCTCGGAGAACTTCATAGTCCTCGGAGAGGACGGTTTCTTCTCCACCACGGACAGCATGTACATGGAGCGATCCGCGGCAGGAAAGATACCGTTGCAGCCCCGGTCCTCCGAAGCCCTGGACGGGCTGGCCCGCACCCTCCACTCGCGCGCGCTCGCGGATGGCCACCCCGGCATCGCACACAAGGTGACCTATGTCTTCGGCGACGCGCAGTGCGCCGAGTGCGACACGGTCTTCAGCGTCGAGGAAGCCATCACCACCCGATGGGGCTGATGAGACCGCATCCGCTCCCCACGGACGGCCCCAGGTGACACGGGAGCCCCTGGAGAAGGCTCCAGGGACTCCAGTCCCGAGGTCGGTGACGTCACTCGTACTCGCGCAGCAGGTCCTCAATGCGGCGGTTGGCGATGTCCTGCCGTCCGTCGAGGCACTTCGTGTCGCGAGCCAGCAGGGCCCTGAGATTCCCCCGAGATGCGGGGGACGGTGGCAGCAGGTCGGACAGGGCTCACAGAGAGGAGCCCTGCTGATGCCCGCCCCGAGGAAATATCCGTTGGAGTTGCGTGAGCAGGTGCCTCGCTCAGGAAGGTGTGTTCCCGAGTCGGCCGGGGAAGCCGGCGCCGGCCGGTGCCTGAGCGAGACCGTGCCTGTGTCTGCGTACGGGGGGCTCACCCGCGCCGGCATAGCAGGCCGCCACCGGGCGGACCTGCCCGACCCGCGACCTCGCAATGTCCCTGGGTGCGGAGATGAACCGTCCACGGACACGGGACGTCGTTGGATGCGACGGAGCAGCCATCACTGAGTCCAGGAGTTCCCGTGCCTCCAACTACAGGTCCCCTTCATCCCGAAATTCAAAAATATCTTGACACGCTCGACAGAGACGTCCAGGATTTGGTCGAAGCGGGTGTGCTAGAGCCTGGAGATGCAGACGCCGCGGAAAAAGTGAACAAGGCGAGAGCGGCTGCCCACGCAAGGCATGATGAGATTGTGGGCTTGATCCCTCTGATGGGTATCGACGCTGCAATGCGCGAGGGCGAGCAGCGCCATGAAGCCGAAAATTTGCAGGATCCTCGCCTCAAAAACCTGGTCACGCAGTTCCCGGAGATGCGGGACAGGGTGCTGCAGACAAGGGAAAGATTGACTCAGCATATGGAGCGCGGGATGAGCGCGTTGGACGCTTACTATGAGACGGAGCTTGAAAAGTCCGGCCGTGCCAACGACCATGATTTCCGGAGGGATGTAGAAGCTGCTTACTCGGCGGGCTACTATGAGACCAGAATCGACGCCGCGATCGCTCTTCATATTGAACGTAATAACGTATGGTTGCAATCGCCACCGGGGCGAAACACCGTGGCCGAGCACGCAGCCGCAGCCCCGCCGTACATACGGGACCGTCAGCAGGATCCGCACTCCAATACACCTTGGCGGACTCCCAACGTGCCACCGGCGTACACCTCGCCGGGACAGCCGCCCGCGTATACCCCGGGCGAGCAGTTTCCAGCACCCGTGGAGTCCATGAACACAAGTGTGGCCCAGGCTGCTGCGATCGGGCAGGGACAGCCCGACGCACAGTCACCGCGTCGTTCATCACGAATCGCAGCCCGCGAAAGTTCCGCCCGGAGCGCTTCCCAGCAGAATGCGCGGGGCGGCGGCGCCCCCAACGGACGGCGATCACGCTAAACGTTGTCCCGGTGATCTGTGGCGTACCGGTGGCCAGCGGTCTTCAGTGCTTTCCAACCCGTCCGGCATCGCGCTCGGCGCGGGCGCGGACCGTGCGGTGTGAGCGGCTGTGCTCTTTTCCGTCCGGGCGTTCACTCCGGCCGCGTTCGTGGCGGTGCGGAACGGGTGACGGCTGAGACCGAAACGGCGACGGTCGAGGCGGAGTCGCGAGCGCCGGGGGGGCGGCCCGGGCCGAGCGAAGCGGCTGCGAGCACAGGCGGCCCGCATCCAGACCCACCCGACATGACCGGGTACACCGTGCACCACCGGTGCATTTTCCCCGACTCGCGAACTCGCAAGATCCCTGCGGTAATACCGCGCTGGAGATCGAAGGAGAGGGCAGCGCCGGCCTTGGCGGCCCGTTTGAGCCGTGTGCGTCGAGAGGCGCTCGCACGGCTCGAACGGGCCGGCGATGAGCGCTCCGGTCGGCGGGTGTCTCACGCCGTCGCCCGGGCCTCCGCGAGCGATCGTTGCACGTCGCTCACCAGGTTCCGGAGGCGTCCGGGCCGCACGTCCTCTTGGTCCATCCACTCGTCGAGGCGAGGACGCAGGTGCCGCGCCATGTCCGTCCCGTGGCGACGCAGCACCGAGCGATTGACCGATATCTCCTCCTGCACCTCTCTTCTGAGGTCGTCGGTCCAGCCTTGCGCCCGGTCGTCCTCGTTCAGCGGAGCCCTGAGAGCGGCCACCGCTTCGTCGAGGAGTGCGAGCAAGTCCATGGCATCCTCCGGAGATCACAAGGTGCGCCGCACCGGTTCCCGTCAACTCATGAACACCAAGGCAGCCCAGCGCCGACCACCACCGACCCGGCATAGTGAACGGCGGTCGGCTCGCTCCTGTCGGTAGCATCCCCAGTGGCATGAAAGGCGTGAGCGAGCCTACCCGGAAGTACTCGCTCCCGTCGCTCCGGAACATCGCCGAAGCCACCGACGCCCGTAGTGGCCCCTCCGGCCTCTCCGACTCCGTCGCCGTCGCCTGACAGGGCGAGCGCGACAACCTCGACGAACTCGTCCGGATCACCGAGGCGCAGCCCGGCCCCATCACCGAGGATGAGGTGCGGGCCTTGCGCGATCAACTCCACCAGGCACGTGCGTGGCAGACCGGTGAGGGGGCGAGCGCGGCGTGACACGCCCGGCCGGCCGCTCTCCCCCGTCACGCGCCCTACTGAAAGGGCAGGCCCGCGATCACGGATGTCCCGCGGGCGGGACGGGACCGGACGGTCCAGGCGGCGGCGAGGCGGTCGACGAGGAGGAGGCCCCGGCCGTTCTCGGCTTCCGCGTCAGGGTCGGCCGGTACGGGTCTGCCGGTGCCGGGGTCGGAGACAGCGAGCCAGTAGTGCCCGTCGGCGGGCCACAGGACGACCTCGATCAAGTCCTCGTCCTCTCGGCAAGCACCGTGGCGGAGGGCGTTGGTGACCAGCTCGGAGGTCAGCAGACAGAGGTCGTCACCGAGATGAGTACGGAGTTCGCGCGGCAGTGATGCGGCGACGGCACACCTGGCCCGTCGCACGGAGGCGGGACGGGCGGGGAAGCGCCAGAGGTCAGGTACGTGAGGGATGTCGAGCATGACGAACTCCACGGCTCTGTGAAGGGGTTGGGGATCGCCGGTGGCCTGCCGCCCTGGCTGCGGGCGCACCCGTCCAGGGCAGACGGGCAAGCTCGCGCGGCGCGCTTCCGGTGTCGCGGTGTGTAGCGTGCGCGATACTGACGGTAGAGCAATCGGGGCCATATTTGCCATCTGGTCCGTAATAATGGCCTCGTCACGATGAAACTGTGCTTATAGGACCGATGCGAGCGTCGCGCGGCACGGAAGGAACGCCATGCCCCCGAGGACGATCCTCACCCAGCGCCAGATGCGCCTGGGGAGCGAACTGCGCAGGATGCGCACCTCAGCCGGGATGTCCGCGGAGTACGCCGCAGGGCTTCTCGGCGTCGACCGAAGCAGGATCTCCAACATGGAGTCCGGGGCGCGCGGGATCAGCGCCGAACGGCTGCGCACGCTGGCCTGCAACTGTGACTGCACCGACGAGAAGTACATCGACGCCTTGGTCGAGATGGCGGAGCCGAGCCGAGCGGGATGGTGGGAGCGCTACCGGGGCAGCCTGCCCCAGGGGCTGCTGGACATCTCCGAGACCGAGGCCAACGCGGTACGTCTACGGGGCGCGAACACCGTGCACGTGCCGGGGCTGCTCCAGACCTCGGAGCATGCCATGGCCATCTTCCGTGCCGTGGTCCCCAGGCTTCCCGAGCATGAGGTCGCTCTCCGCCTGGCCCACCGTTCGGAGCGCCAGGGCGTGCTCACCGGCGACCACCCGGTTCCGTACGTGGCCGTGATCCACGAAGCGGCGCTCCGGATGCAGTTCGGCGGACGGGACGTCGCCCTGGCACAGTTGGAGTACCTGCTGGAGGTCTCCGAGCGGGACAACGTCACCGTGCTCGTTCTTCCCTTCACCCACGGTGCCTTCCCCGGGGCGGGGCAGACGGTCGTCTACGCCGAGGGGCCCGTGCGACAGCTCGACACCGTGCAGATCGACAACTCCCATGGACCTGTCTTCCTGCACGCCGACGGTCAACTCGCGAAATACCGCGCGCAACTCGACCTGTTGGAGGATCTGGCACTGTCCCCGGAGCGCTCCCGCGACTTCATCCGGGACATCACCCACCAGCTGTGAGGAGAAGCAAGATGGCCGGCATCACCTGGGAAGCCCCGTTCTGCGGCGAGGGCAGCTCCTGCTTCCGCCTCGGCACCGACACCGAAGGCAACGCCTACATAGCCGTCGACGGGCAGGAGGACCACTACCTCACCGACTCCCTCGAAGCCCTGCGCGCCCTCATCACCGACATCAAGGCCGGCAAGGCCGACCACCTGCTGTAGGAGCCGCCGCGCGCCGCGCCCGGTCGGTACCGCGCGCAGTGGTCCGCCGACGGGGCGTCGGAGCGGCGGGGCGCGACGCGTGGCGCGTGGCACGTGGCGCAGGTACGGCGGATCGGTGGATCGGCGGGCTGGCCTGCAACAGGGCCCTGCCCTTCCGGTCGTGCGTCGCGCCCCGGGGGCCGGTTCGGTGGAAGCCGGCCGTCCATCGTGCGAGACGGCCCCTTGGCCGTCACACCCGGTGTGTATAGTCCCGGGCCATGGAAACCGGTGTCGAGCTGGTCAAGCGCGCGCACGTCGACCTGTTGAGGGTCGCCGGCGCGCTGTGTAGCTGACCCCTGGCCCGCGCGCCCTCGCGGCGCCCTTCCCTTCCCTCTCCTCTCTTCCCTTCGGCCGTCCGGTCGTGCGCCGTCGTCTTCGGCGGCTGCGCCGCCGGCGCCGGAGGCGTGATTCAACGTTGCAGCAGGGCGGGCCGCTTCCGGTACGTCCCTCTCGTCCCCTTCCCTTCCCTCCCCGCCTTCCGCACCCCGCTGGAGACGCCATGACCGTGCGCCTGCACTGGTTCCTGCCCACCACCGGCGACGACCGGAACGTGGTCGGTGTGACCGCCCGCGACAGCCTCCGGTCGCGGGCCACGCCCCGGCCGCCGACCCTCGGCTACCTCTCCCAGGTCGCCCGCGCCGCCGAGTCCGCCGGGTTCGAAGCGGTGCTCACGCCGACCGGCAGCGACTGCGAGGACGCCTGGCTGACCACGGCCGCGCTCATCCCGCAGACCACCCGGCTGAAGTTCCTCGTCGCCTTCCGTCCCGGCGTCATCGCCCCGCCGCTCGCCGCGCAGATGGCCGCCACCTACCAACGGCTGTCCGGCGGGCGGCTGTTGCTCAACACCGTGACCGGTTCCGACGCCGACGAGCAGCGCGCCTACGGCGACTTCCTCGCCCACGACGAGCGCTACGCCCGCACCGCGGAGTTCCTGCACCTGCTGCGCACCGCCTGGGAGGGGCAGCCGTACGACTTCGAGGGCGTCCACTACCGGATCGCGGGCGGGCATCTGCGCAGGCCGCCGGTGCCCCGGCCGCCGGTGTTCTTCGGCGGCTCGTCGGCGGCCGCGCTGCCGGTCGCGGCGCGGTACGCCGACACCTACCTCACCTGGGGCGAGCCGCCGGCCGCCGTCGCGGCGAAGCTCGCCCGGGTGCGGGAACTGGCCGCCGCCGAGGGCCGGGAACTGTCGTACGGCATCCGGCTGCACGTCATCAGCCGGGACACCGCGGCCGAGGCGTGGGCGGAGGCCGACCGCATCCTCGCCGCCCTCGACCCGGCCGCGATCCGCGCCGCCCACGAGCGGTTCAGCCGCTCGGAGTCGGCCGGGCAGCGGGCGATGGCCGCGCTGAGCGGCGGGCGCACCGACCGGCTGGAGATCCACCCCAACCTGTGGGCCGGTTTCGGCCTGGTCCGGCCCGGCGCCGGCACCGCGCTCGTCGGCAGCCACGAGCAGGTCGCGGAACGCATCGAGGAGTACGCCGCCCTCGGCATCGAGCACTTCATCCTCTCCGGGCAGCCGCACCTGGAGGAGGCGATCCGGTTCGGCGAGTGCGTCCGCCCGCTGCTGACCCGTGCGACGGCCGCCGTATGACGTCGTCGCGCCCCCTTCCACTCTCACACCGACTCCCCAAGGAGCTGTCATGACCGGCATCCTCGACAGACGGTCCGCCCTGCGCCTGTTCGGCGCGGCGGGGCTCGGCCTGGGACTGGCGGCCTGCGCCGGGCCCGGTGGCGGCTCCGGCGGTGGCGCGAGCAGCGCCTCGCCCTCCGGCGTCGCCACCTCCGGGGCCGTCGAGGGCACCGTCTCCTTCGCCCACTGGCGGGCCGAGGACAAGGCCGTCCTCGCCGAACTGATCAAGGCGTTCGTGAAGGCCCACCCCGACGCGGGCGTCGAGCAGGACATCTCGCCGTCCGCCGACTACCAGTCCACCGCCCTGCGCCGCATCAAGGGCTCCGAGACGGGTGACGTGTTCACCGCTTTCCGGGGTGCACAGTTCGAGCAGATCGTGAAGGCGGGCGTGTACGCGCCGCTGACCGGCACCGGGGTCGTCGACCGCTACCAGCGGGAGCTGATAGGCCCCGGCGCCACCGGCGGCGTCCAGTACGGGCTGCCGTACCAGCTCGTCTTCAACATGCCGCTGGCCAACACCGACGCCCTGGACAAGGCCGGCCACACCAGCGCCCCGAAGGACTGGGACGGATTCCTCCAGTTGCTCGACGACCTGAAGGCCAAGGGGTACACGCCACTGGCCTGGCCGGGCGGCGACAGCGCCAACTCGGGGCAGTTGCTCAACTCGATGGTGATGAACAACGCGCCGTCCGACGACATGTTCACCAAGATCGAGTCCGGTGCGTACAAGGTCACCGACGACTGGTTCCTGACCACCCTGGAGCAGTACGCCGCCCTGCGGCCCTACTTCCAGGACCGCGCCACCGGCTCCAGCACCGACGCCGTCACCCAGCTCTTCGCCGAGGGCAAGGCGGGTCTGCTGGCCACGGGTTCCTTCCAGATGGCGGGGGTGCGCGCGCTCGGCGCCGAGTTCCCGTTCGACCTGCTGGCGCCCATCACCACCACGGCCGGCGAGGCCAAGTACGAGGGGGTGTTCAACACCACGTTCGTCCTGGGCGTCAACAGCGCCTCGTCCGTGCAGCCCGCCGCGTACGCCTTCCTGGAGTTCCTCAGCGACCCGGAGCACGCCGGTGCGTACGCCGACGGCACCGGGCAGCACGTCACCGTCGAGGGCGTGGAGTACACCAACGACGACCTCAGGGCGGTGGCTCCCTGGCTGACCAGGAAGACGCTGCTCGCGCCCCGTTTCCAGTTCCTGGACCTCGACATCCGCAGTGCCGTCGAGAACGCGACCGTGGCCGTGGCCGGCGGGACGGAGCCGGAGCGGGCGGCCGAGGAGGCCCAGCGTGTCATCGACCAGAAACGGTCGTAGGCGGCGCACGGCGCGGGCACTGTGGCTGTTCCCGGTGCCCGCCCTCGCCCTCTACCTGTTCTTCTTCGCCTACCCGGTCGTGCAGGCCGTGCAGTACGCGCTCACCGACTGGGACGGCTACAGCGCCGCCTACCGCACCGTCGGCCTGCGCAACTTCACCGAACTGGCCACCGGCGACGACACCTTCCGCAACGCCGCCGCCAACAACCTGAAGCTGACCGTCACCGTCGTCCTCGCCCAGACCGCCCTGGCCCTGCTGCTGGCCCTGTGGCTGGTGCGCACCACCCGGGCGTCGACCCTGCTGCGGGCCGTGTTCTTCCTGCCCACGGTCCTGTCGTCGGTGTCGGTCGCCTTCGTGTGGCGGTTCGTCTACGACCCGGACGGCGGCCTGCTCAACTCCGCCCTGCGCGCGGTCGGCCTGGACCGTGCGCAGTCGGTGTACCTCGGCGACCCGGACGCGGCCGTGTACTGGCTGGCCCTGACCCAGGTGTGGTTCCACGCCGGACAGATGATGGTCGTCTTCATCGCCGGCCTCCAGGCGATCCCGAGGGAGCTGTACGAGGCGGCCGAAGTGGACGGCGCCGGGCGCCTCGCCCGTTTCCGCCACATCACCTGGCCGCTGGTCGCCCCGGCCACCGGCATCGTCGTCGCCTACACCACCGTCCAGTCCTTCAAGGCGTTCGACCTGGTCCTCGGCCTGGGCGGCAACCCGCCCGGCCCCGGCCTCGACATCCTGTCCACGCGGGTCTACACGACCTTCTCCAACAACCAGTTCGGCTACGCCGCCGCCCAGTCCCTGGTGTTCATGGCGCTGATCGCGCTGCTCACCTGGGTGCAGCGGCGGGCGATAGGGAGGGCCACGCGATGACCAGGACCGTGCTGCGCCCGGTGGCCCTGCTCGTGGGCGCCGCCGTCGTCGTACTGCCCCTGCTGGTGGTGGTGTTCGGTACGTTCAAGACGCTGCCGCAGCTGTTCGACGCTCCGCTCGCCCCGCCGACGTCACCGACGCTGGACAACTACCGCGCCGCGGTGCGGGAGGGCGGCCTGGGCGGGGCCTTCGCCAACAGCGTCGTCGTCACGGCGTGCGCGGTGACGCTGACCCTGGTGGTGGCGAGCCTGGCCGCGTTCTTCTGCGCCCGGGTGCCCGGCCGGGTGAGCTGGATCGTCTTCGGGGTGCTGGTGGCGGGGCTCGCGGTGCCCTCGCAGGCGGCCATCGTCCCGCAGTACGTCCTCTTCGACCGCCTCGGCCTGACCGACAGCCTCCTGGGCCTGGTCCTCGTGGACACGGTGATGACGCTGCCGACCGCCGTGTTCGTCCTCGGCGGCTTCCTGCGCACCATCCCCGGGGAGCTGTACGAGGCGGCCGAACTGGACGGCGCGTCGCCGCTGCGCGCCTTCCGTTCCCTGGCCCTGCCCCTGTCCCGGCCGGCCCTCGCCACCACCGGAATCTTCCTGTTCGTGATGGACTGGAACGACCTCCTCTACCCCCTGCTGTTCCTCCGTTCCCGGGAGCACCGCACGCTGCCGCCGGCCCTGCTGGACTTCCAGGGCGAGTTCCTCACCCGGTACCCGCTGCTGTTCGCGGGCGTCGTCATCGCCTCGGCGCCCGTGGTCGTCGTGTACGTACTGCTGCAACGGCACTTCGTGACGGGGATGACAGCGGGGGCGGTGCGTGGGTGACGGGGGGGCGGTACGTGGGTGACGGGGGGTGGTGCGTGCGTGACGGGGGCGGTGCGTGACGGCGGGGGCGGTACGCCGGTGACGGGGACGGTGCGCCTGTGACGGGGTGGTCGTCGTCCCCCGTCGTCAGCCGCTGTCCCGGACGACCAGCCGGTGGCCCGCCCTCAGCACCGCCGGGCGGGCCGGCCGGTCGCCGTCGACGCCCTCCAGTACGGCGGTGATCGCGAGCCGGGCCAGTTCCCGTTTGTCGGGGGCCACGGTGGTCAGCGCGGGGGCGGTGAACCGGGCCGCCTCGATGTCGTCGAAGCCGATCACCGCGAGGTCCTCGGGCACCCGTACGCCGTGGGCGCGCGCCGCGTGCAGCGCGCCCTCGGCGAGGGTGTCGGCGAAGCAGAACACCGCGTCGGGCGGCTCGGGCAGGCCGAGCAGCGCGTGGGCCGCGGCGGCGCCGTCGTCCCGGTGGTAGCCGGCCACCGGCGGTGCGAACTGTTCGTCGTAGTCCAGGCCCGCCTGTTCGAGGGCCGCGCGGTATCCGGCGAGCCGGGTGGCGGAGGTCGCCGCGTGCGCGGCGGTCTGCCGGCCGATCACGGCGATCCGCCGCCGGCCACGGGCGAGCAGCCGCGCCGTCGCCTCCCGGGCGGCGCCGGTGTTGTCGACGGTGACGTGCGCGAACGGCAGGTCGTGGACGCGCTCGCCGAGCAGCACCAGCGGGGTGGGGCTGGGGGCGCGGGCGGCGGCGCGGTCGTCGAGCGCGAGGGGGCTGAGGATGATGCCGTCGACCAGCGGGTCGGTACGGCCGAGCGCGATCTCCAGCTCCGCCCGCGGACGGCCGCCGGTCACCTCCACCAGCAGCGTGCGGTCCCGCGCGGACGCCTCGCGCAACAGGTGCTCGGCCAGTTCGGCCCAGTACGGCATGGTCAGTTCGGGCACGGCCAGCAGCAGGACTCCGCTGCGGCCGGTGCGCAGCCGGCGGGCGGCCGTGTTCGGCCGGTAGCCCAGCTCCTCCACGGCGCGCAGCACCCGTTCCCGGGTCGCCTCGGAGAACCGCCCGGTCCCCCGGACGACGTTGGACACGGTCCGCATGGACACGCCTGCGCGTTCCGCCACGTCTCTGAGCCCGGTTCCCACGCGCATCGGGCCAGGTTAGTGCAGGAGGCGGGGGCGGTACGGGGTGGTACGGGGCGAGCCGGCGCGGTCGAGGCGTGTGCCCTGTGCAGGGGGGGTGCGGAGTCCTGGTGGAGCGGGAAGCCGACCGCGTTCCGCTCCGGACGCGCCCCGTGCGGACGAGAGTGCGCGGGCTCGTCACCGGCATCAGGGCGGGCAAGGCCGACCCCTTGGCGCAGGGCCTGCCGTGCGAGGTCCGACGCTCCCCGCCCGGCCCCGGGGCCGCCACCGCCGCACGCCCCAGGTGCCTCCCGCGGCCGTGCGCGGGTCCGGCTGGGTCAGTTCGGCATTCCCCGCTCCGCCAGGCCGCTCTCGTAGGCGATGATGACCAGTTGGGCGCGGTCGCGGGCGGACAGTTTGGCGAGGAGGCTGCTCACGTGGGTCTTCACCGTGAGGAGGCTGATCACCAGGTGCTGGGCGATCTCGGCGTTCGGCAGTCCGTCCGCGATCAGTACGAGCACTTCCTGTTCCCGCTTGGTGAGGCCGACGAGGCGGGGAGCCGGGCGGGGCGGTTCGTCGTGGGAGAAGGCGGCGATGAGGCGGCGGGTGACCGTGGGGGCCAGGACGCCCTCACCGGTGGCGATGACGCGGATGCCGGCGACCAGGTCGGACGGTGAGGCGTCCTTGGGCATGAAGCCGCTCGCGCCCGCCTGCAGGGCCGGGTAGACGTACTCGTCCATGTCGAACATCGTCAGGGCCAGGACCCGCACCCCGGTCAGCGTCTCGTCGGAACAGATCTCCCGCGTGGCCGCGATGCCGTCCATGACGGGCATGCGCAGGTCCATCAGGACGACGTCCGGTTTGAGTTCCCGGGCGAGTTCCACCGCCCTGGCGCCGTCGCCCGCCTCGCCGATCGCCTCCATGCCCGGGGTCGAGTCGATGAGGACGCGGAAGCTGCCGCGCAGCAGTGCCTGGTCGTCCGCGATCAGTACCCGGACCGCCTCAGCCGTCCGCATTCCTCACACGCTACTCATCGGGGGATGACCGGATGGTCGTCGGATTACCAAGTTCGGCGGTCTCGGCGAGTGTTACGGACTTCGAGCATCAGCTCGTCGGTTCCCGTGTCGCCGATCGTGACCGTGACACCGTACGGTTCCGCGAGGCGGGTGAAGCCGGTGAAGAAGATGTCCTTGGTTTCGACCGGGTTCGCCGCCCGCGGGCGGCCGCAGCGGTGGTCGGCCGGTCGAAGCCCGGGTCGGCAGTGCGGGGGCGGGCACTGACGAGAAGGCCGTCGTCGAACGTGAGCACCGGCACCGGTGACTGCCCATACTGCCGGTTCGGGGCGCTGGACCGGCGGCCGTTGGCACTGGTTTCCCCATGTCGCCTCGTTCCCCGGACGGTGCCGGTGCGATCACCAGAAGCAGATGACGGCGTGCCCGCAGTCGGCGAAGTCCTCGCGGCTCCCGACGCCGAGGCACTTGGTGAGCTCGTCCAAGACGAACCTGTCCTTCTCCGCGTACCGACCTCTCCTGCCTTCGCTCCTGGAGACGGACCGTTACGACTAGCATGGTGCGCCTGTGACGTAGGGGAACGCCGTAGTTACTGGGGGTATGAGATGGCGCTTGACGGGCCGAGCCTGGGCAAAATGCTCGACGATGTCGCGGTCGGCAGGATCCAGCTTCCCGACTTCCAGCGGCAGTGGAAGTGGGATGACGATCGGATCCGTGCCCTGTTGGCGACCGTGACACTCGACTATCCGCTGGGCGTCGCGATGACGTTGGAAACGGGAGGCGAAGCCCAGTTCAAGGCGCGTCCCCTGCATGGTACCGGGGTGAGTTCGGACATCGTCCCGGAGCAACTCCTGCTCGACGGTCAGCAGCGGCTGACGTCCTTGTTCCAGGCGCTCAGGTCGGACCGTCCCGTGGATACGACGGGTGCCCGCAACAAACCGCTCAGGCGCTGGTACTACATCGACATCGCCAAGGCGGTGGAAGACGCCGCGGAGCGGGACGAGGCGATCCGGTCCGTCCCGGAGGACCGCGTCGAGCGGGGTGCTCCCGGCCGCGGTACGGCACGGGACCTGACCTCGCGGGAGAAGGAATGCGAGCACGGTCTGTTCCCGCTCAACCTGATCTTCGAGCCGGAGCAGACGGGTAAGTGGCAGCGGATCTACGTCAGTGGTGCCGACGATCGCTGGGACCTCTGGTCGGCTTTCCAGGCCAAGGTCATCGACACCGTCAAGGGCTTCAAAGTGCCGTTGATCCGGCTGCCCAAGGAGACCCGCAAGGAAGCGGTGTGTTCCGTGTTCGAGCGGGTGAACACCGGCGGCGTCGTCCTCAACGTCTTCGAGCTGCTCACGGCCACCTACGCCGGAGACACCCAGTACACGCGGCGCAACGGGGGCGAGGACTTCAGCCTCATCAGGGACTGGCAGGCCATCAAGGGTCAACTGTGCTCGGAACACCCGGTCTTCGGTTCGCTGGACAGTGAGGGCGGCCAGGAAACCGGGCTCACCAGCCTGGACTTCCTCCAGTCCATCGCCCTGGTACGCACATACGTACGTAAACAGGAGTTCCTGGCTGAACACCCCGGGGCGACGAACGCTCCTGCGGTGAGCTGCAAACGCCGCGATCTGCTGCACCTGCCGCTCTCCGACTACACGAGCATCGCTCCGAAGGCGGCCGAAGCGCTGTCCTGGGTCGGCCGGTTTCTCGCCACCCAGCACGTGTTCCGCGAACGTGACCTGCCGTACGGCTCCCAGGTGGTACCGCTGGCCGCGCTCGGGGTCCTTCTCGGGGACGCCGTGGAGGATCGGAGTGTGCGGGAAAGGCTCGCACGCTGGTACTGGTGCGGTGTGCTCGGCGAGCTGTACGGAGGGGTGACAGACACCCGCTTCGTGCGGGACGTCGAGCAAGTGGTCAGCTGGATCAAACACGGTGGTCCGGAGCCCGACACCATCACGGAGGCGACCTTCCAGGAGCAGCGGCTGCACCGGCTCACGTCCCGCAACAGCGCCGCGTACAAGGGAATCCACGCCCTTCTTCTCAAGGAGGGCGCGATCGACTGGTTCTTCCACGAGGAGCCGATCAACGAACAGTTCCTGATCGGACAGTACGTGGACATCCGGCAGGTCTTCCCCAAGGCCTGGTTCGAGCAGAACGCGGTGGACGGCTCCCGGATGAACAGCATCGTCAACAAGACACCGTTGTCCTACCGGGCGATGCAGGCGATGGGGGCCAGTGCGCCGTCGGCGTACCTGTCCACTTTCGAGCGGCATACCGGCAGTCCGGGCGACTGGTTCGACGACATCGTCGGCACCCACCTCATCGACGCCAAGACGCTGCGCGCCGACGACTTCGAGGCCTTCTACCGGGATCGGACTGCCAGGCTTCTGGAACTCGTGGAACGAGAGATGGGTAAGTCCCCGGTACGTGAGGGAGTGAGTGATGCCCACGCCGGATGACACGACGATCAAGGGGCTTGAGGGCACGACCCTGACGATCCGGGACCTCCTGTCCCTGTGGGGGTTCCCCGTCCGTAACCACTCCTCCGTCCCTCAGATCCGGCTCGACCTGGCCAACGCCGGCCTGGTCACGGTGCCGGACTTCTCGGTCGGTTCACTCGGCGACGAGATCTCGGTCGTCACCGCCCGCACCACACGCAACGAGGATTTGGAAGCCGACGACGGCAGCGCGGAGGAGCCGGTCCACGACGCCGAGGAACCGGTCGGCGGTCCTGAGGAACCCGTTGGCGCGTTTCCGCAGACGGCGATGCGGGTCCACGATCTACCGTGCGCTGATCATGTCGTGTCGATCACTCCGGACAAACCGTTGTCCGTCGCGATGGGCATGATGACGGAGCACGGGTATTCACAGCTTCCCGTAATCGACGCGTCGGGGAAGCTGCACGGAGTCGTCACCTGGGCATCGATCGTGCACATGCACGCGACCGGGCGTCCGCCCTCTCTCGCCGCCGCGATCAGCAGCGAGTACGAGATCGTCAACGTCTCGGCCCATCTGCTGCCGGTACTGCCGACCATCCGCGAACACGAATTCGTCCTCGTTCGAGCAGCGGACGGGCAGGTGAGCGGGATCGTCACCTCCGCGGACCTCGCCGATGAGTTCGGTTCGGTGGCCCGCCCCTTCTTCACCCTGGGTGAGATCGAGCGTCGGCTGCGACGGTGCCTGGGGCGCGTCTACGACGAGGCAGACGTCCAGAAGGTCCACAGGAAGAGGAAGTCCGTCGACGAGATGGCGTTCGGTGAGTACATCCGTCTCCTCGACGACGAGGAACGCTGGGCCAAACTCGGTTGGCACCTGGTCGACAGGGGCCACTTCATCGGGCTGCTCAGCCGGGTCAAGGACGTCCGCAACACGGTCATGCACTTCAACGCGCCGTCTCTCAGGGCCGAACAGATCAGTCTGCTCGACAGCTTCGTCTCCATGCTGCGCCACTACGACCCGGACTACGGAGCGTCCGCCCCAAGCTGAGATCGCATGGTGTTCGCGCCCTCGGGACCTGACGACGAAAGCGCTCGCCGCCCTGCGCGGCATCCGCGCTCACCTGGCCGAGGGCGGCACCGCCCTTGCGGCGGGCACCACCGCCCCCTCCTCGGCGACGTCCGGTCGTCAAATCGTCGAGAACGTCGGCCAGGTGCTGGGGAACTTCATGACGGATCCCCGCGCGCCGAGTCTCAGAAGTCGTCCACGTTCATGCGGCGGACCATGGCGGTCCATTTTCCCCAAGGAATCGGCGGCAAAGGACCGGGGTCAGTCGACCGCAGGCTTGCCCGCATTGATGTTGCACAGAGTGCGGTGATAGTGGACGTGGGCCTCGTCGATCGGGTGCCTGGGGTCACGTCGGAGCGGGCGGGGTTCCCCGCTGCCTCTCGTGGCTCGGACCAGGCCGTCGGAATCGATGTAGATTTCCAAGCCGTCGAAGAGGACGTGGCAGTTGGCGCACAGGCAGAGAAGGTTCTGCAGTTCGTCGGGGCCGTGGTGCGGTCTGCCCAGTCCTCTTATGTGAGCCGCCTGGCTGTACGGGCGGTTCAGGTAACGGAGCGACGTGCCGCAGATCTGGCACTGATCACCCTCCAGTTCCTTGACCCTTCTGGCCAGAGCTTCGTCGCGGACGATGACGGAGCGGGTCGCGGCGCGGCGAGGGGCAGGCCCTGTCGCTCGTTCGTACTCGTCCACATCGGCATCGTTGTTCTCGTTCTTCGACGGGCTCCGCAGGCTGCCGGCCGTGGTGTATCCGTCGAGGCCTATTCGCTCGAAGAGGGCCTGGTGGTCGACGTCCTCAAGATACGTCTCACAGATCGTGGCGATGGCGTCGAGGCGGGTCACCGGATTCCGGAGGAGAGCGGCGAACTCCTCCTTGAAGCCGGCCTCCGGGTGGTACGTGTCGAAGATGCTTACCTTCGGCATTTCCTTGGCCAGCTCGGGCGGTATGCCTTGAACCTCCCACAGTCCGCTGCCCCGGAGGTGCCAGAAGGGGTACTCCGGTGTGGCCTTCGCGTTGGGCAAGCCGAAGTCGACGAGGAGTGGACCGACTTCGTCGCGGAAACATGGCCACGGGGTCATGCGGGGGTGCTCGTCGGCTTCGCGGGATATCGCCCACAGAAGACTCAATGGCTGGTGACGGCTGGGGGCCGGGTTTCCGGGGCCGCGGGAGACCTTGAGTTTCCGTAAGCGCTCCAGCAGGGCCGTACGGGCCAGGGAGGTCTCCCCGGTCTCCACCACGAAACCCAGTTCGCGCAGGCGTCGCGCCACCGTGGCCGCGCCGCCGCTGAAGTCCCCCGCGCTCAGGAAGTCGCCGGTGGCATGCCCGTGGGCGACACCGGCGATGGCCTTCGAGTCGTAGCGGAACCCGTCCAGGAGCAGTTCGTACGACCGGGCACGCCCAAAGCCGTACTGCTGCAGGAAGCTGTCCCGGCCAAGACGGCGGAACTCTTCGGTCGCCGTGATCACGTCTTCGTACTCGATGTCGTCAAGTCCCATACAACACAGGTTAGTTGGATGGTATGACAATCCATACGAGTCGCTGGGCGGGCTGGTTCAAGGGAGAGAGCGAGCAGTTCCAGGGCTGTCGCCACCGGCAGCTGCTGGACTGGAATCGTCACCCGGTCGAGGGTGGAGTCTCCTGGCGGGCGCTGGTGCGATCGGTTTCACGGTGGCCTCGCGGCAGTGGCAGACGGCGGACGAGATCGAGAAGTACGTGCAGGCGCATCTCGCCCGGCAGGAGCGGATCGTCGGCGACTCTCCCCGCGTCTGTGGGTTGTGCTGCCGAAAGCCGTGCTGCTTCAACAAGTTGGCGGTGCGGCTGTGATGCGAGCGCAATTGGAGCATCTGCCGACTGTCTCCGAGCAGTCCAAGAGTGCGTCGGGCCGACGACGGCGCTCCGGCCCTCGTGCCCGTCCGCGACAGCGAGTGTCCCACCGGCCCCGCGCTCGCCTTCTCGGGCGGTGTCCGGGCCGCCTTCGTCGACGGCTCGCGCGGGGCCGGCCGCGTCGGTCAGTAGCAGGGGGTGTCGTCGCTCTCACGCCACGTCAGCTCTGTGACGTACATCGGCATGGTGAAGTAGCTTCCCGAGGTGCTGTTGACGCACGTGGTGTACTCGGCGCCCTGTCCGTCGTCCTGGGCGACGACGTACGTCATCGTGACGTCAAGGGACGTGTTGTTGTAGAAGATGTGGCCGAGGGCGCTGCCGGTCCAGTCGGTCTCGGTCGTCAGGGACGGGGTCATGTCCGTGTCGCCGTACCAGTACTCGGGCCACACGCAGAAGCTGCTCGTCGGGCAGTTGCCGGGGGACCACGCCGAGGCGGTGGGGGCGGAGGCCATGACGCCGAGGAAGGCGGCGGGGACGGCGGCGAGGGCGAGGGCTCTTAAGCGCATGTGGGGCTCCTGCTCCTTGTGTGAGGGGGCGCCTCACGCTAAAGCGTGGATGTTGAAGGGTCAAGGATCACTTTTCCCGGAAGAGGGCGGGTGACACACCTTCACCGGGTGGTTCACAGGTCCCGTTCGTCCAGCAGTGCGGAGCAGGTCGCGTTTGCGTTTCCGGGGGCTCGGAGGCCGGCCGGGCCGGTCGTGAACTCCGAGGTGGTGCCCGGGTGGTGGGGCGGTCCGGGATGTTCGGGGAAGGGGTGCCAGGTGTTCGTGGACCGGGTCGCCGGTCCGGCGGGTGAGCGGGGCGGCCAGGCGCAGGTAGGCGGCGAAGGCGTCGGCGGGGCGCATCGGCCGGGTGGGGCGCATCGGCCGGGCGGGGCGCCGGGGTCGTCCGGGGTCGGTTCGACCTCCTGGCGCTCGGTGTCGTGGACGGTCGTGGTGACCGGGTCCTGTCGGCTTCAGCCCCGGTCACGGTGTCGAGGTGTCTGAGGCCACATTCGTGGGATCGGGGGTCGGCGGGGTCCTGAGGGTCGCCTCGGTGGAGTCCGTCCGTCCTGTGTCTCCCGTCGGACGCGGCCCCCTCGGAGCGGGGCGCGCTGGCGGCTCGGGGACAAGGGGAAGCGGCTACTCCGCCACGGCCCGGGCACGCGGTGGACATGACACTCGCTCGCTCTCTTCCGGACAGTGCCGCCGAGTGGTGGATCATCACCGGCCTCGTCGCCTTCTACGCCCTGTGCCGCTGGTTGCTGGCCTGGCGGCAGGCTCGGCGGGACGGGGAGCCGCACGCCGTGCGGGCCGCGTTGGCCGAGGGGGACGATCCCGTGGCGACGCGGGCGACCATGACGGGCGGTTTCCCCTCCTACCGGCAGTTCCTCGGATT
The DNA here is from genome assembly GCF_054956795.1 of Streptomyces sp. SYSU D01066-1. Taxonomy (NCBI): domain Bacteria; kingdom Bacillati; phylum Actinomycetota; class Actinomycetes; order Kitasatosporales; family Streptomycetaceae; genus Streptomyces; species Streptomyces sp. SYSU D01066-1. Next base: position 48,959 of record NZ_JBUDHV010000019.1, on the reverse strand, counting down.
CGTGGGCAGCGCGCTGGTGGTCGGGCTGATCGCCGGGCTGACCGAGGGGACGCTCCGCGTGGTGCTGCTGTCGACGCTCGTTCCGGTGCTGGTCGCGGCCCTCGCCTACCTCGACTTCCGGATGGTCCGGAAGGCCGGGAAGGAACGGCGAGCGGGGAGGGGCACCGTCACTCTTTCGGGATGGCTTGATTGATCGGGCTCCGGCGTCCGTACCTCCTGGCGTCCGTATCCCCTGGCGTACGAGTCGGTTCGTACGAGCTGTTCGTCGCTTGTCGTCGTCCTGGAGGCGCCGTGCGCATGTCCCGCAGCAGGATCGGGGTCGTCGTCCTGTTCGGTGTGCTGAGTCTGACCCTCACCGCCCTCGCCTTCCCCGCCGTGGTCGGGCTGGAGACGAAGGACGGCGGGCAGGACCGGCTCGTGGCCAGTACGCGGTACGGGCCGGTCACCGAGGCCGACCGGGACTTCGTGGTGAAGGTGCGGGCGGCGGGGCTGTGGGAGTACCCGCTGGGTGAACTGGCCATGAAGCGCGGCGCGTCGGAGGCGATGCGGGAGGCCGGGGAGCACCTCGTCGTCGGGCACGCCGGGCTCGACGCCGAGTGCCGCGAGGTCGCGGCCGAGCTGGGGATCACGCTGCCCAACCAGGCGAGTCCGCAGCAGCGGGAGTTCGTGTCGACGGTGACGGGGAAGCGGGGGAAGGAGTTCGACTCGACCGCGGTCACCATCATGCGGGTGACCCACGGGCAGATCTTCCCCGTCATCGCCGACATCCGCGCGACGACGCGGAACACCCTGGTGCGTGAACTGGCCGACCTCGCCAACGACACCGTCCTGGACCACATGACCGTCCTGGAGAAGACCGGCCTGGTCGGGTACGGCGACGTCAGCTTCAAGCAGACCGCCCCGGCGAAGCTGCCCAAGGACCGGGTCACGCCGCCCCCGCCGCAGCCGGGGGAGCCGACCGCCGTGCTCACGCCGCGGCCGGACCTGGACGTACGGACCGGTGGGCCGACCGTGGCACCGGCCGCTACACCGACGCGGGGGTGACCTTGGGCTGGTCCCGGGCCGGCCTCGGGATGGTCCTGGGCCGGCCCTGGATGGTCCATGTACTGACCCGGGCCGGTCCTGGGCCGGTCCAGGCCGGTCCGGGTCAGACGAGCGTCTCCGTCGGCGGGTGCGGTTCGTGGCCCGCCTCCGTGAACGCGGTGAGCGCCTCGACCAGCGCGGTCCGCTGGCCGGGGGCGAGGCGCTGGACGACCGTCGCGATCTCGCGGCGGCGGCGTTCGGTGACGTCGTCCACCGTGCGCCGGCCCTCCTCGGTGAGGCGCAGCAGGGTCTCGCGCCGGTTGTCCGGGTTGGTCCGGCGGTCGACGAGACCGGCCCCGATCAGCCGGTCGACCATGCGCATCGCCGTCGACGGCGCGACCTGGAGCTGCTCGGCGAGGGCGACGAGTCTGGTGGTGCCCCGGGTGGAGAGCACCACCAGCATCCGGAACTGGGGCAGCGTCACCCGCTCCCCCACCTCGGCGAGCGACCGCGCCGAGATCGCCACCAGCAGCCGCGACGCCGTCAGCACCGCACGGGTGACCGCGTCGACGTCGTCGCCCGCCCCCACGGGCAGCTCACGCGCCCCGGCGGACGCCTCAGGGGCCCCCACGGTCAGCTCACGGGCCCTCACGGGCGTATCACACTCCGGCATGGCTCCTTTCTACCGTGCGGGGGGCGCCGCCCAGCGGCCCGGTCGGAAAACCTTTTCCGCCTGCCGGGCAGAGGCGGTGGAGGCAGGCGGTGGAGGTCCCGGGGGGAAGGGACAGTGGCCCTCCCCAACATCTTTGGCCTGTGCAAGGGTTGGCGCCGACGTCCGTCCTGATCCGGAAAGGCGACCATGGCGCGTACCGACACCGCACCCCACCGTCCCCGTCCGCTCACGGGGTGGCGGCGCCTCGTCGCCCGGCTGCCGGTGTTCCTCTTCCGCGCGGGGCTCGGTCCGGTACTGGGCCGGCGGCTGCTCCTGCTGCACCACACCGGCCGGGTCAGCGGGCTGCGGCGGCACACGGTCCTGGAGGTGATGTCCTGCGACCGGACCGTACCGAACTGGACCGTCCTCTCCGGGGCCGGGACGCGGGCCGACTGGTACCGCAATCTGCACCGCCAGCCCAAGACCGTCATCCAGTTCGGCAACCGCCACCACGCGGTGACCGCCCGGTTCCTCCCGGCCGAGGCGGGGGCCCGGATCATGGCCGACTACGCTCGGCTGCGCCCGGCGAACGCGCGCCGGCTGTGCGACTGCCTGGGACTGCCGGTGGACGGCAGCGAGGGGGCGTACCGCGAGGCGGGCCGCGCCCTCACCTTCGTACGGCTTGACGCCGACTGATCCGCGGGCTCCCCGCGGGCAGCGGACCGGCGGTCCGTTCCCGCGCCGTGCGATGATCCAGTCCCGCGGGGGGAAGCGGGGAGGAAGCGCGAGAGGAACCCGAGGGGAAGAGACGATCGTGAGCACTCCCGGGCCGGACAGTGGCGCGACGCCGGACGAGGTCTGGCAGAGGTTCCTCATGGACAGCGAGGACGCCATACGGGCCTCCGCGCCCCGCGAACCCTCGGCGCGGGACCGGACGCCGGGGTGGCGGCCCGCCCCCGTGGCCGCCGGGCCGGCGGAGACCGTCGGTGAGCTGTGGCAGCCGGACGACCCGGAACCGGAACCCGCCTGGCGCGAGCTGGACGGGCGGGCCCGGTTCCGCCGGGTCGCCCGGGTGCTCGTCACGACGGCGGCGGTCGCCCTCGTCCTGACGGCCTGGTCCCAGCTGACCACCGGCCCGGACACGCCGTCCGGCGACCCCGGCGACAGCCTCGTGGAGCGGGTGGAGGAGGCCCCGGCGCCCCTGCCCACGGCGGCGCCCGTGCCGGCCTCGCTGCCGGCGTCCGCCCCGGCCACGGACGGAACCCTCGGCTGACCCCTCCCGGTGGAACGGGTCAGGCGCTGCGGCGGCCGGACGCCGCCCTCTTGACGGGGGACCTCCTGGCCGGCGCGGTCTTCCGCGGCTTGCTGTCGCTCGCCTCGCCGCTTGTTCCGCCGCTCGCCTTGCCGTTCGTCCTGCTGCTTGCCTTGCCGTTCGTCCTGCTGCTTGCCTTGCCGTTCGTCCTGCTGCTTGCCTTGCCGTTCGTCCTGCTGCTTGCCTTGCCGTCCGTTCTGCCGCTCGCCTTGCCGTCCGTTCCGCTGCTCGCCTTGTCGTCCGCTCTGCCGCTCGGCTCGGTCTCCGTCGCCTTCTTCGTGGCCCTGGTGGCCTTCGTGGTTTCGGTGGCCTCCGTGATCTGCGGGGTCTTAGGGCCCGTCGGCTTCTTCGCGGCGGCAGACGTCTTCCTCGCGGCCGGGGCCGCCCGCCTCGGCGGCGCCGCCTCCCCGGCCTCCGCCCCTCCGCCCCCGCCGCCCTCTCCCCCTTCCTTTCCGCGCGCCTCCCGCGCCGCCCGCACGCTCTTCTCCAGGACCGCCATCAGGTCCAGCACCTTGCCGGGGGCGGCCGGACGCGGGGTCCGCGGCGGGGCCTCACCGACCGACTTCGCGGCGACGACCTCCTCCACCGCCTCCCGGTACTCGTCGTGCAGCTCGCTCAGGTCGATCTCGCCGAGCGTGTCCATGAGAGCGCCCGCGAGGTCCAGCTCCTGGTCACGGACGGCGACGTCGGTGTCGGGGGCGACGCCCTCGGGGGCGCGTACCTCGTCCGGCCACAGCAGGCCGTGCATGGCGATCGCGTCGTCGACCACGCGCAGCATGCCGAGCCGCTCGCGGCCCCGCAGCGCGTACTTGGCGATGGCGACCCGGTTGGTGCGTTTGAGCGCCTCGCGCAGCAGTGTGTACGGCTTGGCGGCCGGGGCTCCGCTCGCGGCGAGGTAGTACGCGGAACTCATCTGGAGCGGGTCGATGCGGTCCTCCGGCACGAAGGCCACGATCTCGATCGTCCGCGCGGTCGGGATCGGCAGGGTGGACAGGTCCTCGCCGGAGATCGGGACGATCGAGCCGTCCGCGTTCTCGTAGCCCATGCCGATCTCCGCCTGGGAGACCTCGCGGTCCTCCAGTTCGCAGACCTTGCGGTAGCGGATGCGGCTGCCGTCCTCCGTGTGGATCTGCCGGAAGGGGACCGAGTGGTTCTCGGTCGCGTTCACCAGCTTGATGGGGATTCTGAGCAGGCCGAACGAGATGGCGCCGTTCCAGATGGATCGCACGTGCCGCACCTTCCGATCCAGTGAGGGCGTTTTGTGCAGCTTTCGTAGGATTTCCATCGTAGGGCGCTCACCCCCGGTACGGAGGGGCGGCGGGACGGAGGGGTGGCCTCGCAGGGGACACTTAACCGGCGCCACGGAGACCGGAACGGCGGTCACAGCCGGGCCCACGTCCTCCGGTCCCGTGCCATGGCGCGCAGGCCCTCCACGTCCGCCGGTTTGAGTACGCCGCCGAGCCGGGACAGCCCGGTCAGCTCCCCGTCCGAGAGGACCCGCAGACCGTGCGGCGGCGGGCCGGTGAGCGTGACGCCGGCCGCGCCCACCAGGGCGAGGACCGGGCGGACCTCGGCGGTCAGCGCGTAGGAGGCGCGGTCGGCGTCGGCGCGGACCCGGCGCAGCAGCGGCTGGGGATCGTGGCGGCCCAGCGTGACCAGGGGGTCGGCGATCCGCACCCGGGTCCTGCGGGCGTACAGGGCGTGGACGGCGAAGAGGCCGCCGGGGCCGATCAGCAGGTGGTGGAGGCGGTCGCCGCCGGGCAGCGGGATCGAGTGCAGGGTGTGCCAGCCGGCCCCGTCGAACCCGTCGAGGACCTCCCCCACCGCCTGTTCGGCGGTCAGTGCGCGGCGGCGCGGGTCGGGGCGCAGGCGGCGCGGCGGGCCGGGGTCGCGGTCGAGGGCGACGAGGAGGGCCTCGCCCGGCCGGTTGGGGGCCAGGTCGTCGTCGGGGTGCAGGGACAGCCGGGCCAGCTCGGCGGCGGTGGGGACGGGGGGCGGCCCGACCGTCACCGGGCCGGTGAGGAAGGGGGCCAGGGCGTCCAGGACGTCCGCCCTGCGGTGGTCGCCGATCAGGCTGACCCGGGCCGCCTCACGGTCGTACCAGGCGACGTTCCGGCCGTCCGGGAGGCAGACGTAGAGCCGTTCCCGGCCGTGTCGCCAGGCCGGTACGACGCGCAGCCGGTCCATGCGTCCTCACCCCTCGCCCGCGTGCGCCCTCACCCCGACCATGGGAACAGGCCGGGCGCTCCCCGGGCAAGAACCCGGCTGCCGTCGGGGGCGGTCGCGTCCGCGGGGCGGGCCCGCCGGGCGCGAGGGCGGAAAGGCTCCGGCGCGCACCCTCCGGGGAACGGCCCGACGTGCCGGCTCCGGACAGTCCGTGGGGCGGGATCGCGCCGGGCCTGCGGACGGGCGGGCACGAGTACCGCGCCGGGCCCGGTCGCCTGGCGTACGCCTCGGTGACGGACGGGTTCGACCCGGTGCGGACGCCGCCGCGGCTGCCCGGGTACGGCCCGGCGCCGGGCGTCGAGCACCGGGTGCGGCCGGCCCCGGACGGCCCGCTCGGCGGGACCAGTCGGCCGGGGTGGTACGGCCGGCGCGGGCCGCGTACGCGGCGCGGACCACGTGCACGGCGCGGATCGCGTACGCGGCGCTGGACGAGGGGCGCCGGGTCCTCGTCCGCCGTCATCACGGGTACGACCGCTCCGGTCCGGTCGTCGCGCATGCCTTGGTCCACCCGGGTTCGGGTGCCGAGGGGACGATCCGGCTGCTCCGCGCCCGGCGCTCGCCGCGGGCGCTGCACAGCGAGCTGTTCGCGGCGTACCCGCGGACGGGACTGCCGACCGTCCGCCCGCCGGACGAACCGGCCGGGCAGCGGCCCCCGCCCCACCCGCCGGAGGAACCGGCCGGGCAGCGGCCCCCACCCCACCCGCCGGAGGAACCGGCCGGGCAGCGGCCCCCACCCCACCCGCCGGAGGAACCGGCCGGGCAGCGACCCCCGCCCCACCCCTTGGGTGAACCGGCCGAGCTGCGGTTCCCGGCGGGGCCTCGCGAATGGCGCAGTGCGACAGGCGGCGCTCCATCCACGCTCCTAATGTGGCGATCAGTCACGTTCGATCCACTTACGTCCCTTCTGGAGGTCATGCCATGTCCCCGCGTTCCCGTTCCTCCCACCGCCACTCCTCCCGACGCTCCCCCCTCCTGCGCCGCCTCGCCATAACGGCCGCGGCCGGCGCGCTGGCCACCGCCGCCGCCGTCACCCCCGCCGCCGCGGGTGACGAGTGGGGGGACGACCCGGGCGTGAGCGGGGGCCGGGGCGGGGACGGAGGCCGTGAGCAGGGCCGCTACCGGGGTGTCGTCACGGCCGACCGGCTCGCGCTGCGCACCGCGCCGAACCGCGGTTCCGAGGTCATCCGCTACGCCCACCGGGGCGAGACCGTCCACATCTACTGCAAGACCGGCGGCGAGTCCGTGAAGCGCAATCCGATCTGGTACCTCCTGACGGACGGCACCTGGGCGTGGGGCGCGGCCCGCTACATCGACAACGTCGGCCCCGCGCCGCGCTGGTGCTGATACATGCCGAGAGCCCAGCGAAACCGACCCGCGGACAAGTTCCGGACATGACGAAGGCCGGAACCGGACCCGGAATCGCCGTGGCGCCGGGGGACGCGCCCGCTCCCGTCGGCCGCCTCCCCCGGCGCCGCGGCGTCGAACTGGCCCTGATCGTGGTGGCCGTCCTGCTCTCCGTGTTCGGCTACTGCAACGTGGGCGTCGCCCAGCACGGCGCCCTGCCGCCCGGCGCCGCCGGGTACGGCGCCGGGCTCGGGCTGCTGGCGCTGCTGGCGCACCTCGCGGTGCGGCTGCGCGCCCCGTACGCCGATCCGCTGCCGCTGCCGATCGGGGTGCTGCTCAACGGCCTGGGCGCGGTGCTGATCTACCGGCTCGACCTGGAGACGCCGGGGGACCGGGCGGCCCCCACCCAGCTGGTGTGGTCCGCGCTCGGCATCGGCCTGTTCGTCGTGATCGTGCTGGTCCTGCGCGACCACCGCCTGCTCCAGCGCTACACCTACCTCTGCGTGGCCGCCGCCCTGGTCCTGCTGACGCTGCCGATCCTGTTCCCGGCGGTGAACGGCGCCCGGATCTGGATCCGGGTCGCGGGGTTCTCCATCCAGCCGGGCGAGTTCGCCAAGGTGCTGCTCGCGGTGTTCTTCGCCGCGTACCTGGCCGCCAACCGCGGCGCGCTGGCGTACGCGGGGCGCCGGGTGTGGCGGCTGCAACTGCCCACCGGCCGGGTCCTCGGCCCGATCGTCGCGGTCTGGCTGGTCAGCGTCGGCGTCCTGGTCCTGGAGCGGGACCTGGGCACCTCGCTGCTCTTCTTCGGCCTGTTCGTCGTCATGCTCTACGTCGCCACCGGCCGCACCGGCTGGATCGCGCTGGGCCTGCTGCTGGCGGCGCTCGGCGCGGTCGCCGTGGGCCGGCTGGAGCCGCACGTGCACAGCAGGGTGGAGGACTGGCTGCACCCGTTCGCCTCCATCGAGGCCGGGCAGGGCCCGGGCCAGCTGGCCCAGTCGCTGTTCTCCTTCGCCGCGGGCGGGGTGACCGGCAGCGGGCTCGGGCTCGGCCACTCCGCCCTCATCGGCTTCGCCGCCAAGTCGGACTTCATCCTGGCCACGGCCGGGGAGGAGCTGGGCTTCACCGGCCTGTCCGCCATCTTCCTGCTGTACGCGCTGCTGGTGGACCGCGGCTTCCGGGCGGGCCTGGCCCTGCGCGACCCCTTCGGGCGGCTGCTGGCGGTGGGTCTGGCCTCGCTCGTGGCGCTCCAGGTGTTCGTGATCGCGGGCGGGGTGACCGGGCTGATCCCGCTGACCGGGATGGCGATGCCGTTCCTGGCGCAGGGCGGCTCCTCGGTGGTCACCAACTGGGCGATCGTGGCGCTGCTGGTGCGGCTGAGCCACTGCGCGCGCGGGCAGGGGCCGGGCTCATGAGCCGGCACCGCCGCGCGCGCGGGCAGGGGCCGGGCTCATGACCCGGAACATCCGGCACGCCGCCTTCTTCTGCCTCCTGCTGCTGGCCGCGCTGCTGGTGAACGCCGCCCGGGTCCAGGTGGTCCGCGCCCCCGAGTACGACGCCAACCCGGCCAACCGCCGCCCCGCCATCGCCCGCTACCAGCAGCCGCGCGGCGACATCCTGGTCGGCGGCCGGCCCGTCACCGGCTCCCGGGACACCGGCGAGCACCTGCGCTTCGAGCGCACGTACACCGACGGGCCGATGTGGGCGCCGGTCACCGGCTTCGCCTCGCAGGAGTACGGGACGACCCTGCTGGAGCACGCCGAGGACGGACTGCTGTCCGGCGCCGACCCGATGCTGGCGCCGCTGCCGCTGTGGAACGACGTCACGGGCTTCCCCAACCCGGGCGGCGACGTGGTGACGACGCTGCACCCGGGGGCGCAGAAGGCGGCGTACGAGGGGCTGGGGCGGCGCAAGGGAGCGGTGGCCGCGGTCGAGCCCGCCACCGGACGGATCCTCGCGCTGGTCTCCACGCCGTCCTACGACCCCGGGGAGCTGTCGGGGAACGGGCCGGCGGCGCTGCGCACCTGGCGGCGGCTGAACGAGGACCCCGACCGGCCGATGCTCAACCGGGCGGTGCGGCGGACCTACCCGCCGGGGTCGACCTTCAAGGTGGTCACCGCGGCGGCGGCGCTGGACGCCGGGCTGGTCCTCGACCTGGACGCGCCCACCCGCTCCCCCGAGCCGTACACCCTGCCCGGCACCCGCACCCGGCTGACCGACGAGGAGGCGGGGTGCGCGGACGCCTCGCTGCGGGAGGCGTTCGAACGGTCCTGCAACACGGTGTTCGCCAAGCTCGGCGTGGAGGTCGGCGCGCCGGCCCTGGCGGCGACGGCGGAGGGGTTCGGCTTCAACGACGACGGTCTGCGCATCCCGTTCTCCGTGGCGCGCAGCACCTTCGACACCTCGGTGGACCGGGCGCAGCTCGCGCTGTCGGCGATCGGGCAGTACAACACGCGGGCCACCCCGCTCCAGATGGCGATGGTGGCGGCGGCGGTGGCGGGCGGGGGGCAGGCGCGGACGCCGTACCTGGTGGAGCGGACCACGCGGGCGGGCGGCGGGATCGTCTCGGCGGCCGGGTCGCGGCCGGCGCGGCAGGTGATGCGGCCGTCCACGGCGGCACGGCTGAAGGAGCTGATGACCGGGGTGGTGGCAAGCGGCACGGGCGGGAACGCCGCGATCCGCGGGGCGACCGTCGGCGGCAAGACCGGCACCGCGCAGCACGGCGTCGGCAACTCGGGGACGCCGTACGCGTGGTTCGTCTCCTGGGCCCAGGGGGCCGGGGAGCTGGAGCCGAAGGTGGCGGTCGCGGTGGTGGTGGAGGGGACGGCGGCGGACCACGGGGAGGTCAGCGGGAACGGCCTCGCGGCGCCGGTCGCGCGGGCGGTGATGGAGGCGGCGCTCAAGGGGTGAGACGCGGGGTACCGGCCGGGGGCCGGTCCGCCTACGGTCCGGTGCCATGACCGACACGACAGCGTACGAACTCGCCCAGGTGAACATCGCCCGCCTCAAGGCCCCTCTGGACTCCCCTCAGTTGAAGGACTTCGTCGACGCGCTCGAGCCGGTGAACGCCGACGCCGACGCGGCGGACGGGTTCGTCTGGCGGCTGACGGGCGAGGCGGGCGACGCGACGGACGTGCCGGTCTTCGGGGACTCCTGGCTGATCGTCAACATGTCGGTGTGGCGGGACGCGGACGCGCTGACGGCCTTCATGTACACGGGGCGGCACCGGGAGGTGCTGGCCAGGCGGCGCGAGTGGTTCGAGCGGGTGGCCGAGGCGGTGACGGCCCTGTGGTGGGTCCCGGCGGGGCACCGGCCGACGGTGGCGGAGGCGGAGGCGCGGCTGCTGCACCTGCGGGCCGACGGACCGACGCCGTACGCCTTCACCCTGCGGCACTCGTTCCCGGCGGGGGCGTCGGAGCCGGTGGCACTGGAGGTGCCGGAGGGGCTGGGGTGCTCGGCCTGAGGGCCGGGGCTCGGCGGCGGCGGCCGATCGCGGTGAGGCCGATGTCGACGGGGAAGGGGACGGTGAGCTCGAGGCGGTTGTGGAAGATGCCGGTGGGCACGTAGGAGCGGGTCGCGGGGTCGATTCCGTAGACGTGGACGACCGGGAGTCCTCCGTTCTCCTCGACCCGCCTGGTAGTGCGGGATGTTCGCCTGCGCGTACTTCCGGGGTTTCGTCTCGCGGTCCCGCTCCTCGGACTCCTCGGAGACGACTTCGACGGCCATGACGACGTCTTCCGGCCGGTACCACGTCTGCTGGGGACCGCCGTAGGCATCCGCGCGGAACACCAACACGTCCGGTTCGGGCCGGTTGCGTTCGTCGAGCTTGATCGGCATCAGCGGCATGACGTTCAACTCGTCCGGTACTTGGGCCAGCAAGACGTTGTCCAGCAGGCGGATGGCCATGGAGTGGAAGTTGGTCCGCGGACTCACCAAGACGAGGCTCCCGTCGATCAGCTCCGTGTGCGGGGGCAGGTCGGGAAGCTCGTCGAGGTCGTCCGCCGTCCAGCCGCCCTCCGGCGGACGGGGCCACCGGTAGTCGCCGTTCAGCCCGTAGCCGCGCGCGGCGCTCATGATCGCTCCCATGTGCCGGAGTCGGGCTGACGCGGCCAGGATACCGAGGGCGAACGCCGACGCCGCGCTCCATCGGGTGACGTCGCACGGCGGGATTGACGTATCCCCGCGCCTTTGCTGCCGACCGACAAGTCCCGCCAGGGGATTGACGCGCTTGCTGACGAGCAGTCTCATAAGGGGAAGTGACCAGGGGTGACCCGTACGACGGGGTACGACGAGATGGGACAGCCATGACGACCCTGACGGAAGCCGGCGCATCCGGCGGCATGCGCGACGCGCTCGGCCCGCTCAAGGACCGGGAGCAGGTGGCCCAGCGGCTGCTCGACTCTTCCGCCAAGCACTCGTTCGACCCGGACGAGGAGCTGGACTGGGACGCGCCGTTCGAGGACGGCAAGTGGTTCTGGCCGCCGGAGCTGGTGTCGCTGTACGGCACCCCGCTGTGGAAGCGGATGAGCGAGGAGCAGCGCGTCCTGCTCTCCCGGCACGAGGCCGCCGCCCTCGCCTCGCTCGGCATCTGGTTCGAGCTGATCCTGATGCAGCTGCTGGTCCGGCACGTCTACGACAAGCCCGCGACCAGCGCCCACGTGCGCTACGCGCTCACCGAGATCGAGGACGAGTGCCGGCACTCGAAGATGTTCGCCCGGCTGATAACCCGGGGCGGGACCCCGTGGTACCCGGTCAGCCCCGTCCACCAGCACCTCGGCCGCCTCTTCAAGACCGTCTCCACCACGCCCGGGTCCTTCACCGCGACCCTGCTCGGCGAGGAGGTCCTGGACTGGATGCAGCGGCTGACCTTCCCCGACGAGCGCGTGCAGCCGCTGATCCGGGGGGTCACGCGGATCCACGTGGTGGAGGAGGCCCGCCACGTCCGGTACGCCCGTGAGGAGCTGCGGCGGCAGATGGTGACCGCCCCGAGGTGGTCCAGGGAGTTCACGCGGCTCACCTCCGGGGAGTTCGCCCGCGTCTTCTCGGTCGCCTTCATCAACCCCGAGGTCTACACGAACGTGGGACTGGACAGGCGCCAGGCCGTGGCCCAGGTCAAGGCGAGCGGCCACCGCAGGGAGATCATGCAGAGCGGCTCCAAGCGGCTGACGGACTTCCTGGACGACATCGGGGTGCTGCGGGGGGCCGGACGCCGGCTGTGGAGGTCGTCGGGACTGCTGGCCTGAGCCCGGCGGACGCGCGGGGCGGGGGTCGATGGACGCGCGGGGCGGGGGCCTGCGAACACGCCGGGCAAGGACCGGCGGACGCGCGGGGCGGAGGCCGGCGGACGCGCCGGGCAAGGACCGGTGGACGCGCGGGGCGGGGGCCGTGTAGCGGTTACCCTGCGGGCATGACCCCGCAGGACCCCACCCCCGCCTACCGCCGGCTCAGCGTCGAGGAGCGGCGCGTGCAGTTGCTCGACACCGCGCTCGCCCTCTTCGCGCACCGGCCGCCGGAGGAGGTCTCGCTCGACGACGTGGCGGAGCGGGCCGGGGTCTCCCGCCCCCTGGTGTACCGGTACTTCCCCGGCGGCAAGCAGCAGCTCTACGAGGCCGCGCTGCGCTCGGCCGCCGACGAGCTGCGGCTCTGCTTCGACGAACCCCGCGAGGGTCCGCCGCTCGCCCGGCTCACCCGGGCACTCGACCGCTACCTCGCCTTCGTCGACGAGCACGACACCGGTTTCAGCGCCCTGCTGCGCGGCGGCAGCGTCGTCGAGACCTCCCGGACCACGGCCATCGTGGACGGCGTGCGCCGGGCCGCCGCCGAGCACATCACGAGCCACCTGGGCGCCGGCGAACCGGGGCCCCCGCTGCGGATGACGGTCCGGATGTGGATCGCGGCGGTGGAGGCCGCCTCGCTGATCTGGCTGGACGAGGGGAAGCAGCCGCCCGCCGAGGAGCTGCGCGACTGGCTCGTGGAGCAGTTCGTCGCCGTGCTGTCGGTCACCGCCCGGCGCGACCCGTCGACGGCGGCGCTGGTCGAGGCCCTCGCGGCGGATGTCTGACACTGGTGCCGTGAAGAGCGAAGACGTCCCCTTCGAGGGCGGCCCGATGGACGGCCGGGTGCTGCCGGTGCTGGTGGGGATGACCGGGCACCCGCCGAAGACCTACCGCATCCCGGTCCCCGGCACCGCCGGCCGGCCGGCCACCGTGCTGGTGTACCGCCGGGTGCCGCGGGAGCGGGCGCGCGGGATCGGGTTCGTCCGCTGGACCTACCGGTACGCCCCCGAGGGGACCACCGCGCGCGACCGCCCCCGCCGGCCCTGGTCCAGACCGCGCGTGGGACCGAGCGCCACGCCGGGCACCACGCCGGACACCACGCCGGGCGGCAACCCGGACGACGCCGACGGGTGACCCCGTTGCGCCGGGCGGCGCACACTCGGCGCGCGCGACCGCGACGGCCGCCCGATGCTCGCCGTGCGGAGCGGACGGGCCGCCCCGCAGCGGAGGTGATGGCATGTCAGGAAGGCTGCTGCGACTGGTGTGCACGGCGGCGACGGCGGCCGGGCTCGTCCTCGCGCCCCTGCCCGCCGCGGCGGAACCGGAGCCCGGCGAGCGCCCCGTCGCCGAACTGCTGACGGACCTTCAGCGGCTGTACCGCGAAGCCGAGAAGGCCACCGAGACCTACAACGACACCGAGGAGAAGCTGAAGCGGCAGCGCGCGCGGGCCGCGCGCCTCGACGCCGAGCTGGCCCGGACCCGGCGGACCCTGCGCGACAGCCGCGGCGCGGCGGCCCGGCTGGCCCGGCAGCAGTACCAGAACAGCAGTACCGCCCTCTCCCCCTACGTGCGCCTGCTGCTGGCCCGCGATCCGCAACACGCCCTCGACCAGGGGCGCGTGATCGGCCGGCTGGCGCGGGAGCGCGCCGAGACCGTCGGCCGGCTGACCGGCAGCGAGCGGCGGGCGGACGAGCTGGCCCGCCGGGCCCGCGAGGCACTCGCCGCGCGACGCGCCCTCGCCGCCCGGCAGAAGACGGCGCGCGACACGGTGCTCGACCGGCTGCGGGACGTGGAGGAGACGCTCGCCTCGCTCAGCCCGCGGCAGCTCACGGCGCTGGCCGCGTTCGAGGAGGACGGGACCGCGAAGGCGCAGGAGCGGTTCATGGCGTCCGGGGCGATCGGCGACGACGACGGCAAACCGTCCGCCGGGGGCGACCGGGCGCTGCGCTTCGCGGTCGACCAGCTCGGCAAGCCGTACGAGTGGGGCGCGGAGGGCCCCGGGTCCTACGACTGCTCGGGACTGACCTCGGTGGCCTGGGAGCGGGCCGGGACGCCGATCCCCCGGACCAGCCAGGAGCAGTGGGCCCGGCTGAAGCGCGTTCCGCTGGACGAACTGCGCCCCGGTGACCTGGTCGTCTACTTCCCGGAGGCCACCCATGTGGCGATGTACCTGGGCGGCGGCAAGGTCGTCCAGGCGCCGCGCCCCGGCGCCGCGGTGAAGGTCTCCCCCATCGCGGCCAACCCGGTCCTCGGCGCCGTGCGCCCCGACCCCGACGGCCGGCCCGTGGCGCGCTACGCGCCGCCGAGGCTGCCGGCGGGGGCGGTGGACGGGTCCGACGAGGGGTACGGGGCGGCTCACCCGCCGACGGACTGACACGCGGCGCGCGGCGCGCGGCACGCGGTCCTACTCGGGGGTCTCCTCCAGCGCGTGGCCCACCAGGGTCAGTAGGGTCTGCACGACGTCGGTCCGGCGCCGCGCGTCCATGACCAGCACGGGTATGCGCTCCGGGACCGTCAGCGCCTCCCGTACGTCCTCCGCCTCGAACCGCTCGCTGCCGTCGAAGTGGTTCACCGCCACGACGTACGGCAGTCCGCAGCTCTCGAAGTAGTCCAGCGCCGGCCAGCAGTCCTTCAGCCGCCGGGTGTCGGCCAGCACGACGGCGCCGATCGCGCCGCGCACCAGGTCGTCCCACATGAACCAGAACCGCTGCTGGCCCGGGGTGCCGAACAGGTAGAGCACCAGGTCGTCGTCGAGGGTGAGACGGCCGAAGTCCATGGCGACGGTGGTGGTCGCCTTGTCCGGCGTCGCGGTGAGGTCGTCGACGTCCTCGCTGGCCCGGGTCATCAGCGCCTCGGTCAGCAGCGGCGGAATCTCCGAGACGGAGGTGACCAGGGTGGTCTTGCCGACGCCGAAACCGCCCGCCACCACGATCTTCGTGGCGACCGGGGCGTGGTCGGTGTTCGTCTGCCAGGGCCGCGGGGGCTCGTCGGGTTCGACGAAGGGCTCGACGAACGGCCCGGCGAACGGGGAACCACCGGGGACGGCGGTGTCAGAGACGGCGGAGTCCACTCAGCACCCTTTCCAGCAGAGCGCGGTCCGGACGGCCCGTGCCATGGCCGGTCCCGGTGCCGTACACACGGATCTTTCCCTGGTCCGCGAGGTCGCTGAGGAGCACGCGGACCACGCCGAGCGGCATCCTCAGCAGCGCGGCGATCTCGGCCACCGTTCGCATCCGGCGGCACAGTTCGACGATGGCGCGCACCTCCGGGAGCACCCGGAGCGGGCCGTTCGCCGCTTCACCGGGCTCCTCGACGGCGCCGACGAAGGTCTCCACGAGCAGGACGTGGCCGAAGCTGGTCCGGCCGCCGGTGAGCGAGTACGGGCGGACCCGGGCGGGAGCGGGGATCCCCCCGCGCGGACGGGGCCGGGCGTGGGGGAGGTCTCCGCCGCGTACGGGAAGTCCGCCCTTCGGGGGCCGGCTCCCGGACCGGCTCCCGGACCGGCTCACCGCCGGTTCCCGGCCGCCCCGGCCTCCACGGATCGTCGCAGCTCGTTGCGGAGTTCCGGGGTCAGCACATGGCCGGCCCGGCCCACGAACAGCGCCATGTGGTACGCCACGACGCTCATGTCGCAGTCGGCGGAGCCGTGCACGCCGAGCAGCGAGCCGTCGCTGATCGACATCACGAACAGGCTGCCCTCGTCCATGGCGACCATCGTGTGCTTCACCTCGCCGGAGTCCATCAGCTTCGCGGCGCCCACGGTCAGGCTGCCGATGCCGGAGACGACGGTGGCGAGGTCGGCGGCGGAGCCGCGCGGGCCGGCGGTGGCGCCGCCCCCGGGGCCGCGGGCCGCCTCGTTGCGCTCCTGGTCGGAGGAGAGCAACAGCAGCCCGTCGGAGGAGACCACCGCGACGGAGAGGATGCCCGGCACCTCCTCGACGAGGTTGGTGAGCAGCCAGTGCAGGTTGCGGGCCTCACGGCTCAGCCCGACGGTACTGGGAGCGGTCAACTGCTTGCCTCCTCGACGGTGCCCCCCGTGGATTCTTCGGTACGGTCCGGCGCGGCGTCCGGCGCGGTGTGCCGGGCGGTGCGGTCGGCGATCTCGGCCTCGACCTCGCGCCGCCCGGCCTCCGCGCCCTTGCGGAAGCCGCCCAGACGGCGGCGGAGCGCGTCGGCGTCCACGGAGCCCGCGCGCGGGCGGGGCGCCGACGCGGGGGTGCTGATCCGGGGGGTCCGCTTGGGCAGGCCCTTGTCGGTGACCGGCTCCTCGGCTCCGTCCGCCTCGTCGGGGACGCGGTCGTGGGCCGGCTCGGCTTCGGGGGCGGATGCGGGGGTGGCTCCGGGGGCGGGGGCCGGAGTGGGGACGGTGGGTGCCGTGCCGGTCGGGACGAGCAGCTCCATCGTGACTTCGGAGGGGGTTTCCGGGGCGGCGGGGGCGGCGGGGGCCTTCTCCAGCCCGAGTTCCGGCTCCGGCTCCGGCTCGGGGTCCGTGGAGGGCTCCGGCTCCGGCTCCGACTCCGGCTTCGGCTCGGGGTCCGTGGAGGGCTCGGGCTTCGGCTCGGGGTCCGTCGCGGATTCCTGCTCCGGCTCGGACTCCTGCTCCGGCTCGTCCGAGGCGTCGTCGGCCTCGGCGGCCTCCCGGCTCTCCGGTGCTTCCGGTGCCTCCTCCGCAGGAGCCGACTCGTCGGTCCCCTCGGCCGCTTCCGTCCCCTCGGCCGCTTCCGTCTGTGCAGCCGCCTCGGTGTTCCCGGCGGCCGCCGCCTCCCCGGCCGTCTCCGACCGCCGTACCGCCTCCTCCGCCAGCGCCACCAGCGGGTCCCCGGCCTCGGCCTCGGAGTCGGCACCGGCGTCGGCGTCGGCCTTGGCGCCGGCCTCGACACCCGGCAGGGAGACGTCGCCCGTGCCCTCGGTCGTGGGCGCGGACGGGGAGACGGGGGCCGACGGGGCCTCGGCCAGCAGCGACACCGGCAGGACCGTGACGGCCACCGTGCCGGTGCCCTCCTTCCGCTCGCTCAGCCGCACCCGGGCGCCGTGCCGGTGGGCGAGGCGGGCCACGACGTACAGGCCGAGCCCGAGGCCGTCCTCGCCCTCCTCCTGCTCGAAGGGGGCCTCGGGGTCGAAGTCGGTGAGGCGGGCGTTGAGCCGCTCCAGCCGTTCCGCCTCGATGCCGATGCCCTCGTCCTGCACGGAGAGCACGACCTCGCCGTTCTCCAGCAGCCGGCCGGAGATCTCGACGGGCAGCTCGGGCGGCGAGAACGAGGTGGCGTTCTCCAGGAGTTCGGCGAGCAGGTGGGACAGGTCGTCCGCGGCGAAGCCGGTCACGTGCGCGTGCGGCGGCAGGGCGGCGATCCGGACCCGCTCGTAGCGCTCGATCTCGCTGACGGCGGCGCGGACCACGTCGACCAGCGGAACCGGTCCGGCGGTGTGCCGGCCGTGCTCGGTGCCGGCCAGGACGAGGAGGTTCTCGTTGTGCCGGCGCATCACGGTGGCGAAGTGGTCGAGCTTGAAGAGGACGGCCAGGCGGTCGGGGTCCTGCTCCTGCTCCTCCATCGACTCGATGACGCCGAGCTGCCGCTCGACCAGGGCGAGGGTGCGCAGCGCGAGGTTGGCGTAGGTGGCGCCGACGCCCTGGCGCACCTGCTCCAGGCGGGCGGCGGACTCGGCGAGCCGGGCGCGCAGTTCCTCGCGGGCGTCGGCCATCTTCTGCCGCTGGCCGACCAGGTGCTTGCGGTCGGACTCCAGGGTGGTGACGCGCTCGGCCAGCGTGACGGCGTGCGCGTGCAGGGCGTTGACGGAGCGGACGGCCTTGGCGAACTCGTCGTTGCGGCCGGTGAAGGTGAGGGGCTCCTCGGCGGCCGGGTTCTCGGCCTCGGCGAGCCGGGCGGTGCCCCGGCGCAGCACCGACAGCGGCCGGGTGAGGCTGCGGGCCAGGGCGGTGGCGACCCCCACGGCCACCAGCATCAGGGCGCCCAGGACGGCGATCCGGATCTCCAGCGCGGTGACGTCGTCGTCGCGGAGCTGGGCCAGGTCCTTGCTGCGCCGCTCGTAGAGGGCGGACTCGGCGCCGCGCATGGCGTCGACGCGGGCGGAGAGCGCGGCGGACAGCTTGGTGACGCTGGTGGTGAGGTCGTCGTCGGAGAGGGCCGGCTGGTCGGTGAGGGCGGCCAGGTACTTCTCGGCGGAGTCGACCTCGGGACCGGTGACCGTGGCGTCGTAGCGTTCCTTGGCCTCCTCGGGAGCGTTCTCGCGGAAGTCGGCGAGGGCGGCGTCGGAGCGGACCCGGGCCTCCTGGGCGGCGGCGGCCAGGGCGTCGCGGGTCTTGGCGTCGGCGTCCGAGGTGGTGCTGGTCTCGGTGGCCAGGCCGGTGACGGGGTCGTAGGCGGTCTGGGTGGTGCTCGGCACGCTGAGGGCGGCGAGGAGCAGGCCGCGGGCGGCGGCGGCCTGCTGCACGGCGGAGTCCAGCTCGGCGAGGGCGTACGCCCCGGCGCCCGCGCGGGGCGGCATCCGCTCGGCCAGCTCCTCGGCGAGGGCGTGCAGTTCGGTGACGGCGGCGGAGTAGGCGTCGTGCGCTTCGAGGGCGCTGCTGCGGCCGGTCAGCGCCGACCGGCGCAGCGAGGCGACGGCGTCGAGGTCCTCGCGCAGGGCGGCGGGTGTGTCGGGGTCGGCGCGCAGTTCCTCGATCTGCCGGTCGACGCGGGCGCCGCGCTGCTCCGAGGGCGCCTTCGACTCGGGGCGTCCGGCGGCGATGTAGGGGGTGACCTCGTCGCGTTCGTCGGCCAGCGAGTGGGCCAGGGTGAGCGCGTCCTGGGTCCGCTCGGCGAGGGTCACCAGGTCCTGGGAGTCGCTGAGCTGCTCCGAGGCGGTGATGACCGAGGGCGCCCCGGCGCCGGCGATCGCGGCGGCCACCACCAGGACGGCGACGATCAGCCGGTTGCGTACGTGGGTGGGGCGGCCCTTGCCCACGACGGGGGCCGGCGCCGCCGGGACGGCCGGGGCGGGGGTCCCCGCGGGGTCCGGGGCGGGGGTGACGGGGGTGGTTCGCTCCGTGCCCCCGGCGGGGGCCGTCTGCTTGCCTGTGCGACGAGGCCGCGTCTTCTGCACCGGTGCTCGCATTCCTGACTCGTGTACCCGTGGGGCCGGGTGGCGCTCCGTCAATCGGCCGGCCGGCCCGTACGTCCGTCCGCACGTCCGTCGTCGTTCCGTCGACCGTGCCCGGGGGGCCGTCGGCCGTGTTCGGACGGGGCGGGACCCCCACCGGTTCCCGACCCTCCCAGTGCCCGTGGGCACCGGGTGTCCAACACCTGGCCCGCCACCCGAAGGAGTGAACCCCGGAGGTGAGTTGGGGAGCAAGTTCCCGCGGGGCCGGTGCCGGGTCCGCGCCGCGCGCCGGTTGGACGTCCGCGGCGGGGCGGTGGCAGGATGTTCCGCCACGTGTTCCCACGGCGCGGCAATCCGGTCCGAATCAGGCGCCCGACCTGCACCGCCGCGCCGAATCCGGGCCCGCCCCCGGCACTTCGCGAGCGCCGCGCGGGACTCGGGCAGACTGATCCGATGCGTACGGACCTGGTCTCGGAACCCGGCACGTCCCGATTCCCCAACGAGGACTTCGCGAGTGTCGCCCTCCCCGCCTCGGGACGGGGCGGCGTGGCCGTCCTGCTGGACGGCGTGACCCCGCCGCGGGAGGCGACGGGATGCGTGCACTCCGTGCCGTGGTTCACCGCGCGCCTCGGCGGGGCGCTGACCGAACTGACCGTTTCACTCCCGGATGTCCCTCTCGCCGACGCGCTGTCCCGCGCCATCGCGGTAACCGCCGCGGCACACGCCGACACATGTGACCTTTCTCACCCCAGAACTCCGCAGGCGACCGTGGTCCTGGTCCGCTGGTCCCCGGTCCGGGTCGAGTACCTGATCCTGTGCGACTCCGCCCTGCTGGTCGAGGCGCCCGACGGCACGGTCACCGCCCACCTGGACGACCGGCTGGCCCGGCTGCCCCGGGCGGCCCGCGCCACGGCGGCGCTGGTGGACGCGAACCTCCGCAACAAGGAGGGCGGCTTCTTCACGGCGGCGGCCGATCCGGCGGTGGCGGCGCGGGCGGTGACGGGGGCGCTGCCGCGCGGCGGGGTGCGGGCCCTGGCGGCGCTCACGGACGGGGCGGCCCGGTGGGTGGACACGTTCCGCGAGGGCGACTGGGCCGACTGCCTGCGCATCGTCCGCGAGGAGGGCGCCCAGAGCCTGGTGGACCGGGTGCGGCGGCTGGAGCGCGGGGACACGGAGCGGACGTTCCTGGGCCGGAGCAAGCCGCACGACGATGCGACGGTGGTCTACGTGGAGCTGTGAACGGCGCGTTCCCGCGGGGCGGACGGAGGGAGCGGCTCGCCGCCCCCGGCCCGGCCCTCCGCCCCACGGCCCAGACCTCTATCCCCCGGCCCGGCCCTCCACCCCACGGCCCAGACCTCCATCCCCCGGTCAGCCCTCCATCCCACGGTTCAGCTCGCCCAGCAGCCGGGCCAGCTCCCCCACCTCGCGCGGGTCCCAGTCGGCGAGGCGGCCGGCGTAGCGGGCGCGGCGGGCCTCGCGGACCCGGCGGACCCGGTCGCGCCCCTCCGGGGTGAGGCCGACCAGCCAGGCACGGCCGTCGGCCGGGTCGGGCTCGCGGGCGATCAGACCGAGTTCCTCCAGGGCGCGCAACTGACGGGACATGGTCGCCTTGCCGACGCCGATGTAGGCGGCGAGTTCCGTGGCCCGCTGCCCGCCGCACTCCCCCAGCCGCACCAGCAGCCCGTACGCGGAGGTCTCCAGGTCGGGGTGGACCTGCCGGGCCATTTCCGCCTGGTTGGCCCGGGCCCTGCGCAGCAGCACCGTCAACTCGCGTTCGAGGGCCAGGAACTCCGGCTGGTCCGCGCCCCTCGCGGACACTCCGGATCCGACTTCGCGTCCGCCACCGTTCCCGCTGTCGTGCACGTCAGTTCCCGCCTCGGTCTTCCCGGTCCTGAAAGTTTCCGCCGTACGCGGTCATCGCCGCAGTTCGGCCAGTATTTCGCAGGCCCCGACCGGCCGCGGCCACCGGTCCCTCCCCGCACCGGCGGGTCCACGTGGGCAGCGCCACCGGGAAACAGTGCCGCGGCATGCGCGCGCCAGTACTCCGTGGCCACGGCGGCGGCCGGTCCCCGCGACGGCGGGGCCCCGCCGGGTGCCCCCGGTGCCCTTGGCACCGAGCGGAACCCGTACGGGGCCTGCCGCTACGGCACGACGCGGAGCCCGGTGGCCGGCTGGATCCGCGGCTTCCCGACCCCTCACGGGGCCCGCACCGGCCGGGACGCCGTCCTCCGCGCCACCCGCGCCACCCCGGCCGCCGGTGACCGCGGCGGGTCCGACGGGGCGCCGGGCCCGGTGGTCGCGCTCACCGGCGGCCGACGCCGCGCGGGGCCCGGATCCGCCCGTACGTGCCGCGGGGACCCGGATCCGCCCGTACGTGCCGCGGGGCCCCGGATCCGCCCGTACGTGCCGCGGGGCCCCGCGTCCGCGTCACGCCGCGACCGGCACCTCACTGGTCGCGGGCGTCAGCGCCAGCTCCAGGACCTGGCGGACGTCCGAGACGGTGTGGACGTCGAGCTTGTCCAGGATCTCGGCCGGGACGTCGTCCAGGTCGGGCTCGTTGCGCTTGGGAATGATCACCGTGGTGACCCCGGCGCGGTGGGCCGCGAGCAGCTTCTGCTTCACCCCGCCGATCGGCAGCACCCGGCCGGTCAGCGAGACCTCGCCGGTCATCGCCACGTCGGTGCGGACCAGCCGGCCGGACAGGAGGGAGGCGAGGGCCGTCGTCATGGTGACGCCGGCGCTCGGGCCGTCCTTGGGCACCGCGCCCGCCGGGAAGTGGATGTGCACGCCCCGGTCCTTCAGGTCGGCCACCGGCAGTTCCAGTTCGGCGCCGTGGGAGCGCAGGAAGCTCAGGGCGATCTGCGCGGACTCCTTCATCACGTCGCCGAGCTGGCCGGTCAGGGTCAGGCCCGCCGCGCCCGTCTCCGGGTCGGCCAGCGACGCCTCCACGTAGAGGACGTCGCCGCCGGCGCCGGTGACCGCGAGGCCCGTCGCCACGCCCGGCACCGAGGTGCGGCGCTCGGCCGGGTCCTGGGCGGACTCCGGGACGTGGTGCGGGCGGCCGATCAGGTCGCGCAGGTCGTCCGCGCCGATGCGCAACGGCAGCTCCCGCTCGCCCAGTTCGTGCTGGGCGGCCACCTTGCGCAGCAGCCGGGCGATCGACCGCTCCAGGGTGCGCACGCCCGCCTCCCGGGTGTACTCCCCGGCCAGCCTGCGCAGCGCGGCCTCGTCGATCGTCACCTCCTCCTCGTCCAGACCGGCCCGGTCCAGCTGGCGCGGGAGCAGGTGGTCGCGGGCGATGACGACCTTCTCGTCCTCGGTGTAGCCGTCCAGGCGGACCAGCTCCATGCGGTCGAGCAGGGCCTCCGGGATGGCCTCCAGGACGTTGGCGGTGGCGAGGAAGACGACGTCGGAGAGGTCGAGTTCGACCTCCAGGTAGTGGTCGCGGAAGGTGTGGTTCTGGGCCGGGTCGAGCACTTCGAGCAGGGCGGCGGCCGGGTCGCCGCGGAAGTCGGAACCCACCTTGTCGATCTCGTCCAGCAGGACCACCGGGTTCATCGACCCGGCCTCCTTGATCGCCCGTACGATCCGGCCGGGCAGCGCGCCGACGTAGGTGCGGCGGTGGCCGCGGATCTCGGCCTCGTCGCGGACGCCGCCGAGGGCGACGCGGACGAACTTGCGGCCCATCGCGTGGGCGACGGACTCACCGAGGCTGGTCTTGCCGACGCCGGGCGGGCCGACCAGGGCGAGGACGGCCCCGCCGCGCCGGCCGCCGATGACGCCGAGGCCCCGGTCGGCACGCCGCTTGCGGACGGCCAGGTACTCGGTGATGCGCTCCTTGACGTCCTTCAGACCCGCGTGCTCGGCGTCCAGGACCGCCTGGGCGCCCTGGATGTCGTAGGCGTCCTCGGTGCGCTCGTTCCACGGCATCTCCAGGACCGTGTCGAGCCAGGTGCGGATCCAGGAGCCCTCGGGCGACTGGTCGCTGGCCCGCTCCAGCTTGTCGACCTCCTTGAGCGCGGCCTCGCGGACCTTCTCGGGCAGGTCGGCGGCCTCGACGCGGGCGCGGTAGTCGTCGGACTCCTCGCCCTCCTGCTCGCCGTTGAGTTCGCGCAGCTCCTTGCGGACCGCTTCGAGCTGGCGGCGCAGCAGGAACTCGCGCTGCTGCTTGTCGACGCCCTCCTGGACGTCCTTGGCGATGGTCTCGGCGACGTCCTGCTCGGCGAGGTGGTCACGCAGCTGCGCGGTGGCGAGCTTGAGGCGGGCGACCGGGTCGGCGGTCTCCAGCAGCTCGACCTTCTGGGCGGTCGTCAGGAACGGCGAGTAGCCGGAGTTGTCGGCGAGCGCGGAGACGCCCTCGATGGCCTGGACGCGGTCCACCACCTGCCAGGCGCCGCGCTTGCGCAGCCAGGCGGTGGCGAGCGCCTTGTACTCCTTGACCAGCTCGGTCACCTGGCCCGGCAGCGGGTCGGGCACGGTCTCGTCGACCCTGGTCCCCTCGACCCACAGCGCGGCGCCGGGGCCGGTGGTGCCGGCGCCGATCCGCACCCGGGCCCGGCCGCGGATCAGCGCGCCGGGGTCGCCGTCGGCCAGCCGGCCGACCTGCTCGACGGTGCCGAGCACGCCGGTGCTCGCGTAGGTGCCGTCGACGCGGGGCACCAGCAGGACCTTCGGCTTGCCGGGTTCGGAGCGGGCGGCGGCCTGGGCGGCCTCGACCGCGGCGCGGACCTCGGAGTCGTTCAGGTCGAGCGGGACCACCATCCCGGGCAGCACGACCTCGTCGTCGAGCGGCAGCACGGGCAGGGCGAGCGGTGTGAACGGCGTGGACTCAGCAGCCATGATCTCCCCTTCGGCAGTCAAGTTGAGTTGGCTTCACTCAACTACATCGACTCAATGCCCAGGGGTCCCGCTAATGTTCCCACCGCTTGTTCGCTCTCGGCGATCACCGCTCGGAGTGCGGCGGAACGGGGCCCTCGCGGAGCGCGGCGGATCGTGGCCCCTCTCAGAGTGCGGCGGAACGGGGCCCCGTGGAGCGCGGCGGAACGGGACCCCGTGGAGCGCGGTGGGTCCAGGACCCTTTTGGGACACAGCGGATCCCGGGCCCTTTGAGGGTGCGGCGGATTCGGAACCCGCCCGGAACGCGGCGGATCCGGCCCCGCGGAGCGCGGCGGATTCGGGACCCTCGCGCACCGGGTGCCAGGATGACGGGATGTCCGTTCACGAAATCCCCGAAGTCCTGGACCGTCGTGAGGGCCCCTACGGCGAGGTCGTGCTGCGCAGACACGGCACGCTGCTCCAGATCATCGCCAACGGCTGCTTCCTGATGGACACCTCCGACGGCCGCTCGGAGCGCCTGCTCGTCGACGCGGCGCTGGCCGCGCTCCCGGCCGGCCGGGAGGAGCCGCGGGTACTGATCGGCGGCCTGGGCGTCGGCTTCTCCCTCGCCCACGCCGCCGCGGACCCCCGCTGGGGGCGGATCACGGTGGTCGAGCGCGAACCGGCCGTCATCGACTGGCACCGGGACGGACCGCTGTCCGGACTGACCCGCGAGGCGCTGGCGGACCCCCGTACGGAGGTCGTCGAGGCGGACCTCGTCACCTACGTCAATGAGACTTCCGTCACACGTCCCGCCACCTACGACGCCCTCTGCCTCGACATCGACAACGGCCCCGACTGGACCGTCACGGAGGGCAATCACACCCTCTACGGAACGTCCGGACTCGCGCTCTGCGCAAGGCTGTTGAGGCCCGGCGGAGTACTCGCCGTATGGTCCGCGCGACCCTCCCCTTCTTTTGAAGAAACCTTGCGTAATGCCGGGTTCCAACAGGTGCGTACCGAAGAGATCCCCGTTGCCCGGGGCGTTCCGGACGTCGTGCACATCGGCGTCGGACCTGGATAGCAAAGGCCCGGCGAATCCCCGTACGCTGCTGCTCTGGCGCGGATCATTCATGCGTCGATCGCAGTCATGGAATCACCCCACGGATTCCACAAAGCACACCTCAGGGGCGGGCGATGGAGCAGACACACACCTCCCACAACGGCGCGGCGACGGCTACGCAGGGCGCACAGCGCCGGGTACTGGTGGTCGAGGACGACCAGACGATCGTGGACGCCATCGCGACCCGCCTGCGCGCCGAGGGCTTCCTGGTGCAGACCGCGGGCGACGGCCCGGCCGCCGTCGACACGGCCGAGGCCTGGCAGCCCGACCTGCTCATCCTCGACATCATGCTGCCCGGCTTCGACGGCCTGGAGGTCTGCCGCCGGGTGCAGGCCCAGCGGCCGGTGCCGGTGCTGATGCTCACCGCGCGCGACGACGAGACGGACATGCTGGTCGGGCTCGGCGTCGGCGCCGACGACTACATGACCAAGCCGTTCTCGATGCGCGAGCTGGCGGCGCGGGTGCACGTGCTGCTGCGCCGGGTGGAGCGGGCCGTGGTCGCCGCCTCCACACCGCGCAGCGGCATCCTGCGCCTGGGTGAACTGGAGATCGACCACGCGCAGCGCCGGGTGCGGGTGCGCAGCGAGGACGTGCACCTCACGCCCACCGAGTTCGACCTGCTGGTCTGCCTGGCGAACACGCCGCGCGCGGTGCTCTCCCGCGAGCAGCTGCTCGCCGAGGTGTGGGACTGGGCGGACGCCTCCGGCACCCGGACCGTCGACAGCCACATCAAGGCGCTGCGCCGGAAGATCGGCGCCGAGCGCATCCGCACCGTGCACGGGGTGGGCTACGCGCTGGAGACACCGACGCCATGAGCGCGGGGCGGCAGGCCGCACGGAGGAGCCCCGATCCCCGAAGCACCGGGGAACCCTGGGGCGGCGTACGCCCGTTCTCGATCAAGACCAAGCTCGGCGCGCTGGTCGTCACCTCGGTGCTGATCACCACCGGCCTGTCGGTGATAGCGGTGCACACCAAGACGGAGCTGCGCTTCATCACGGTGTTCTCCATGATCGCCACGCTGCTGATCACGCAGTTCGTGGCGCACTCGCTGACCGCGCCGCTGGACGAGATGAACGCCGTCGCCCGGTCCATCTCGCACGGCGACTACACCCGCCGGGTGCGTGAGAACCGCCGGGACGAGCTGGGCGACCTGGCCCAGACGATCAACCACATGGCCGACGACCTGGAGGCCCAGGACCGGCAGCGCAAGGAACTGGTGGCGAACGTCTCGCACGAGCTGCGCACCCCGATCGCGGGTCTGCGCGCCGTGCTGGAGAACATCGTCGACGGGGTCACCGAGGCCGACCCGGAGACCATGCGCACGGCCCTGCGGCAGACCGAGCGGCTCGGCCGGCTGGTGGAGACCCTGCTGGACCTCTCCCGGCTGGACAACGGCGTGGTGCCGCTGCGCACCCGCCGCTTCGAGGTGTGGCCGTACCTGTCCGGGGTGCTGAAGGAGGCCAACATGGTCGCCTCCGCCCGCGCGGGCATGGCCACCGGCTCCGGCAGCCACACCCGTACCGACGTCCACCTGCACCTCGACGTCGACCCGCTGGACCTGACCGCGCTGGCCGACCCCGAGCGCATCCACCAGGTGGTCGCCAACCTCATCGACAACGCGGTCAAGCACAGCCCGCCGCGCGGCCGGGTGACGGTCAGGGCCCGCCGGGGCGAGCTGCCGGACTCCCTGCGGCTCGAGGTCCTCGACGAGGGGCCCGGCATCCCCCGGTCGGAGTGGCACCGGGTGTTCGAGCGGTTCAACCGGGGCGCGGTGACCCGGCCGCACGGCCCCGGCAGCGACGGCGGCACCGGACTCGGCCTGGCGATCGCCCGCTGGGTGGTGGATCTGCACGGCGGACGGATCGGGGTGGCCGAATCGGAGCGCGGCTGCCGCATTTTCGTCACTCTTCCGGGCCTGCCAACTACGCCGAGTTGACGTAAGGTGCTCATCGGAGCCACTCGTTCCACGGTTGTTCGCGCTGGTGGACACGTGTGAGCAGGCGGAGGCCCGCGCCCGTGGAGGCGTCAGGGCCCGATTTCCCATTCCCTGTTGACGCGGAACCACGCTTTTTTCCCGCCATTTCCAGCACCAAAACACCGGCCGAGATGTGACTTACGCGACGATGGAGCGGCCCGGCCTGACCTTCTCGCCCCAGGAGGCGTAGCCTTTATTCCCGCTGTCCATCACCTTGTGAAGCGGAAGAGGGCGGTTGCCGCCGTGTCGCCACAGTCCCCCAGTAACTCGAGCATCTCGACCGACACCGACCAAGCGGGGAAGAACCCCGCAGCGGCCTTCGGTGCCAATGAGTGGCTCGTAGACGAGATCTATCAGCAGTACCTCCAGGACCCGAATTCGGTCGACCGAGCCTGGTGGGACTTCTTCGCCGACTACAAGCCGGGGGCCGCCGCCGCCCAGGCCGCGTCGGGTACCGCGGCCGCGGGGGCCGCGGAGACCGCCGCTCCGGCCCAGCCCGCCGCCAAGGCCGCTCCCGCCGCCCCGGTCGCGCAGACGCCCGCCCAGGCCCCGGCCGCGCAGCCCGCGCGGACGTCCGCCGCCCCGGCCGCCGCCGAGGCCGCCCCGGCCGCCAAGCCCGCCGCGGCGCAGCCCGCCGCGGCGAAGGCGGCGCCGGCCAAGGCCGAGCCCGCCAAGGAGGCCGCCGGCGGGCCCGAGCTGGTCACCCTGCGCGGTCCCTCCGCCGCGGTCGCCAAGAACATGGACGCCTCGCTGGAGATGCCCACGGCCACGTCCGTGCGCGCCGTCCCGGTGAAGCTGCTGTTCGACAACCGCATCGTCATCAACAACCACCTCAAGCGCGCCCGCGGCGGGAAGATCTCCTTCACGCACCTCATCGGGTACGCCATGGTGCAGGCCATCAAGGCCATGCCGTCGATGAACTGGTCGTTCCAGACCAAGGACGGCAAGCCCACCCTGGTCAAGCCGGAGCACGTCAACCTCGGTCTCGCCATCGACCTGGTCAAGCCCAACGGCGACCGCCAGCTGGTCGTCGCGGCGATCAAGAAGGCCGAGACGCTGAACTTCTTCGAGTTCTGGCAGGCCTACGAGGACATCGTCCGCCGCGCCCGTGAGAACAAGCTCACGATGGCCGACTTCACCGGCGTCACGGTCTCCCTGACCAACCCCGGCGGCCTCGGCACCGTCCACTCCGTGCCGCGCCTGATGCCCGGCCAGTCGGTGATCATGGGTGTCGGCGCCATGGACTACCCGGCGGAGTTCCAGGGCACCAGCCAGGACACCCTGAACAAGCTCGGCATCTCCAAGGTCATGACGCTCACGTCGACCTACGACCACCGGGTGATCCAGGGCGCCGCCTCCGGCGAGTTCCTCCGCCAGGTCGCCAACCTGCTCCTCGGCGAGAACGACTTCTACGACGAGATCTTCGAGGCGCTGCGCATCCCCTACGAGCCGGTCCGCTGGCTCAAGGACATCGACGCCTCGCACGACGACGACGTCACCAAGGCCGCCCGTGTCTTCGAGCTGATCCACTCCTACCGGGTCCGCGGCCACGTCATGGCCGACACCGACCCGCTGGAGTACCAGCAGCGCAAGCACCCCGACCTGGACATCACCGAGCACGGGCTCACCCTGTGGGACCTGGAGCGCGAGTTCGCCGTCGGCGGCTTCGCCGGCAAGTCGATGATGAAGCTGCGCGACATCCTCGGCGTGCTGCGCGACTCATACTGCCGCACCACCGGCATCGAGTTCATGCACATCCAGGACCCCAAGCAGCGCAAGTGGATCCAGGACCGGGTGGAGCGCGGCCACGCCAAGCCCGAGCGCGAGGAGCAGCTGCGCATCCTGCGCCGGCTGAACGCGGCGGAGGCCTTCGAGACCTTCCTGCAGACCAAGTACGTCGGCCAGAAGCGGTTCAGCCTGGAGGGCGGCGAGTCCGTCATCCCGCTGCTCGACGCGGTCCTGGACTCGGCGGCGGAGAGCCGTCTCGACGAGGTCGTCATCGGCATGGCCCACCGCGGCCGGCTCAACGTGCTGGCCAACATCGTCGGCAAGTCGTACGCGCAGATCTTCCGCGAGTTCGAGGGCAACCTCGACCCGAAGTCGATGCACGGCTCCGGCGACGTGAAGTACCACCTGGGCGCCGAGGGCGTCTTCACCGGCCTCGACGGCGAGCAGATCAAGGTCAGCCTCTGCGCCAACCCCTCCCACCTGGAGACCGTCGACCCGGTCCTGGAGGGCGTCGCCCGCGCCAAGCAGGACATCATCAACAAGGGCGGCACGGACTTCACCGTGCTGCCGGTGGCGATCCACGGCGACGCGGCCTTCGCGGGCCAGGGCGTGGTGGCCGAGACCCTGAACATGTCGCAGCTGCGCGGCTACCGCACCGGCGGCACGGTCCACATCGTCATCAACAACCAGGTCGGCTTCACCGCCGCCCCGGAGTCCTCGCGCTCGTCGATGTACGCCACCGACGTGGCCCGCATGATCGAGGCCCCGATCTTCCACGTGAACGGCGACGACCCCGAGGCCGTCGTGCGCGTCGCGCGGCTCGCCTTCGAGTTCCGCCAGGCGTTCAACAAGGACGTGGTGATCGACCTCATCTGCTACCGCCGCCGCGGTCACAACGAGTCGGACAACCCGGCCTTCACCCAGCCGCTGATGTACGACCTGATCGACAAGAAGCGCTCGGTGCGCAAGCTCTACACCGAGTCCCTCATCGGCCGTGGCGACATCACCCTGGAAGAGGCCGAGCAGGCGCTCCAGGACTACCAGGGCCAGCTGGAGAAGGTCTTCACGGAGGTCCGCGAGGCCACCACCGCGCAGCCCGCCTCGGTGGAGTCCTCCGACCCGCAGGCCGCCTTCCCGGCCGCCGTGAACACCGCGGTCACCGGCGAGGTCGTCAAGCGGATCGCCGAGTCCCAGGTCAACATCCCCGACCACGTCACCGTCCACCCGCGGCTGCTCCCGCAGCTCCAGCGCCGGGCGGCCATGGTCGAGGACGGCACCATCGACTGGGGCATGGGCGAGACCCTGGCCATCGGCTCCCTCCTCCTGGAGGGCGTCCCGGTCCGGCTGGCCGGCCAGGACTCGCAGCGCGGCACCTTCGGCCAGCGGCACGCGGTGATCATCGACCGCGCCAAGGGCGACGAGTACACCCCGCTGCAGTACCTCTCCGAGGACCAGGCGCGGCTCAACGTCTACAACTCCCTGCTGTCCGAGTACGCGGCGATGGGCTTCGAGTACGGCTACTCGCTGGCCCGCCCCGACGCGCTGGTGATGTGGGAGGCGCAGTTCGGCGACTTCGTCAACGGCGCGCAGACCATCGTCGACGAGTACATCTCGGCCGCCGAGCAGAAGTGGAACCAGACCTCCGGTGTGGTCCTGCTCCTCCCGCACGGCTACGAGGGCCAGGGCCCGGACCACTCCTCGGCCCGCGTCGAGCGGTTCCTCCAGCTGTGCGCGCAGAACAACATGACGGTCGCGATGCCGACCTCCCCGGCGAACTACTTCCACCTCCTGCGGTGGCAGGTGCACAACCCGCACCACAAGCCGCTGGTCGTCTTCACCCCCAAGTCGATGCTCCGCCTGAAGGCGGCGGCGTCGAAGGCGGAGGAGTTCACCTCCGGCCAGTTCCAGCCGGTCATCGGCGACCCCTCGGTCGAGGCGGCGGCGGTGAAGAAGGTCGTCTTCTGCGCCGGCAAGGTCTACTACGACCTGGTCGCCGAGCGCGCCAAGCGCGGGGTGACGGACACGGCCATCATCCGCATCGAGCGCCTGTACCCGCTGCCGGGCACCGAGCTCCAGGCGGAGATCGCCAAGTACCCGAACGCCGAGAAGTACCTGTGGGCCCAGGAGGAGCCGGCCAACCAGGGTGCCTGGCCGTTCATCGCGCTCAACCTGATCGACCACCTGGACCTGGCGGTCGGCGCGGACATCCCGGCGGGCGAGCGCCTGCGCCGCATCTCGCGCCCGCACTCCTCGTCCCCGGCCGTCGGCTCCGCCAAGCGGCACCAGGCCGAGCAGGAGCAGCTGGTGCGTGAGGTGTTCGAGGCGTGAGGCGCTGACCCGCTGCGTCGCGTGAGGGCCCGTTCCCCGGAGGTGATCCGGGGGGTGGGCCCTCGGCGCGCGGCGGCCCGTGTCGTCGTGGTGCGACACCGTCCCGTGCGCACCGGAGCGACGCGCACGGGCATCGGACCGTCCAGGTCCGGCCAGGCGCCCTTGGGCGTGAGGAATCCCGCCACCGCGTTCCCGGGCCACGGACACGGTCCGTACCGCCGGAGGCGAAGAGGACGCGGGCTGCCGGGGCACCCGACACCGATCGGGACGGCCGCGGAGAACAGGAACGGGTCCACGACCCGTTCCCGCTCACTGGCTGGAAGCGGTTGTGCGCGCCGGTTGGACGATCACGTGTGCTGCGGTTCGAAGTCCCAGTACGGCCGGTTGCGGGAGCGGGCCGAGAGGGTGTGGGAGTGCTTGCTGCCCAGGGTGGCGTCGAGGTCGGAGAGGACCTCCTGCTCGACCTTCTCCGCCCGTCGGCGGTCCCGCAGCCCCCGCAGGTCCGCCGCGTAGGCGACCCGGGTCGACAGCGTGAGCGGATGCGTGCGCCCGAGCCACTCGGTGGCCCGTGCCACCGTCTGCCGGCTCAGTTCGGCCGCGCCCTCGACGTCGCCCATGAGGTTGCGCAGCGCGGAGGCGTTCAGGGCGCAGCCGAGGGTCCAGGGGTGGCGCTCGCCCACGGCCTCGGTCATCTCCGCCAGCGCCTGCTCGACGAGGGCGTGGCTGTGGTCCCGTTCGCCGACGTTGCGCAGGATCAGCGCCTGGTTGGCGCGGGCGCCGGCGATGAACGGATGTCCCGCGGCGTGCATCACCTCGTAACGGGCGACGACGGCCTCGCTCAGTTCGCGGGCCTGGTCGATGTCGCCGTGCTCACGGGCGTAGCAGCTCTGGCCGGTGGCGAAGATCAGCGTCAGCGGATGGGTCTCGCCGAGCACCCGCTCGCCCCGTTCCAGGACGCTGGCGAACAGCGCGCCGGGCTCCTGGGGGCCTTCGCCGCGGTCCCGCCTGCGGTCGCGGTCGCCCATGCGGTACCGGCACATGGCGAGGTTGTACTCCGCCCTGAGGGTCTGCTGGTTGTCCCGGCCGAGCACGGTCCGCGCCTCGTGGACGTTCTTGCTCTGGATCGACTCCGCCTCGCCGTAGCGGCCGAGCAGCCGCAGGTCGGTGGCGTACCAGATCTCCGAGTTGAGCGTGAAGGTGTGCCGGGCGCGCAGGAACTGGCGGCGTGCCTCCATGGTCTGCTTGTCGACGTCCAGGGCCTCGCGGTACCAGCCGAGCAGGCGCAGTGACACGGCCAGGTTGTTCTGGGCGTTGAGGGTGCGCGAGTCCTGTTCGCCGAGCAGCTCGCGGTAGGCGGCCAGCACCCACTGCGACATCTCCAGCGCCTCGTCGTAGCGGGCCAGGCCGCGCAGGTCGGCGGCGAGGCCGGAGGCGGCGCGCAGGTACTCCAGGTCCTGTTCCCCCCGCTCGGCGCGCAGGTGGTCGACGGCGGCGCGGCTGAGCGACTCGCTGCGCGTGTAGTCGCCGCTGCCGCGCAGCAGGTTGGTGTAGTGGTAGGCCAGTTCCCAGATCCGCGGATGGGTCTCTCCGAGCAGGTCGCGCCAGGCCTTCATGGCGCGCTCGGCGAGCTTGATGCCGGAGCGGTACTCGCCGGAGAAGTACATGTAGCGCAGGCAGTTGAAGACCAGGCGCTGCACCTGCGGGTCGCGGCTCTTGAGGACGTCGGCGTGCTTGAGGTGCGGGGCGATCTCGGCGTAGCCGGGCCACAGGTCGGGGTCGGTGGGGCGGCGCGGGTCGGCCGCGGCGAGGGCCCGGCGGACGACGTCGACGAACTCCTTGCGGTCGGTCTCCGGCATGTCGTTGTTGACGATCTGGTGCACCATGCGGTGCAGGTACAGCGACTCGCCCGAGGACGCCGTCTCGTCGCCGGACATCTCGTGGGACTCCAGGCGCACCACGGAGTAGGTGCGCAGCTGGTTGATGGCCCGGTTCCACAGCAGGGGGTCGTTGAAGAGCCGGACGAGCTGTTCCGGCAGTTCGTCGGCCGGGGTCTCGCGCAGCATCCGCACAGGGATGAAGCCGGGGGCGAAGAAGGTGCACAGCCGCAGCAGGTCGACGGATTCCGGGACGGTGTCGCGCAGCTTGTTCAGCAGTATCGACCAGGCGGTCTGGAAGGCGAGCGGGAAGTCCGCCGACACCTTGACCACGTGGCCGTCGACGCCGTCCTCCAGCATGCCGATGTACCGCTCCACCGACATGTCGGAGTCGTTGAGCCAGCCGGCCGTCTGGTCCAGGAGCAGCGGCAGGTCCTCCAGCGCCTCGGCCAGTTTGTGCGCCTCCGGCTCGGTCAGCCGCGGCGCCCGGCGCCGGATGAAGGCGACCGACTCGTCCCGGGCGTAGACCGGCACCTCCAGGAGGCGGCTGTTGTGCTCGCTCCACTCCGGGTTGCGGGAGGTGATGACGACGTGGCCGGGGCCGCTGGGCACCATGTCCCAGATCTGGTCCGGCTCGTCCGCGCCGTCCAGGATCAGCAGCCAGCGGGAGTACGGATCGCCGCGGCGCAGGGAGCCGCGGACGGCGTTCAGCCGTTCACCGTACTCCTGGCCTGTCTGCAGGCCGAGTTTGGGGGCCAGTTCGGCGAGCTGGCGGCGGTAGGTGACCCGGCCCTCCGCGTTCACCCACCAGACCACGTCGTACTCGGAGCCGAACCGGTGCGCGTACTCGGCCGCCAGCTGGGTCTTGCCGACGCCGGACATGCCGAAGAACGTGACGACGCCGGCGCCCGGTTCGGCGTTCTGGAGCAGGTTGTACGCCTCGTTGAAGAGGGCTTCGCGGCCGGTGAAGCGGGTGTTGCGGCGCGGTACGGAGCCCCAGACGTCCGGCATCGAGGCGGGGAAGCGCGGGCCCCGGCGTGCCGTGGCGGCCGGCTCGGGCAGCGGCTCGGAGGGCAGGTCGAGCCGGTCCAGCAGGCGCCGCTCGGCCTCCTCGGCGCCCATGTTGGTCAGGCCCACCGGTGCGAGCACCGCCGCGGCCGACGGGATGGTGGCCGTGGTGACGGAGACGGCGGCGAAGCGGGACGGGTCGGGGGCGACGACCTCGCGCAGCGCCTCGTTCCACTCCTCGTGGGAGCGCGGGCCGAGCTGGAAGTACCACTCGCTGACGACGATGAGGATGCGGCCCTCGGCCAGTTTCAGGTCGCGCAGCAGGTCCACCAGGGGGACGTCGGCCGGGGACTCCCAGCGCAGGTACACCACCCGCAGTCCGCGCCGCTCCAGCCGGTCCCCGATCCAGGCCGCCCAGGCCCGGTTGAAGCCGGCGAAGTGGATGGTGACGGTCTGTTTCGCGGCCCCCCTCTCGGTCGGCCCGACCGGCTTACGAACTCCAGACATGCGGCGGCCTCCAGCGCGCGTGATACCACAGAATCCTAGGACCTCGGCGCGTCGTACGTAAGGTCACGCGTGGGTCCCGCGTGAGTCCTACGTGGGCCCGTCGGGCGACGGGGGGACGTACCTCGGTCAGGCGATCTTTCCGCACCTGGGCGGCGCGCGCAGGCATCCTCACTCTTTCGGCCGTGGGAGTGCGGAAGCGTGGCGCTGGGTCCACAGGGCGCGCGCCGATTTCACGTACGCCTGCGCGCGTGCCGTGTGGCCCCGGGGCGCGGGATGGTCGGCCATGCGCTGGTAGGTGGCGGCCATCTCGTCGACGAAGCGGCGGCCGGGCGCGGTGAGGTCGGGTGAGCCGACGAGGGCGGGCAGGGCGGCGCCGACCTGGGCGTGGTAACGGGCGTGCTGGGACCAGGCCCAGTCGCGCTCCGGGGGGCGGGTGAGCAGGGCCCGGCGCTGGTAGTAGGAGGCCATGGCGAGGTGGGAGTAGGTGCCCTGGAGCAGACCGCCGTAGGGGCGGGGGTCGGGCCGCCAGGGGGCGAAGTAACGGGCCTCGGGACCGGCCCGGTGCAGGGTCAGCAGGTCGGTGAGGGCGGCGAGTTTGGCGTGCTGGAGTTCGTGGACGAGGGTCGCGGCGAAGGTCACCGGGTCGGGGGGCGTACTGCTGAGCAGGGCGCCGAACGCCTCGCGGCGGGTGGCGCTGCAACTGCCCCGGCCGGTGCCGATGTCGGGCGGCATCTCCAGCGGGACCAGGCAGCGCAGCAGTGTCGCCGCCTCGGTGAGGCGGTGGGCGCCGCCCGAGCGCAGGGCGACGGCCGTGCCGGTCCAGGCCTGGAGCCAGCGTTTGCGTTCCGCGTCGTCGAGGGTGGCCGCGCCGCTGAGGCTGCCCCGGTGGGTGCTGTAGGGGGCTTCGCGGTACGGGTCGAGGTCGTCGAGGGGCATGGGCGGGGCGGACGGGAGCAGTCCGGGGAGCGCGTGCGCCGGCGTCCACGCCGGGGCGCCCGACCAGGCGCCGGTGCCGTTCTCCAGGTGGACGCGGACGTCGGGGGCGTCGGGCTGGCGGAGGGTCAGGACGCCGTCCCGGTGGGTGACGTCGACCGGTACGTCGCCGGAGGCCGCCGTGTGCAGGGCGCCGAGGGAGGGGAGGGTGAGGACGCCGGCGCGGGCGGTCAGCCGGGTGGCGAAGGACAGGCCCGCCTCGGCGGCGGCGACGGCGGCGAGGGCGCTGAAGTGGGCGAGGTCGCGCCGCAGGGCCCGGGCCTCGGCCGGGGTCCCGCGTCCCGCGTCCAGGCCGCGCAGGCAGGAGCGCGCCCAGGGGCCGGTGAGGGGGTGGAACAGCCGGGCGCGGGCGGGGGTGAGGGGGCGCCCCGTCCCCGTCCCCGTCCCCGCCTCCGCCCCCTTCACCGAGTCCGCCGATGCGGCCGTGTCGGCGTCGGCGTCGGCGTCGGCGTCGGCGTCGGCGTCGGCGTCGGCGTCGGCGTCGGCGTCGGCGTCGGCCAGCATCGCCCAGTCCTCCCGCAGCCGTGCCTTGCGCCCCGCGTCGCACACCGCCGTCTCGGCCGCCTCGGCCGCGTCGAGCACGGCGCGCAGCACCAGCAGCCGCCGGGTGTCCTGGTCGCGCACGAGGAGGCCGAGGGCGTCGGGGCCGCCCTCGGTACGGGCGAGTTCGGTCAGGATCTGGTCCGGGACCGTCGGGAACATCACGGAGCGCTCCCTTCGCGCGGGGACAGCGGGGGCAACGGGGACAGCCTGGGCAATGGGGACGGCGGGGACCCCGTGGCCGACGCGGCTGTCGACGCGGCTGCCGACGCGCCCGCCAGCCGTCCGGCCACGTGCCGGATGAAGCGCTGGAGGTCGGCGCAGTACACGGACGGGTTCCGGAAGCCGTGTCCGGCGCGGTAGCGGTGGGCGTAGTGGCCGCCGCCGCAGACGCGCAGCAGCGGACACGCCCGGCACTGCCCGGGGAGGGCGTCCGCGCCCTGCTGCCGGGCGGCCACGCCCGGGTGCCGCAGTGCCTCGTCGAAGGTGTTACGGAAGACGTCGAGGCCGGTCTCGGCGGCGCCCGGGTAGGCCGACTTGAGGGAGTCGACCTGCTCGATCGACCCGTCGGTCTCCACCACCACCGCGTCGAACGGCGCCAGCCCCAGCGCCTCCCCGGCCGCCGGCAGGCCCAGCAGCAGCGCCACGCACCCCTCGAAGAGCCGCACCCGCGTCTCGCGCCGGCCCGCCGCCCACCAGCGGTCGAAGACGGCGCACAGCCAGTCGCCGTAGCGGACGCCGGTCTGCCCCGGCGGGCGGGCCGACCAGTTGCCGTGCGGCAGCAGCAGGTCCAGGGCGGGCGGACGCAGGGCGAGGAGCGACTCGTACGTCTCGACCGGGTCCAGCTCCGGGTCGACGACGGTCAGGACACCCGCGTACGACGCCGGGAAGCGGTCGGCCACCAGCCGGGCCCCGCGGGAGGCGGCGGGCCAGGACGGGCGCCCCGCGTGGTCGACGCGCCGCCGGTTGTGCGCGGCGGTGCCGCCGTCGAGGCTGACGCCGACGCGGACGCCGGCGTCGGCCAGTACGCGCAGGCGGCCCTCGGTCAGGAGCGTGCCGTTGGTCTGCACGACGGCGTGCACGGCGCAGCCGCTGGGAACGCGCTCGCGCACCCGGCCGGTGAACCGGGCGAGGGTGCCGGCGCCCGCCAGCAGGGGCTCACCGCCGTGCAGGACCAGGGCGAGGTCGCCGAGGGCGTGCGCGCGGGCGTGCTCGGCGATGCGGCCGGCGGTGCGCTCCAGGACGTCGGCGGAGGCGGCGGCGGGGCGTGCGCGCCAGCCGCTGTCGGGGCCTTCGTACAGGTAGCAGTAGGTGCAGGCGAGGTTGCAGCGGCCGTGCGTCTTGACGATGAACTGCCGGAAGGGGATGGGCTCCTCGGACACTCCTGCACCCACCCCCGCCATGCCGTACGCCCCCGCGCCACGGCGTTTGCCGTATGAAACGAATTGCCCGGCGCGGCACCCGGCCGAAACCCGGGGTGGCCGAAGTTGGCCTGATCAGAACGAGCCGGCACGGCGAGCCCGCACGGCGAGGCGCCACCACGAACCGTCGCAGCGAGCCGGCACGACGGCTGCCCCGACAAGCCGTCAGAACGCGCTGTCGAACCCCCACATCATGTCGCTCGGCTCCGTCGCCCGTTCCCGCAGTTCGCGGAGGACTTCCCGCAGCACCGGGTGGTCGATCGACCCCAGTTCCGCGAGCCCCAGTGCCAGCAGGTCCGGCAGCGGCTCCCCGGTGCCGGACTCGTACGCTGCGCCCATGTCCCCGTCCCTCTCCCTCGGTCCCCTCGGTCCCCTAGGTGCACCCGGCCGGTGAACCGCCCGGTGCCTCATTCCAGTTCGGCCAGCCGCTGCGCGGTCTGCTGTGCCGTCGGTTCGCCCGTGCCCAGCCGGTCCTGCGGCAGCCGGGCCCACTGGGCGCGGGCCGCCCGATAGGCGTCCCGGGCCGCCCTCGGACGCGCCGCCGCCTCGAAGGACATACCCCGCCAGTGGTGTGCCTGCGCGGCCAGTTCCACGGCCTCCTGGCGCCGGCGTTCCGTTTCGGCCTCCCGCTCCGCGTGTCCGGCGGACTCGGCGGCGGCCCGGAAGACGTCGGCCGCCGCGTCCAGCCGGGTCGCCCGGCCCAGGTTCTGGTACGCCTCGAACTGGGCCTGCCCCAGCTCCAGCCGGCAGCGCGCCGCCAGCAGCGGGTCGTCCGCGTCCGCCGCCGCCAGCCCGAGGAGGTGTTCGGCCTCCCGCAGGTCCACCCGGTCGCCGCGCACCTGGTAGCGGTGCATGAGCGCCCGCCCGAGGAGCAGCAGCCGGTGGGCGGCGAGCGGGCTGCCCGCCGGGGTCTCCATCCGGCAGTCCCGCAGTACCCGGATCGCCCGGGACAGCCGCTCCCGGGACCGCGCGCCGCTCTCCAGGGCCGCCAGCCTGAGCAGCACCTCGCCCCACTCGGCGAGCACGTCGGCGTGCGCGGGCGCGTCCCGGGGCATCCACTGCGCGGCCTGCCCGAACCAGTCCGCGGCCCGCCGCAGTTCGGCCGGTTCCCCGGAGTCGGCGTACCGGGCCTCGGCGATCCGTCCGGCCCGCACCAGCAGCGCGGCCCGCTGGCCCTGCTCCCGTACGACGCCCAGGGCCTCGTCGGTACGGGCCCGCGCCACGTCGAGCGGCCCGCCCGCCCGCAGCAGCGCGTCCACCAGGTCGGTCAGGGTCCGCACCCGGGCCCGTACGGACTCGGCGGTGGTCGCGCCGCCGGCAAGGGCACCGGCCTCCAGCGCCCGGCCCAGCGAATACGCCGCCTGCTGCGCGTAGAGCCGGCTCTGCGGCGGGTCGGCGGTCACCTCCGCCAGCCGCAGCAGCATCCGGCCGTGGGCGAGCGGGAGCTCGGCCGGTTGGCCGTGCCGGTCGGGCCAGGCGTCGGCGAACGCCTCCAGCATGCCGACGGCGCTCTGGAGCAGCGCGCTGTCGCGGCCGAGCCGCCACTGGGCCTCCAGGGCGCCGACCCGCTCCAGGGTGAGTTCCAGCGCCTCCCGCTCGTCCAGGCCGGGGGCGGCGCAGGCCACGGCGTACTCGCGGTCGGCGCGGCGCAGCAGCTCCTGGGCGCCGGACCGGTCGCCGCGGCGCCGGGCGTCGGTGGCGGCGGCGTGCAGCACGCGCGCGAGGACGGCGCGTTCGCGCAGGGCGTGCGGGTGCGCGGCGGCGCGTTCGGCGGCCTGTTCGGCCTCGCTCAGCAGCGCGTCGC
This sequence comes from Streptomyces sp. SYSU D01066-1, assembly GCF_054956795.1. Taxonomy (NCBI): domain Bacteria; kingdom Bacillati; phylum Actinomycetota; class Actinomycetes; order Kitasatosporales; family Streptomycetaceae; genus Streptomyces; species Streptomyces sp. SYSU D01066-1. The sequence goes on along the minus strand of NZ_JBUDHV010000019.1, from coordinate 9,915 downwards.
CGCCCTGGACCTCCCACAGCCGCAGCGCGCAGCGCGCGTACTGCTCCCACAGCCCGGGGTCGGCGCCGGCCGGGCCCTGGTGCTCGGTGGCGCCGCGCAGCAGCTGCACCGCGTCGATGAGGTCCTGCACCATGCCCTCGTCGTCGAACCGGGCGAGCAGGTCGCGGGCCCGGGTGACGGCCTGGTGCGGGTGCCGGTCGGCGGGGGGCGCGGCCGTGCGTCCGGCGTAGGACGAGCGGCCGTCGTACAGGGCGAACTGCTCGGGCAGCGGCATGAACCGCTCCAGGACCCGGGCGGCGATCTCCGCGAAGGGCTGCGGGACCCGGTCGGCCCCGCCGCCGTCGCCGCCGTCGCCGTCTCCGTCGTCGGGGTCCCCGGTGACGTAGCGGACGCCGCGGCCCTGGGTACCCCCCGTGCCACCGGCCCCGGTCCCGGTCCCGCCGGTGCCGGTGCCTCCGCCGCCGCCTCCGCCGTCACCGTCGCCGAGCTGGGCCAGGGCGAGGGCGGGGAAGTTGGGGCCGCCCTTGCCGAAGCGCTGCTCGATGTACTCCGAGCAGTGCTTGAGCACGAGCATGGCCTCGTCGCGGCCGAGGCGGGACAGCAGGGCCTCGCGCACGTCCGGTTCGATCTCGTACCACTGGACGCCGTCCGTGCCGTACTCCGCGCCGGCCCTGGTGACCAGACCGCTGACGAGCACCTCCGCCAGCTCGGACGGGCCGGAGCCGGGCAGCATGGTGCGCTGCACCAGGTGCATCACCGGCAGGCACAGCGGCGCCGCCGCGAGGTAGACGGCGAGCCGCCCGGCGGCCGGGGAGGCGACGGAGGTGAACCGGCTGACCCGCTGGTACGGCGTCCGCTGCCGGTCCGCGCGCGGCGCCGGGGCGGGCGGCTGGGCGGCCCGTACCCAGCCCACGGCGCCCGGCACCGGGCCGGTGCCGGCCCCGGACAGCAGCCGGGCCCAGGCGCCGAGGGCGACCGGCTCGGGCGGCAGCACGGGCACGGGCAGCGCGCCCCGGCGGGCCGCGGCGGGCCGTCCGCCGGGGACGCGTACGCGCAGGGCGGTGGCGCCGCTGAGGGTGTCGCCGCGGGACAGCTCGCCGAAGGTGACGGGCAGCCGGGTGCGGTTCCACATGCGCTGCGGCAGCGGCTGGAGGACGGCGACGGGGCCCTGCCGGGACAGGTGGTGGAGCAGGCGGTGGGCGTGGCCGCTGTGCCACAGGGGGCCCGCGCAGTCGCTGACGAACAGGACGATCCGGCGTCCGGTCGGGTCGCTGAGCCGGTCCGCGGAGTGCAGCGGCGCGGTGTGCGGCTCCGGGCTGCGGCTGACCGCCGCGCCGCCGTCCGGGCCCTGGTGCAGGTGGCTGACCTCGATGTCCGAGAAGGCGCCCAGCTGGCCGAGCAACTGCTCCAGTTCGCGGAACAACCGGTCCCACACCCGCATCGAGGAGGAGGCGTCGAGGACCAGGTGCAGCCGGGCGTCGCGCCGGGTCACCGAACGGTGCACGGGCAGGATCAGCCCGCCGGCCTGGGCGCTCAGCTCGGCTGTGGCGGCCTCGTCCAGCTCGGTGCGCCGGGGCGGGGCGGGGCTGCGGTAGCCCTGCAGCGGACGCAGGGCGCGCTGGAGTTCGAGCGGGGAGGGCAGGACGGGGGCGGCGGGAACGCCCACCGGCAGCGCCCGGGCCCGCCCGGTGCCGCCCGACGCCCCGGCACGCGGCACCGGGTAGAGGGCCACGCGCCGGTCGACCGGGTCGGTGGGCGGCGGCTCCTCGGGCGCGGTGGGACGGGCCTCGGCGTCCGGCCGCGCGGCCGGACGCGGGCCGGGTGACGGTGTCCGCGGTGGCCCGGGCCACACCCGCCGCGCAACCGGTACGTCCGCGGCGTCGGCGGGGCGGGCCCAGCCGGCCAGCCACAGGGCGTCGCAGAGCTGCTCGGCGTCCGGGTCGAGGTCGATCTCCCGCAGCCGGCGGACCAGTTCGGCGAGGGGGTCGGCGCCGGGCGGTCCGGGGCGCCCGGGACCGTGACGTGCCGCTGCGTCGGGCATCAGCGCGTCACCTCGGGCGGTCGAGCCGCTGGATGAGCAGGTCGGCGAGCCGGTCGCGGCTGGGCGCGGCCGCGGCGCCGGTGAGGTAGATGGCGTTCAGCAACTGGTCCGCCGCCAGCAGCTCGCTGCGGGACCGCTCCAGGAACCGGGTGATCAGGTCGTCGCCCGCGCGCGCCGCCTCGTCGCCCAGGTGGGCCCGGACGAAGGTGGCGAGCCGCCGGTGGTCGGGGCGGCCCAGCTCCAGGTGGATGCAGCGGCGCATCAGGGGCGGCGGGAAGTCCCGCTCACCGTTGCTGGTCAGCACCACGAAGGGGAAGGCGCGGCAGCGCACCCGGCCGTCGCGCACCCGTACCTTCACGCCGTCCGCGGTGAGCACCTCGGCCTCGCCGTCGGGGAGCCGGTCGGCGATGCGCTCCAGCTCGGGGATGGCGAACTCGCCCTCCTCCAGCACGTTCAGCAGGTCGTTGGGCAGGTCGATGTCGCTCTTGTCCAGCTCGTCGATGAGCAGCACGCGCGGGGTGTCGGACGGCAGCAGCGCGGTGCCGAGCGGGCCGAGCCGGATGTAGCTGCCGATGCCCTCCACGGCCCCCGGCGCCCCGGCCGCGGCGCCGAAGCCGCCCTGCGCGGCGATCTGCACGTCCTGGAGGCGGGCGATGGCGTCGTAGTGGTACAGCCCGTCCTGGAGGCTGGAGCGGCTCACGATGGACCAGCGCAGCACGTTGCCCAGCCCCAGCTCGTACGCCACCGAGTGCGCCAGCGTGCTCTTGCCCGCGCCGGGGCTGCCGGTGACCAGCAGGGGGCGGCGCAGGTACAGCGCCGCGTTGATCATCTCCAGCTCCTCGGCGCCCGGCCGGTGCAGCTCCGCCATGTGCCGGTGGGCGCCGAGCCTGCGGTCCTCGGACCCGTCGCCCGCGCCGGTCGCCCCGTCCCGGCCGGTGAAGTCCCGCCAGGGCGGCGGAGCGGGGAGCCGCTCGATGCCGTCATGGGGTTCGCCGGCGCCCCGGTAGATGAGCCACTCACTGGATTCGGTCATGATCCGGTCCTCGTCGTCACTCGTCCACAGGGGCGGCCGCTCGAACGCCCCTCACGGTATCGATGCCCAAGGGGCCTGGTAAGGAGGCAGACGGACTCGGGGGCGGGCGGGAGCGCGGACGGGGGCGCGCTCCCGGAGGCAGGCGCGTTCAAGGAGCCTCCAGCAGGTCGCCCGCGCCCGGCAGGGGCTGGTGCGGATCGTCGTACAGCAGGGCTATCCCGGCGGCCCAGAAGGTCTCGGTCTGGCCGACGCGCAGCTTGCGGCGCAGGTCGTGCACGACCTCGGGCAGCTGGTGCGCGCTCGGCGGCCCGGCGATCTCGTCGAACGTGCCGCGGTGGAACTCCCCGCAGACCGCGTCCGGCAGGCTGCGCCGGTGGCGCCACAGGGCGACGCCGAAACCGCCGCGCACGATCCGGGCGAGCGCCTCGGCGTCGTCGTCGTAGCGGTCGTCGCCGTAGCGGCACAGCACGGGCACCGTGCCGTACGGCAGTCCGCGCAGCTCCTCCAGGCGGGGGACGGGCTTGCGCAGGCCCTCGTCGCAGTCGAGGACCTCGACCGAGGCCCGGCGCGTGTGCAGCCAGCGCCAGCGGGCCCGGCGCTCCTCGTCGGGGTCGGGCGGGCCGGCCGCGCCGCCGGCCCCGTACCCGTGGGCCTCCGCGCCCGCTCCCCGGTACCCGTACCGGCTGTCGTACGCGCTCTCGTACCCATGCCCGTACCCGTACTCGTACTCGTCCTCGGCGAAGGCGTCGTCCTCGGCGAGCCGGCCGCGGTCGGAGCAGCGCAGCACGACCGGGCGCAGCGCGCCCACCGGCTGCGCGTCCGGGCCCAGCCGCCACTCGTCGGCCGCCAGCCGGCCGAGCAGGGCGTAGGGCAGCGCGACCTGGAGGACGGCGGGCCGGCCCGGTTCGTCGCACTGCCGGAACGCCTCGGTGAGCGGGACCGCCAGCCGCTCGGCGAGCCGCCCCAGCGGGGCCCGCTCGCCGTCGTCGAGGCGGCGCGCCTCGGCGTCGGGCGTCAGGACGGAGACCGACCAGTCGCAGTGGTCCGGCTCCCAGTGCCGCTGCTCCAGCTCGGCCAGCACGGCCGGACGCGCCGCGGCCGAACGCCCGTGGGCCGTGCCGTGCCCGCCCCGCCGCACGCGCGGCCCGCGCCGCCGCAGCCCGCGGGTGCGCTGGGCGGCCAGTTCCCGGCGCTGGCGGGCGCCGAGCCGCTGCACGGCCTGCCACGCCCAGTCCCACAGGGCCTCCTCGGCGGCCGGGGTGCTGGGCGCGACGTAGGGCCGCTCGGCGACCACGGCCTCCACCGCGTAACCGAGCAGGAGGGCGAGCGCGCCGTCGTCGCGGACGCTCTCGTACAGGGCGCCCAGACCGTCCCGCCAGCCGCGCGGCGCGGGCAGCGACAGGGACGCCTGGAAGTCCGGCAGGCCGTCGAGGATGTCCAGCAGGGCGTGGGTGCTGACCGGCGGCGGCAGGTCGGCGAGCCGGCCGAGCAGCTGCACCCGCTCGTCCGGGCCGAGCGCGCGTCCGGGCCGGGCGCCGAGCTGGGTCTGCACGTCCGCCCAGGTGTGCCGGCGGGCGTCCGGATGGCGCTGCCGGTCCCGGTGGTAGCGGTCGTGGGCCTGGAACACCGCGTGGTACAGGTCGTCGTGCTCGGCCGTCAGGGGTTCGGCGGGCACCGGCAGCGTCCGCAGCTGTTCCAGCCCGATGGACGTGCCCCCGCGCGCGTGGCGTGCCCGGGACTTCACGATGCCGATGACCTCGCCCCGCTCCGGGTCGATCACGGGGCCGCCCGAGACGCCGTGCGGCAGGTCGTTCTCACCGAGGCGCAGCTGTACGTCCGAGGCCCAGCCGCCGATGGTGCCCTGGACGGTGAGGGGGCCGTAGAGCATCTGGAGCCGGCCGTCCAGCTCCGTCCAGCCCGCGTAGAGGACCTTGCCGTCGCCGTAGTACGCCGCCGGGCGTTCGGAGACGTACACGCACTCGTGGTCGACCGGCGCGCTCAGCCGGATCAGCGCGAGGTCCGGGGCCGGCCAGTTGCCGACCGGGGGCGCGGGACCGTCCGGCAGCGTCGCCACCACATGGCCGGTCACGGCGGACATGCCGCGTCCCGGCGCCGGCTGGTAGACCACCGCGACCTCGCCCCCCTCCCCCTCGCATGCCACGTGCGCGCAGGTCAGAACCCAGTTGGGGGCGACGAAGAAGCCACTCCCGAGGAACGACGCGGGCTCCTCGGGGGCATACCCGGGCCCCGCCCGATGAATGCGCACGGTGGCCGCCATGACGAGGCCACTGAGCGCACGCCGGGCGGCATCGAGGGCGCTCGACGCGCCTGGGGCGTGCCCGCCCGTCATGCCCCGCCCCCGGCCGTGGCGCTCCCGGCGCCGTCGTGCCCCGCAGCGCCGGCGGACGCGCCGTCGCGCGCGCCGTCGCCCGCGCCGGACGATGCGCCCCCGGCGCCCCCGGTGGCCTCGGTGGCCTCGGTTCCCCCGGCGTCCTGGGTGCCGTCGCCGGGCGCGTACGGCACCGCCGCTCCGCTGTTCCAGGTGAGGGTGACCGTGATGCCGGCCTTGGCCTCGCCGTCGGCGAGCAGCCCGACGACCTTGCCGGCCTTGGCGGTCAGCTCGATGCCGAACTGCACGCTGACCTCGTCGGGCCGCACCGCCCGCAACGGCTCCGCCAGCGACCGCGCCACCCCGGTCACCAGGGAGTGCAGGCTCTCCACGCTCGCCTCGACCCGCTCGGCGAACCCGGTGTCGCTGTACGCCAGCCCGCCCGGCCGCCCGGACAGCTCCTCCCCGCCCGAGATCCGGGCCCAGACCGGCGTCCCGTCCGGTAACGCGATCCGTGCGACCCTCGTCACTTCCCGTCCCATGGAAGTCCCCCGTTCCCCCGCGTCCCCCTGAAACCGGTCGCCCCCGCGAGGCTAACCGCCGGGTTCCGCCGGCGCGAGGGCTTCGGCCGTCCCACGGGGCGCGGCCCTCCCTGCGCCTATCCTTTTTCCTGTCCTCTTCCGTCTTTCCCGTCCGGTTGCGCACCGGGCGGAAAGACCTCACCTCTTTTTCCCGCAGGAACAGGGTCCTTCCCGCACGGGACGCTCCCAACCCCTGCGCCGACCGACGGAGCACCATCCATGTACTTCACCGACCGCGGCATCGAGGAGCTGGAGAAGCGGCGCGGCGAGGAGGAGATCACCTTCGAGTGGCTCGCCGAGCAGCTGCGGACGTTCGTCGACCTGAACCCGGACTTCGAGGTCCCGGTGGAACGCCTGGCCACCTGGCTGGCCCGGCTGGACGACGAGGACGAGGAGTAGGCGCCCCCTGACGGACGCGCCGTGACACCACCCCGGCGCCCCCCGGCGTCACCCGAAAGAGCGTGTTGACTTTCCCCTCGCGCGATATATCGTGAATACGAGAAGACGCGATATGGCGCGTCGTCAGGAAGTCCGGGAGGTCCGCACCATGCCCGAGTGGTCCGTCACGGAACCGAGCAGACTCACGTTCGACACCCCCGTGAGCGAGCTCCGCGTACGCATCGTCGACGGCGCGGTGCACGTCGTCGGCACGGAGGACGGCCCCGCCCGGCTGGAGGTCTCCGCGACCGAGGGTGCCCCCCTGATCGTGGGCCAGGAGGGCGGCACCCTCACGGTGGCCTACGAGGACCTCCCCTGGAAGGACCTCCTGAAGTGGCCCGACCGCAAGGGCCGGCGCCGCAGCGCGGTGGTCTCCCTGACCGTCCCCGCGCACACGCGCGTGGAGGTCGGCGTGGTCGGCGCCACGGCCGTGCTCTCCGGCCTCGACGGCCACACGGAGATCCGGGGCGTCACCGGCGACACCACCCTGGTCGGCCTCGCGGGTCCGGTACGGGCCGACACGGTCTCGGGCAGCGTGGAGGCCCAGGCCCTCACCGGAGACCTGCGCTTCCACTCGGTCTCCGGTGACCTGACCGTCGTGGAGGCCGGCTCCTCCGTCCGGGCGGACTCGGTGAACGGTTCGGTGATCGTCGACTGCGACCCGGCGAGCCGTCCCACCGACATCAGTCTGACCAGTGTCTCGGGCGAGATCGCCGTCCGTCTGCCCCAGCCCGCCGACGCGGAGGTGGAGGCCAGCACGGCGAGCGGCGCGGTCTCCAGCGCCTTCGAGGACCTCGAGGTCACCGGCCAGTGGGGCGCCAAGCGGATCACCGGACGCCTGGGCGCGGGCACCGGCCGTCTGAAGGCGGCCACGGTCACGGGCTCGATCGCGCTGCTGCGCCGCCCGCCGACGGAAGCGGAACACCCCCCGTCGGACACGCCGGCGAGCCCTCCGTCGGACGCCGCGGCGAACCCCCCGGCCGACGGCCCGACGACCGACAAGAAGGTGCTCTGACATGCCCCCCGTCTTCGCCCACGGCCGCCTCCGCCTCTACCTCCTGAAGCTGCTCGACGAGTCCCCCCGTCACGGCTACGAGGTCATCCGCCTCCTCGAAGAACGCTTCCAGGGCCTGTACGCCCCCTCGGCCGGCACGGTCTACCCCCGCCTGGCCAAGCTGGAGGCCGAGGGCCTGGTCACCCACACCACCGAGGGCGGCCGCAAGGTGTACTCCATCACCGACGCCGGCCGCGCCGAACTGGCCGACCGCAGCGCCGAACTGGCCGATCTGGAACTGGAGATCCGCGAGTCGGTCGCCGAACTCGCCGCCGAGATCCAGGCCGACGTCCGGGGCGCGGCGGGCGACCTGCGCCGCGAGATGCGCGCGGCGGCCTCCGCGGCCCGCCGGGGCGCCGGCAGCGCCTCCGCCGACCGCGAGACCGCGGAGGCGTGGCGCACCGCCAAGGAGGAGATGCGCCGCGTCAAGCAGGAGTGGAAGGAGCAGGCCCGCCGCGCCAAGGACGAGAGCCGCCGGGCCCGCGAGGAGGCCCAGCGGGCCCGCCGCCAGGCGAAGGAGGCCCAGGAGTGGGCCCGGACCCAGGCCCAGGAGGAGGTCCAGCGCATCGCCCGCCGCGTCCAGGAGCAGGTGCAGGACCACTTCGTCCGGGGCGACTGGCCGACGGGCCTGCGCGAGGGCCTGAGCGAACTGGCCAAGGAGGTGGGGGACTTCGGCAAGGACTGGCCGTTCACCCGCACCACCCCCTCGTCCCCCACCCCCCACCCGAAGCAGACCCCTGCGGACTACTCATCCACTCCGGAGGACTTCCCCGCCGCCTACGAACCCTCCTGGGCCCACGAGACGGCCACCGACTCCACCGGCGACCCGGCCCGTGACCTGGACCGCCTGCTGGACCGCTTCCGGGACGACATCCGCGACGCGGCCCGGGACCACGGCATCACCACGGACCAGCTCCGCGACGCCCGCCGCCAACTCTCGACGGCCGCGGCTCACATCGGCGCCCTGCTCCGCGCCCCGCGCCCCTGATCCGGCCGCGCACAGAAGGGAAGGCCCGGTCACCCCGCCCGCGTCTTCCCTTCCCCCCGGGGCACACGGATCACGATCACGCCCCGCCCGCACGGCGGGACGAGCCCGGCAGCTCACCCCCACCCGCCGGCCGACGCGTCACCCACACTCCAGCACGATCTTCCCGAAGTGCTCCCCCGACTCCATCCGAGCGAACCCCTCCCGCGCCCGTTCCAGGGGCAGCACCTCGTCGATCACCGGACGCACCCCGGTGGCCGCGCAGAACGCCAGCAGGTCCTCCAGTTCGTCCCTGGTCCCCATCGTGGACCCCACGACCTTCAGCTCCAGGAAGAAGATCCGCGTCAACTCCGCGTGCGAGGGCCGGTCACCACTCGTGGCGCCGGAAATGACCAGCGTCCCACCGGGCCGCAGCGACTTGACCGAGTGCGACCAGGTGGCGGCCCCCACCGTCTCGATCACGGCGTCGACCCGCTGCGGCAGCCGCGCCCCCGGCTCGACGGCCTCCACGGCCCCCAGCTCCACCGCCCGCTTCCGCTTGGCCTCGTCCCGGCTGGTCGCGAACACCCGCAGCCCGGCCGCCTTCCCCAGCACGATCGCAGCCGTGGCGACACCACCCCCGGCCCCCTGCACCAGCACCGAATCCCCGGGCCGCACCCCGGCGTTCGTGAACAGCATCCGGTACGCCGTCAGCCAGGCCGTCGGCAGACAGGCCGCCTCCGCGAACGACAGCTCCTTGGGCTTCGGCAGCAGATTCCAGGTCGGCACGGCGACCCTCTCCGCGAAGGTCCCCTGGTAACGCTCGGTCAGAATGGACCGGGGCTCCTCCACCCCGACCCCGTACCCGCTCTGGCCGATGACGGAATGCAGTACGACCTCGTTGCCGTCCTCGTCGACCCCGGCGGCATCGCACCCCAGGATCATCGGCAGCCGGTCCTCCGCGAGACCGACGCCGCGCAGGGACCACAGGTCGTGATGGTTGAGTGAGGCGGCCCTGACGTCGACGACACTCCAGCCGGGCCGGGCCTCGGGAGCGGGACGCTCTCCCGACTCCAGACCATTCAGCGGCTGATCACGGTCGATCCGGGCGGCGTAGACAGCGAACATGCCCCCGACGATAGATTCCCCGCCCGCCCACGAGAACCGACCGCACCTGTGACACGCGTCCTCTTGCCACACGGAACACACCCGCACCCGCATACGGCGAGCGGGAGCCGGTGTCCCACACGGAACACACCCGCACCCGCATACGGCGAGCGGGAGCCGGTGTCCCACACGGAACACACCCGCACCCGCATACGGCGAGCGGGAGCCGGTGTCCCACACGGAACACACCCGCACCCGCGTACGGCGGCAAGGGGACGGGGTGGGGGGTGTCCGCCCGCAGCGGTTGGCGCGTCAACCCGCTCCACCCCCGTAGCAGACCGATTCCGCGCCGTTCCGAGGACGGACAC
>NZ_JBUDHV010000018.1:107571-131336 GCF_054956795.1 Streptomyces sp. SYSU D01066-1 | reverse complement strand
CCGCGATGGAAGACCGCAAGCGCGAGGGGTACTTCTAGACATGACCACCACCACCGAGATCCTCTCGGAGACCACCCTGCTGCGGTTCGCCACCGCCGGATCGGTCGACGACGGCAAGTCCACCCTGGTCGGACGGCTGCTGCACGACTCCAAGTCGGTCCTCGCCGACCAGCTGGAGGCCGTGGAGCGCGCCTCGGCGTCCCGCGGGCAGGAGACCCCCGACCTGGCGCTGCTCACCGACGGCCTGCGCGCCGAGCGCGAGCAGGGCATCACCATCGACGTCGCCTACCGCTACTTCGCCACCCCCCGGCGCCGGTTCATCCTCGCCGACACCCCCGGGCACGTGCAGTACACCCGCAACATGGTCACCGGCGCCTCCACGGCCGAACTGACGGTCATCCTCGTCGACGCCCGCAACGGCGTCGTCGAGCAGACCCGCCGGCACGCCGCCATCGCCGCCCTGCTGCGCGTCCCGCACGTCGTCCTCGCCGTCAACAAGATGGACCTGGTCGGCTACGAGGAGTCCGTGTTCGCCTCCATAGCCGAGCAGTTCACGGCGTACGCGACCGAACTGGGCGTCCCCGAGGTCACCGCGATCCCGATCTCGGCGCTGGTCGGGGACAACGTGGTGGAGCCGTCCGCGCACATGGACTGGTACGGCGGCCCCACCGTCCTGGAGCACCTGGAGACCGTGCCGGTCAGCCACGACCTGGCGCACTGCCACGCCCGGCTGCCCGTGCAGTACGTGATCCGGCCGCAGACCGCCGAGCACCCCGACTACCGGGGGTACGCCGGTCAGATCGCCGCCGGTTCCTTCCGCGTCGGCGACGCGGTCACCGTGCTGCCGTCGGGGCGGACGACCAAGGTCAGCGGGATCGACCTGCTCGGCGAGCCGGTCGACGTGGCGTGGACGCCGCAGTCGGTGACGCTGCTGCTGGAGGACGACATCGACGTCTCGCGGGGCGACCTGATCGTGCCCGCCAAGGACGCGCCGGCCACCACGCAGGACGTCGAGGCGACCGTGTGCCACGTCGCCGACCAGCCGCTGACCGTCGGCCACCGGGTGCTGCTCAAGCACGGCACGCGCACGGTGAAGGCGATCGTCAAGGACATCCCGTCCCGGCTCACCCTCGACGACCTGTCCCTGCACCCGCACCCGGGGCGGCTCGTCGCCAACGACATCGGCCGGGTGAAGATCCGCACCGCCGAGCCGCTGCCCGCCGACTCCTACGCCGACTCGCGGCGCACGGGCTCGTTCATCCTGATCGACCCGGCCGACGGCACCACGCTCACCGCGGGCATGGTCGGCGAGTCCTTCGCGTCCCCGGAGCCGGTCACGGCCGAGGCGGACGACGACGGGTGGGACTTCTGAGCATGGCCTTCGCCGCGCGTCGCGCCCTGCCGGTGGTCGCCGCCTTGCCCCTGCTCGCCCTGGCCGCCTGCGGCTACGGGTCGCAGGCCCCGGTGGACGACACCGTCAAGGCGGTCGCGGGGGCGCCGAAGACCGACGGTCTGGACGCGGTCCGGATCGGCTACTTCGGCAACGTCACCCACGCCACCGCCCTGGTCGGCCACCGCAAGGGCTTCTTCCAGAAGGCGCTGGGCGGCACTGAGGCCAGGTACGCGGTCTTCGACGCGGGTCCCTCCGAGATCGAGGCCCTGAACTCGGGGTCGGTCGACATCGGCTGGATCGGGCCGTCCCCGGCGGTCAACGGCTATGTCCGGTCGGGCGGGAAGAACCTGCGGATTGTCGGCGGTTCGGCCTTTGGCGGGGTGAAACTGGTGGTGGACCCCGAGAAGATCACGTCGGTCGCGGACGTCGAGGGCAAGCGGATCGCCACCCCGCAGCTCGGCAACACCCAGGACGTGGCGTTCCTCCACTGGGCCGCCGAGCGGGGCTGGAAGGTCGACGCGCAGAGCGGCCGGGGTGACGTCACCGTCGTACGCAGTGACAACAAGGTCACCCCGGACGCCTTCCGGAGCGGTTCGGTGGACGGGGCCTGGGTGCCGGAGCCGACCGCGTCCCGGCTGGTCGCCGAGGGCGGCAAGGTGCTGGTCGACGAGGCCGACCTGTGGCCGGACCAGAAGTTCGTGATCACCAACATCGTCGTGTCGCAGGAGTTCCTGAAGGAGCATCCGAAGGCCGTCGAGACGGTGCTGAGGGCTTCGGTGGAGACCAACCGCTGGATCGAGGCCCACCCGGAGGCGGCGAAGGCCGCGGCCAACGAGCAGCTGGCGGCCGACTCCGGCAAGGCGCTGCCCGCCGGCGTCCTCGACCCGGCCTGGGAGTCGCTGCACGTGACCGACGACCCGCTGGCCGCCACTCTCGCCGTCCAGGCCCGGCACGCCGTCCGGGCCGGGCTGCTGGAGGACACCGGCCTCGAGGGCATCTACGACCTCACGCTGCTCGACAAGGTCCTGGCGGCCGAGGGCGAGCCCGCGGTGGACGACGCCGGGCTCGGCGTCGAGTAGATCCGTTCCCGCCCCTTCCCCCACCCGTCCCAGGAGGTGACGACCATGGCCACGACCCTCGCCAAGGCCGCCGACGGCACCGAGGCGGCCACCCACGCCGCCCGGATCACGCACGTCTCGAAGTCCTTCGCGGGCCCGGCCGGGCAGCAGCTCGTCCTGGACGACGTCAGCCTCGACGTCGCGCCCGGCGAGTTCGTCACCCTCCTCGGCGCCTCGGGCTGCGGCAAGTCCACGCTGCTGAACCTGGTGGCGGGCCTGGACCGGCCCAGCGCCGGGACGATCGACACGGACGGGCGCCCGGCGCTCATGTTCCAGGAGCACGCCCTGTTCCCGTGGCTGACCGCGGGCAAGAACGTCGAACTCGCCCTGAGGCTGCGCGGCGTACCGAAGTCCGAGCGCCGGGACAAGGCGCAGGAACTGCTCACCCTGGTCCGGCTCGGCGGCGCGCACGGCAAGCGGGTGCACGAGCTGTCCGGCGGGATGCGCCAGCGGGTCGCCCTGGCCCGCGCGCTCGCCCAGGAGAGCCGGCTGCTGCTGATGGACGAGCCGTTCGCCGCGCTGGACGCGATCACCCGGGACGTGCTGCACGAGGAGCTGACCCGGATCTGGCGGGAGACGAAGCTGTCCGTCCTGTTCGTCACGCACAACGTGCGCGAGGCCGTCCGCCTCGCCGAGCGGGTCGTGCTGCTGTCCTCCCGTCCCGGCCGGGTCGCCCGGGAGTGGACGGTGGACCTCCCGCACCCGCGCCGCGTCGAGGACGCCGCCGTGGCGGAACTGTCCGTCGAGATCACCGAGGAACTACGGAAAGAGATCCGTCGCCATGGCCGGCACTGACACGACACCGGACACCGGCACGACGCCGGTGAAGAAGGACACGGGCGACCTCGCCGGTCTGGAGGCGGGCCTCGACGCACTGGAGACCCGGCAGCCGGGGCGTACCGCGTCCTTGCGGCAGACGCTCACGCAGAAGGTGCTGCCGCCGGTCGTCGCCGTGCTGCTGGTGCTGGCCGGGTGGCAGGCGCTGATCTCCTTCGGGATCGTCGACGACCCGACCAAGCTGCCCGCGCCCGCCGACGTGTGGCACGTGGTGCGCCGGGCCTGGCTCGAAGGCACCCTGCTCGGCTACATCTGGACCAGCGTCTCGCGCGGCCTGTCCGGCTTCCTGCTGGCGCTGGTGATCGGCACGCCGCTGGGGCTGCTGGTGGCGCGGGTGCGGTGGGTGCGGGCGGCGATCGGCCCGATCCTGTCCGGCCTCCAGTCGCTGCCGTCGGTGGCCTGGGTGCCGCCGGCCGTGATCTGGCTGGGGCTGAACAACTCGATGATGTACGCCGTGATCCTGCTCGGCGCGGTCCCGTCCATCGCCAACGGACTGGTCTCCGGCGTCGACCAGGTCCCCCCGGTCTTCCTGCGGGCCGGGCGCACGCTGGGCGCGACGGGACTGAAGGGCACCTGGCACATCACGCTGCCGGCCGCGCTGCCCGGCTACGTGGCCGGTCTGAAGCAGGGGTGGGCGTTCTCCTGGCGGTCGCTGATGGCCGCCGAGATCATCGCGTCCTTCCCCGACCTGGGCGTCGGGCTCGGGCAGTTGCTGGAGAACGGCCGCAACGCCAGCGACATGGCCATGGTGTTCGAGGCGATCGGGCTGATCCTGGTCGTCGGCATCGCCGTCGACCTGCTGGTCTTCAGCCCGCTGGAACGGTGGGTGCTGCGCGGCCGCGGCCTGCTGGTGAGGAGCTGAACGCGTCATGTCCCGACCGGTCCTGCTGGTCATCGCCCACGGCAGCCGCGATCCGCGGCACGCCGCGACCGTGCACGCCCTGGTCCGCCGGGTCCGTTCGCTGCGCCCGGACGTCCGGGTGGAGACCGGGTTCCTGGACTTCAACGTGCCCTCGGTGCCGGGGGTGCTGGAGTCCCTGGCGGCGGAGGGCGTCCGGGACGTCGTGGCGCTTCCGCTGCTGCTGACCCGCGCCTTCCACGCCAAGGCGGACATCCCGGCGGTCCTCGCGGACGCGCCGCCCCGGCTGCGGATCCGGCAGGCCGAGGTGCTGGGGCCGTCCCCGCTGCTGCTGGCCGCGCTGGAGCGGCGGCTGTACGCGGCGGGCCTGACGCCCGCCGACAAGTCCTCGACCGGGGTCGTGCTGGCCTCGGCGGGGTCCACCGACCCGGAGGCGATCGCGGTGATCGCAGAAATCGCGCGGGAGTGGCGGCACACCGGTTGGTGCGCCGTGCGGCCCGCGTTCGCCTCCGCGTCCCTGCCGCGCACCGAACAGGCGGTGCGCGAACTGCGGGACCTCGGCTGCGCGCGGATCGCCGTCGCCCCGTACGTCCTGGCCCCCGGCCGCCTGCCGGACCGGATCGCGCGCGGCGCGGCCGAGGCCGACGTGCTGGCGGACGTGCTCGGTCCGGCGCCCGAGGTGGCCCGGCTGCTGGTGGAGCGGTACGAGGCGGCGCGGGCGGCCGCGGGGGCGGCCGCGCGGGTGGCCGTGGGGGCGTGACGCCGGTCCTCGCCGCCGCTGTCGCGCGCCCTGCCGTCAGGACGGCTGGACCTGGTCGAGGCGCTGGTCAGGACGGCTGGACCTGCTCGAAGAGGGCGAGGGCCGCGGCGGGGTCCGGGCTCACGAGGCGTTCCAGACCGGCCGTGGTGATCTCCGCCCACCGGGCGGCCCGGGCCCCCATCCGTTCCTCGAAGGCGCGGACGGTGTCGTCCGGGTCGTCGGGGCCGGTGGCGAGGGACTCGGCGAGTTCGGCGCCGTCCAGCATCGCGAGGTTGGCGCCCGCCCCCAGTGGCGGCATCAGATGGGCGGCGTCGCCGAGCAGCGTCACCCCGGGGACGTGGGTCCAGGTGTGGGCCACGGGCAGGGTGTACAGGGGGCGATGGACGAAAGCGGTGCCGTGGCGGAGGAGGTCGAGGACGGGGGCGGCCCAGCCGTTGAACAGGGCCAGCAGGCCCGCCCGTACGGCCTCGGTGTCGGCCGGGTCCGGGTCCCGCTCCGGGGCCGGGCGCCGGTCCAGCGGGGCGCGGTACTGGGCGTACACCTTGACGTGGCCGCCGCTGTTGCGCTGGGCGACGAGGGCGCGGTTCACGCCGTACACGGCCACGGAACCGTCGCCGATCAGCCGGGCGAGGCCGGGGTGGCGGGTGTCGACGTCGTCGAGGGAGGTCTCCACGGCGGTGACGCCGGTGTAGTGCGGCGTCACCGGCGAGACGGCCGGACGGACCCGGGACCAGGCGCCGTCCGCGCCGACCACGAGGTCGTACGTCTCCTGCCGCCCGTCCTCGAAGTGGACCCGCACGCCGTCCGGGCTCCCGGGCACCGCCTTCGCCACGCCCCGGCCCCACTGGACGTCGAGGGGGCCGACCAGCAGGTCACGGAGTTGACCGCGGTCGATCTCGGGGTTGGCCCGCTCGTCCGGACGGGGGCGCCAGTCGCGCAGGACGGTCCCGTCCGTGTCCAGGATGCGCATGGCCTGCCCCTCGGGGCGGGACAGCGCCCGGAACTGCGCCAGCAGCCCCGCCATGTCCAGCGCGCGCTGGCCCTGTCCTTCGCGCAGGTCGAGGGTGCCGCCCGAGGGGCGGGCGTCGGGGGCGGGATCGCGTTCGAGGACGGTGACGGGGTGGCCGTGGCGGTGCAGGACCCGGGCGAAGGTGAGGCCGGCGGGGCCGGCCCCGACCACGGCTATACGCTGTCTCATGCCGATACACCGTATCGGTGTCCTGTGACGCTCACAACAGAAACGGCGTGACCATGACTGTCTGGGACCGGCCGGAGCCGCCGCCCCGCCCCGTGCCGCTGGACCGGGCGCGGATCGTCACCGCCGCCGTCGAGCTGGCCGACGAGGGCGGGCTGGAGGCGGTGTCGCTGCGCAAGGTCGCCGCCCGGCTGGACGCGGGCCCGATGCGGCTGTACGGCTACCTCTCCAGCAAGCAGGAGTTGCTGGACCTGATGGTGGACGAGGTGTACGCCGAGATCCTCCCCGAGGAGCCACCCGGTGACTGGCGGGAGGCGCTGGGCACCCTCGCCCACCGCACCAGGCGGGCCGCTCTGCGGCACCTGTGGCTGGCCGACCTGCTCGGCGGGCGCCCGGCCCTGGGGCCGAACGGCCTCGCCGTGTCCGAGGCCACGCTGTCCGCGCTCGACGGCCTCGCCGACATCGACACCGTCCTGCGGGCCGTGGAGACCGTCAGCGCCTACTTCATCGGCGCGATCCGGCGCGAGGCCGCCGACCTGCGGGCCGAGCGTGCCACGGGCCTGTCCCAGGGCGACTGGCAGCGCGCCCGTGGCCCGCACGTGACGAGGATGCTGGCGACCGGCCGCTTTCCGGCACTGGCCAGGGCCGTGCGCGACGGCACGCACGTGGACGCCGGGACCTCCTTCGCCACCGGTCTGGAGTGGGTCCTCGACGCCGTGGCCGTCAGGCTCACCCGGCCGCCGGCCTGAGGCCCGGCTCCCGCCGGAAGCCGAGGGGGCGGGAGCAGGTGGTGTGCGCGGGCGCGGGGGCGGAGTACGGGGAGTGCGGACGCGCGGGTTGCGGAAAAGCCTTCCCTCCCCGGTCGCCGATCTGCTGGGATGGTCCTTCGGAGAACGAGCGCGGGGGGAAACAGCTCAGGTGGGGGCAGGTCGGGTATTCGGACATCATCTGGGGCTGCCGGGTGCGCTGTCGGGGCTGCCGCTGAGTCCGCTCGTCCCCGGCTACGCCGAACTCGCCGCCGCCCAGCACGCGGCGGGCGCCCGGCACGCGGCTGAGATCCTCTTACCGTCCGGGGGCGGGCTGCGGGTCCTGGACGGGCTGGCCGTGCCGTCCGGTCCGCGCGGCCACCGGCGGGTGGACGGCGCGCTGCTGGACCGGGTCGCCCGCGGCGCGGGTCCGGCGGCGGAGCTGGCGCGGCTGCTGGCCGCGGTGCACCGGCGCGACCCGCTGGCGCTGCGCCGGATCGTGCTCTACCAGCTGATCGGCCTGGTGCAGGACCGTACGCCGGACCAGTGGCAGCAGGCCGTCGCCGAGTCGGGCGTCCACGCCGGCGAGGCGGCGGGGCTGCTGGCGGCGGCCCGGGTGCGGCCGGTCCTCGACCGGGACCAGCGCGCCGCCGCCGAGGCGCTCGCCGACGCCTGGGAGGAGCGCCGGCTGTACCGGGCCCGCATGCTGCTGGAGCGGCTGCCGCGGGGCGACGACCCGGCGCTGCGGGCGCTGCGGACGGAGCTGGCCGGCCGGCTCGCCGCCCTGGAGTCGGCGCTGGAGTCGGCCCGGCGGGCCGTACGGCGCGGGGACACCGAGGCCGCCACGGAGCAGTACCTGCGGGCGCTGGGCCAGGCCGCGGACGACCGGCGGGCGCTGCACGGGCTGATCCGCGTCCACCGGCCCGAACCCGGCGGGCCCGCTGCCCTGCGCACCGGACTCGGCCTCGGCCACGTCGCGCTGTCGTGGCCCGTCGAAGGCGAGGCGGGCGCCGGTTCCTGGCGGCTGCTGTGCCTGCTGAAGGACGAGCGGGGCGCCACCGGGCACCGCGAGGTGCCCGCCCTGGCCGGTGCCGCCCGGGACACGGACGTCGTGCCCGGCACCACGGTCCGCTACGCCGCCCTGCCGCTGCGCGACGGCCAGGTGGCCGGGCCGCCGCTGGTGTCGCACCGGCTGGCGGTCACCCCGGAGGTGGGCGATCCGGCCGTGACCGACGGGCCGGGCAGGGTGACCTGCGCGTGGACCTGCCCGCCCGGCGCCACCGGCGTGACGGTGGAGCACACCGGGCCGCGGAGCACGGCCGAGCGGCTGGACGCCCGTTCCGACGGGCTCACCGCGACGGGGCTGGCCGTCGGCGCCCACGCGTTCCGGGTCAGCTGCCACTACCGGGCCCCCGACGGCACGTCCGTCGCCTCACCGGGCCGCCTGTTCACCCGTACCGTCCACCCCTGGCCGGAGCCGGTCGGCACGCTCACCGCCGAGCCCGACGGCGACGCGCTGCGGTTCGGCTGGACCGGGGCGTCGGGCGCCGACGTCCGGCTGGTGGAGTGGCCCGGCGACGCGCCGGCGCCCGGCACCGAACTGCGCACCGACCAACTGCCGCCCCGCCTGGACGGATCCGGGCCCGGACCGTCCGGGACGGCTCGCCCGGACCCGGGCGGACCCGCGCCCTCCCGGACCGTGCGCCCCCGCCGGGGCGGGCACCTGCGCGTCGCAGCCGTGGCCGTCCTGGGCGACCGGGCGCTGGCCGGGCCCGTCGTCGACGTCGAGGTGCTGCGTCCCGTCACCGCCCTCGCCGCCCGCCGGCTCCCGGGCGGGGAGGCCGCCGTCACCCTGGACTGGCCGGAGGGCACCGGACAGGTCACCGTCGCCTGGGAGCCCCTGCCGGGGCCCGGGACCGCCGGCGCCGGTGAGGGCGGCGAACGGACGGTCACCGCGCACGCGTACCGGCGCGGCGGCCTGCGGCTGCCCGTCGGCCCGCACGCGGTGCGCCTGCGCGCCTCGGTCGCCTCCCAGATACCGGAGGCGGTGGTGCTGCCCGCCGCGACCGCCGAGGTGCTGCTCGCCGCGGACACCGCCATCGGTTACCGGCTGGTGCGCGCGCCGGGGCGGTTCCTGCCGCTCGGCCGCCGCCGGGCCCTGCTGCGGGTCACCCTGCTGGGCCCGGACCCGGCCGGCGCGGACCTGCCCGAGTTCGTGTGCGTGGTGCGCGGCGGCACGCTGCGCCCCCGGGACGCGAGCGACGGCACCACCGTGCTGCGCATCGCCGGCCGCGACCTCACCCACAACGGCGGCACGGTCGAGCGGGAACTGCCGGCCCCGCCCGTCCCCGCCCCCTACACCCTGCGCGGCTTCCTGCTCGGCGAGCACGCCACGGCCGTACGCCTCGAAGAACCCTCTCCCGCGACCCTGGTGGTGCGCTGAGCCATGACGACCGTCACCTGTCCCTACTGCTTCACCCGCGCCTCGGCGGCCCGGCTGCCCTACCGCTGCCAGATGATGCCGAGCGGCGTGCGGGGCACGCCGTGCGGTCCCGTGCGCGACGACGTGTGGGCCGGGTTCACCGGACCCGCCGCTCCCCCGGCGGCCCGGATGCGCGGCCCCGTCTTCGACGCGCCGCGCAGTGTGGGCCGGGTGCTCGGCCACTCGGCCGGCCGCGTGCCCTGCCCCAAGTGCGGGGTCGGCACGACGGTCCGGGTCTGCGGGAGCTGCCACAACGACCTGCCCAGCGACTACTGCGACCAGGACAGCCGCATCATCGCGCTGGTCGGCGCGAAGGCGTCGGGCAAGAGCACGTACGTCTCCGTCCTGGTCAACGAGTTGAACCAGCGGGTCGGGCAGGCGTACCACGCCTCGCTGGCCGCGATGGGGGCGAGCACCCAGCGGCGGGACAGGGAGATGGCCGAGGACCTGTACGAGCGGCGGCGGCTGCCGGACGCCACCCGCCCGGCGGCGCTCGGCTTCAGCGACCCGCTGCTGTACCGGCTGAGCCTGCCCCGGCGCGACCGGCCGGGCGGCGGCACCCGGCACACCACGCTGGTCTTCTTCGACGCGGCGGGCGAGGATCTCGCGGACGCGGAGGCGATGGACCGCTACACCCGCTACCTCAGCGCCGCCGACGGCATCATCCTGCTGGTCGACCCGCTGCAACTGGGTTCCGTGCGGGACCGGTTGCCGGTGCACGACGGTCCGCCGCTGCCGGCGGTGGAGACCCCGCCGGAGCAGATCGCCGCCGATCTGGCGACCCAGTTGCGCGCGCACGGCCGGCGCGGGGCCCGGGGCCGGGTCAGCACGCCGATCGCGGTGGCCGTCACCAAGACGGACATGCTGGGGTCGCTGCTCGCTCCGCACTCGCCGCTGCTGGCCAGCGCCCCGCACCGAGGCGGCGTGTACGACGACGTGGACCGGCTCGCGGTGCACGAGGAGATGCGGTCGCTGCTGGCCGACTGGGACTCGGGGACGCTGCTGCGGCGGCTGGAGCTGGACTTCGCCGAGGTGTCCCTGTTCGGTCTGTCGGCGCTGGGCGCCCCGCCCCCGGCCGACGCCCCGGCGGACGCCCCGAAGTCGGGGCCGCGTCCGGTACGGGTGGAGGATCCGCTGCTGTGGCTGCTGAGCCGACGGGGGCTGCTGCGGGTGCGCGGCGCCGGGAAGGGAGGGACCAAGTGAGCCTCGCCCAGCTGCACTACACGTCCGCGCCGCCCGGACCCGACGGTTCCGGGTTCCGGTTCACCGCGGTCAGTCCCGGCGTACCGCAGGGGCTGCTGCGGGAGGCCGAGCAGCTCATCGGGTACGAGCCGCCGCGCGACCTGCCGGCCCGGCCGGACGCCGCGCAGCTGCGGGACTTCCCCAAGGCGCTGGGCTTCCACGAACTGTCCGACGGGGGGCGGCTGCTGAGCCGTACCGTCTACACCGGAGCCGACTACAGCGGACGCTGGGGCAACTTCCACGCGCACGCCCTGTACCTGCCGCCGGGGACGCGGCTGCCGGACGGGGCGCTGCCCATCACGGCGTGGGAGTCGCCGCGCTGGGCCGACGCCACGCCCGCCGACCGGCGGCCCGCGCCGGTGGACCGGCTGGAGCCGTCGGGGCTGCTGCGCCGGGACGGCCTGGTCGCCTTCGCCGCGTCCCGCGCGGACCGGCTCGCCGCGTTCTTCGCCGACCTGCGGGCACTGGCCGAGGATCCGGACGCCTGCCAGGTGGTGCTGGTGGAGCACGACAGCGCGGCCGTGGCCCAGTGGATCGCGCTGGCCTGCGCGGTGCTGCCCCGGGAGGTGGCACACCGGCTGACCTTCACTACGTACACCCGCCGGCCGCTCCAGGCCCGCCAGCAGATCGTCGGCGCGCTGCCGTCGTCCGAGCCGTGCGCGGCCGGGCCCCGGCTGCGGGTGCACGACTGCACCGGGCGGCCCGCGGGTCCTTCCGCCGGCGCGGTGCCCGACGCGTGGGCCGACACCTGCGCGCGGGTGTGGTGCGCGGCGCGTCCGGAGCTGTTCCGGGACGCCTCGCTGGAGCTCGGGCACCTCGCCGCGTCGGCGCTGGCCGCCGGGGTCGCGCTGCGCGCCGACGCCCGAACCGCCGCCGCCCGCTGGGCCGCGGAGCGGGCCGGGTCGCTGCCCGAGGCGAAGCTGACGGCGCTGATCGGGGTACTGAGCACGTCCCGCGACGACGGGGGGACGCCGCCCGGGGACGCCGGTGCCGAACGGGCGGCGCTGGCCGAGCTCCTGGACCGGGTCGAGGGACGGCTGCCGACCGCCGTGACGGCACCGCTGGCCGGGCGGGTGCTGACCTCGGCGGTGCTCGGCGGCGGGCCGGTGCCCGCGCTGCGCGCCGGGTCGCTGACGCCGGTGGTCCGGGACGAGCTGGCCCGGACGCTGGCCGCGCCGCTGCGCTCCGGCATCGCCGACCCGCGCGAGCCCGCCGTCGGCCGGCCCCTGCTCCTGCTGGGCACCGCCGATCTGCTCGACGTCGACTGCCAGGACCTGCTGCCGGAGCTGGCGGGGCGGCTGTCGCGGGCGCTGGTGGCGGGGCCGGGGGGCGCCGCGGGGACCGGCGGGGAGGACACCGGCGGGACCGGCGGGCACGGCGGTGCGGGCCCCCGCGCGGACGGCACCGGCGGGACCGGCGGGTCCGGCGTGTACGGGACCGGCGGGAGCGGCGCGGAAGGTGTCTGGCGTGATGCCCCGCACGGCACGGCGCACGGCACCGCGTACGGCACCGCGTACGGGACCACGGCCTCCGCCCCCGTCCCCGCCCCCGCCTCGGCTCCCGACGGCCTCCGGCCCGGCTCCGCGCACGGCGTCACTGGCCCCACCGGTCCCACCGGTCCCACCGGGGAGTCCGACGGGTGTCCGCCCGCCCTGCTCGACGCCGTCGAGGGCCACCCCGCCCTGCGCATCGCCCTGTTCGGCGCCCTGGACGCGCTGGCCGCCGCCGATCCGGTCACCGTCGCCCGGCGGCTCGCCGGATCGCGGCTGCCCGTCGCACCGCACCCGAACTTCCCGCACCTGCGGATGTGCGTGCTGCCGCCCCAGGCGCGGGAACCGGGCGACCGGCTCGCCCGGTTCCACGGAGTGCTGCGCGCCGCCGGGGTCTCGCCGCACGCCGTCCCGGCCGTCCTGGGGACCGCCCTGCGCCTGGTGTGGCCGGGCGAGCTGCCGACCAGCCAGGAGGCCGGCCTGCTGCTGAACGAGCTGGGTTCGGACATCCACCGCGCGGCCGGCACCCGCGACGTCCTGGTCGACGCCGCCCTCGCCGCGCCCTTGGACGACCTGGACGTCCCCGTCCTCGCCGCCGACCTGCTGCGCTGTTTCCCGACGGAGCTGCGGCCGGGACAGCGGGCGGCGCTGCTCCTGCTGGAGTTCACGGGCCTGCTGGGCACCGCGGGCGAGGGCGAGGAGTGGGTCGGCCGGGCGCTCGGGCTGCGCGACGGTGCCGCCGAGCCGGTGCCGGACACGGTGACGGAGCGGGTCTTCGCCGCGCTGGCCCGACGGCTGGTGGACGGCCCCGCGCCGGACAGCGAGCTGTACGGGCTGGCCCGGTCGGGCGAGCCCGGGCTGCTGGCGGCGTACGAACGGGCGGGGCGCTCGGAGCGGGTGCGGGACCGGCTGCGCACCTCACCGGCGTACGCCGCCGCCTGTTTCTGCGCCTGGAGCGCCTGCCCGGGCACCCATCCGGCCTGGGACGAGACCCGCACCGCCCTGCTGACGAAGGTGCTGCGCCCGGTGGTGCGGGCGCTGCCCGCCGAAGACCTGGCCGGGATCGAGGACACCCTCGACCGGGCGGGTGGCGGCCGGCTCGACGCGTTCCGTTCCTGGAACCGGCCGGGCACCCTCGGCCGTCTGGCGGGCCGCTTCTCCGGCCGCAACCGCCGCGCCGAGCGCCCGCCCGTGCGGCACGGCGACATCGAGCCACCGGCCGGGGAGGGCCGCCCGTGACGTCCCCGACGCCCGTGACACCCCCTACGCCTCCGACACCCCCGACACGCGGCGCCGGAGGAACCCCATGACCTCCGGCCTCGTACCGCTCCCGCTCCTCGTCCTCGGCGGCTGGACCGCGCTGATCGCCGTCGGCGTGTGCGCCGGCCGGGCGGTGTGGAAGCTGACGGCGGCCGGGCTGGGCGCCGTCTGGCGGCGGCTCGGGCCGTGGCGGACGGGGGACGGTGACGGGCGGCTGCGGACGGCGAAGCAGCCCGAGCCCGCCCAGCTCGCCTACTGGTGGCGGCAGATGTGGGTGGACGCGTCGACCGCCGCCCAGCACGGCATGCGGACGGTCCGGCGCGACCTCGTCGACGGGTGGCTGGAGCGGACCGCCCGCAACCTGTTCACCGGACGGCGGCCGGACGGGCGCCGGGTGGACGTCCCGGTCAACCGGTTCCTGCTGGCGGTGTTCGTCGCGCCCGGCACCGCCGCCGGCGCGGTCCTCGGCGCCGTGCTGGCCTCCGCCGCCCTGACCGCCGTACTCACGGTCTTCGCCCTGCTGCTCGAACTGGTCTGGCTGGGCTGGGCGGCGGCCGTACCGGCGCTGCGCGGGCTGGAGCGCGGCCGGCGGCTGGTGCGCGGCGTCCGCGTCAAGTGCCCGCACCCCGGCTGCTACCGCCCCGTGCCGCTGGCCCTGCACCACTGCCCCGACTGCCGTGCCGAGCACCGCGCGCTGCGGCCCGGCCGGTACGGCGCCCTGTGGCACGTCTGCGACTGCGGGCGCCGGCTGCCCGCCACCCGGCTCGCGGGCGGTGGCGGACTCCCGGCGCACTGCCCTTACTGCGAGCGGTGGCTGCCCGAGGCCGCCGCCACCACCCGCGTCGTGCACGCGCCGCTGATCGGCGGCACCTCGTCGGGCAAGACGATGCTGATGACGGCCATGACGGAAGGGCTCCAGGCGTGGGCGCGACGCGGCGGGCTGTCGGTGGAGTACGCCTCGGACGAGGACCGGCGGGCCGCCACCGGCCTGGTCCAGGAGGTACGGCGCACCGGCTGGGCGCACGCCACGACCGGCGGACCGCCGCGCGCCCTGATGCTGCTGGTGAGCCGGGGCCGGCGGCGGAGGCTGCTGTACCTGTACGACCCGATGGGCGAGTCGGTGAGCGAGGCCGAACGGGTGCGCGGACAGGGGTACTTGGCGCACGCGGACGGTGTGGTGCTGGTCGCCGACGTCCTGGCCGATCGCGTGGTGCGCGGCCGGCTCTCCCCCGACGACGCCCGCCTCGTGGCACGGGCCCGTCCCGCGGCGCAGGGACCCTGGGACACGTACCAGCGGCTGACCGGGGAGCTGGCGGCGCTGACCGGACGGCGGTCCCGGCTGCCGGTGGCCGCGGTGGTCACCAAGCGGGACGTCATCGACGGGCTCGCCTCGCTGCCGGTGCCCGGCGACCGGATCGACGAGTGGCTCACGGAGATCGGGCTCGGCCCCCTGGTGCGCGCCCTCGGGCACGACTTCCGGTCGGCGCGCTACTGGACGGTGAGCGCCCATGCCGCCACCTGTGCGGGCCCGTTGGAGAGCGAGCAGCTGAGGGCGGCCGAACCGGTGCTGTGGCTGCTCGCCGCCACGGGACTGCGCACCGGCGCACCGGCGGAGAGGACGTACACGACGGCATGACCCGGGTGACCCCATCCATCGGACGTGGACGGCGGCTGGTGGCGGCGTTGTTCCTCACCTCCCTGGCGCTGACGCCCGTAGCGGTGGCCGCGCTGGTGTGGTGGCTGCTGTGACGGACCCGCGCGCCCGTCCTCCCCTGCGCGCGACTACCGGAAAGGCGACAACCACGTGAGCGACATCCCCGGCGGGCCCATGGCCAACCGGCCGGTCCACTTCATCTGGCTGCTGGACTGCTCGTACTCCATGCAGGGCGACAAGATCGCCAGGCTGAACTACGCGATCCGGGAGGCCCTGCCCGAGATGCGGGCGGTGGCGGCCGACAACCCGGCGGCTCAGTTGCTGCTGCGCACCATCACCTTCTCCACCACGGCCCAGTGGCTGCACCAGGCGCCGGTCCCGGTCGACGACTTCACCTGGCAGGACGTCGAGGTGGACGGCACGACCAACCTGGGCGAGGCGCTGACCCTGGTCGCCCGCGAACTCCAGACCCCGCCGATGCCGCAGCGGGCGCTGAAGCCGGTGCTGGCGCTGGTGTCGGACGGGGTGCCCACCGACGACTGGCGGGCGGGGCTCGCGGCGGTCGACGCGACGCCCTGGGGCCGCAAGGCGGTCCGGATCGCCATCGCGATCGGCCACGACGCGGACAAGGACGTGCTCCAGGAGTTCATCGGCAACCCGGAGTTCAAGCCGCTGGAGGCGCACAACGGCAAGCAGCTGGCCGCGGCCATCCGGTGGGCGTCGACCGCGGCGGTGAAGGCGGCCTCGCAGCCGATGGCGGGCCAGGAGGACCCGACGGTCAAGCAGCCGTTCGCCCCGCCGGTCCTGGACGACGACGATGACGACGACGTGTGGTGACGCTACGGGTACGGCCCTGGGAGACGCTCGGCGAGAGCGTCCGGGGCGTCGGCAAGCGGTGCAACCAGGACTGGTACGTCTGCCAGGGGGCGGGGAGCGCCGACGATCCGCTGGTGCTGGCGGTGGCGGACGGGCACGGCTCGCCCGCGTACGCCCGCAGCGAGCTGGGCGCGCGGTTCGCCGTGGACCGCTTCACGGTGCTGGCCGCCGAGTTCGGCCGGGCGGCCCGCGACCCGCACGGGCCGGGGCGGCCGGCCCGGCTGATGACGTACGCCCGCGACGACTTCCCGCGCGCCCTGGTGCGCGAGTGGCGCGCGGCGGCGCTCGGTCACTGGGACCGGCACCGGCCGGTCGCCGACGACGGGGCGCCGGAGCCGGGGGACGACGAGAAGCTGCGGCTGTACGGCACCACGCTGATCGGCGCGGTGCTCACCCCCTGGCTGCTGGTGGCCTGGCAGATCGGGGACGGTGACCTCGCGGTGGTGGCGCACGACGGCACGCTGGAGCGGCCGTTGGCACCGGCCGAGGAGGCGCTCGGGGACGAGACGGACTCACTGTGCGGGCCGCGGGCCTGGCGTCAGGTGCGCACGCACTGGGCGCCGGTGTTCGAACAGGCCCGGCTGCCGCGCCTGGTGGTGCTGTCGACGGACGGGCTGTCCAAGAGCTTCGCGTCGGCCGACGGGTACCGGGCGTTCGTCGAGGACCTGCGCGACCGGCTGGCCGCGGACGGCAGCGCGCGGGTGCGCCACCTGCTGCCCGAGTGGCTGGCGCACGCCTCCCGCCACTCGGGGGACGACACGACCCTCACCGCGGCGCTGCGCCCCTCGGACACGGGGACCGGGGCGGAACCGGAACGGAAGACGGAGAGCTGAGAGATGAGCGGCATGCTGGACGCCGGCACACGGCTGGCCACCGAGAACGGGGACGAGGTCGAGATCCTCGCCCTGCTGGGGGCCGGCGGGCAGGGAGAGGTGTACCGGGTCGCGACCTGGACCGGGGAGAAGGCCCTGAAGTGGTACTACCCGACCTCGGCGACGCCCCAGCAGGAGGCCATCGTCCGGGAGCTGGTGCACCGCGACTTCCACGACGACCGCTTCCTGTGGCCCCAGGCCCACGTGGGGCCGTACCGCGGCTCCTTCGGTTACCTGATGGACCTGCGCCCCGAACGCTTCAAGGGGCTGCCCGAGCTGTTCCGCCGTCGGCTGCGCACCAACACCCGGGCGCTGCTGCGGGCCTGCCTGTACACGGTGGAGGCCTACCAGGCGCTGCACATGCGGGGCGTCGCCTACCGGGACATCTCCTGGGGCAACATCTTCTTCGACCCGGCCACCGGTGAGGTGCTGGTCTGCGACAACGACAACGCGGTGGTGGAGGGCGACGTCAGCGGCATCTCCGGCACCATGAAGTTCATGGCCCCGGAGCTGGTGCGCGGCGACCCGGGCGCCCGGCCCGGCACCCAGTCCGACCTGCACTCCCTGGCCGTGCTGCTGTTCATGCTGCTGATGAACCACCACCCCTTCGAGGGCCGCCGCGAGCTGGGCATCCACTGCCTGGACGACGCGGCCGAGCGCAAGCTGTACGGCCGTGATCCGCTGTTCGTCTTCGACCCGGCCGACGCCTCCAACGCCCCCGACCCCATGGAGCACACCACCGTGCTGGCCACCTGGGAGGCGACGGCGGAGCGGCTGCGGGAGCTGTTCCGCCGGGTCTTCACGACGGGGCTGCGCGATCCGGCGGCGCGGGTGCGCGAGTCGGAGTGGCGGGACGCGCTGCGGGCGGTGCTGGACGCGGTGGTGGAGTGCGCCGCCTGCGGGCGGCAGAACATGACCGAGCCGGGCGGGAACCCGCCGCCCAGGAACTGCTGGGGGTGCGGGGCCCGGGTGGCGCTGCCGCCCCGGCTGGTGGTGACCACGCCGCCGCCGCGCGCCGGGCACCACATCCGGCTGGGGCGGGCGGCCCGGGTGCAGGAACACCATCTGGCGCCGGAGCCGGAGCGGCACGACTGCTCGGACGGGGCGCTCGTCGCGGAGCTGGTGGAACACCCCTCGAAGCCGGGCCGGTTCGGCATCGCCAACCGGTCCGAGCGGACCTGGACGGGCAACCGCTCCGACGGCACCCTCCAGCGGATCGCGCCCGGCCAGACGGTGCCGCTGCGGGCCGGTCTGGAGCTGGACCTCGGGGAGGGGGCGCGGGCGGTGGTGCACGCCGAGTGACGGCGTCGGGCGACGGTGAAGGCGGGCCGGCACCGGACGACGGTGAGGACGGACCGGCACCGGACGACGGTGAAGGCGGACCGGCACCGGGCGGACGTGAGGGCGGGTCAGAGTCCGAGCGCGCGCCCCAGCTCCTGGGCCAGGGCGAGGCTGCCGCTGCCCGCCGCGACGCCGATGCCGATGGTCTCCAGGGCGGCCCGGACGCGGCCCCGGTCGACGGCCCGCCCCTCCTGCCCGGCCCGCGCCAGCTCGTCCTGGACGGCCTCGGCCTCGGGCACCAGCGCGGGGTGCTCACCGCGCAGCCGCTCGGCCAGCCGGTCCGCGAGCGCCGGCGCGGCGGCCGGGTCCGTCCCGTTGTTGATCTCGATGCGTCCGTGGTCGCCGAAGTTGGACGGCCCGCTGACGTTCCCGTGGAAGTTGTACGTGCTCATGCTGTCGCTCCTCCCTGGCCCGGCGCCGCCGCCGGACCACCGCGGCCCTGCGGACCGGCCTGGGCCTGCGGTCCGCCGTTGACGGTGATCCGACCGCCGGTGCCGATGTTGCTGGGTCCGGTGATGTCACCGGAGATGTTGTAGGTCTGGGTGCTGATGACCTGCTGCGCCCGGTCGAAGGAACTGGTGTCGACGTTGTGGTCCTTCAGGAAGCGCTCGGTGGCCACCAGCACTCCCTGCTGGAGGCGGAAAAGGTAGTCCTGGGCGTCGATCCGCTCGGCGTACCCCGCCTCCGCCCAGTCGCTCAGCCGGGCCCGCACGCTGTCGTCGGCGCCGTGGTCGACCAGCAGGTGCTGCTCGGTGATCTCCCGCCGCCGCCGGGCCAGCGCCCGCGCGTCCCGCCGCGCCCGGCGCCGGCGTGCGCGCCGGCGTCCCGGCGCCCGGCGCAGGTCGGTGAGGAGGTGCGAGGTGGCGTACGCGACCAGGCTCCACCACCGGTCGAACGGGGCCACCGGCAGCCGGTCCACCCGGTCGAAGCGTGCGCCGAGCGGCGGGATCACGTAGGCGGCCACCTCCCAGGTGAGGTGGGGCCGGTGCAGGATCGCCCGCAGGTACATGCAGACGACGACCCGTCCGCCCTCGCCGACCCGTTCCAGGCACAGGTGGGTGCGCATGCCCGCGCCGGGGGCGTGCAGGCCGGCCTGTACGAGCCGGCTGGGCAGCTGGGCGCGGGGGCGCGCGGTGCGGTCGGGGACCAGTTCGGGCAGCAGGTGGGCGTGGCTGCCGAGGACGTAGAGCCGGTTCCTGGCCCGCAGGCCCTCCAGGCCGGCGATGGACTCCATCTGCCGGGCCACGTAGGTGTGCAGGTCGACCGCGTCGAAGGGGAGCAGCGGGAGCTTGCCGCCGCCGGGTGCCTCGGCCGGCCGGCTGACGTCGATGGGCTGCCAGACCACCTCCTTGATCTTCGTGCCGCTGCCGACGAAGGGGGTGGTCAGGGCCGCCGCGTCGGCGTAGGGCAGCACGTTGGCCCGTTTGAGTTCGTGCAGCCACGCCTCCGTCTCGGGTTCCACCGGCGGGGCGAGCTTCTCGGCCCTCTCGGTGCCCGCGAACACCGCGCGGGCCGCGTCGCGGGCCTGTGCCTCGGTGCGGTGGATCAGCCACCAGGAGGCGCCGAGGACGGCGAGCGGGCCGTGGATGCCGACCGCGGCGACCGTGCCGTGTCCGCCGGTCAGTCCCCACAGCCCCACCAGGACGGCGGTGACGAGGGCGGCGGCCAGCCAGGTGAGCCGCCGCTCCAGCGTGTCGCGGCGCGCGGCGGCGGCGCGGGCGTGCCGGGCGAGGGCGACGAAGTTGATGCCGAGGGTCAGTCCGGGCGAGGTCAGCCGGTCGCCGGTGAGTTCCCGGTCGAGCCGGCGGGCGAGTTCCTCGTCGAGGTGGACCGAGGCGCACAGCCGCCGGGTGACCCCGTCCTTGCGGTACTGCGGCAACGCCGGCAGCGCCTTTCCCCCCACGGTGACACGCCCTTCCCCCGTACTCCCGGCCCACCTTAGCCAGGAGTCAGGACGCCGTCAGCCCGACCGGTTTCACGGCGGTGTTCCAGTTTCGGGTGGTGGCGACGAGGCCCTTGGTGGCGCGGGGCCTGGACAGCGGTCCGGCGCAGCTCCTCGCCGATCCGAAGTGGGCTGACACCCTCGCCGACGCGGACCGGCGGGCGCTCTTCCCGCTGTTCTGGACCCATGTGAATCCCTACGGCCGGTTCGAGCTGGGCATGAACAGACGCCTCGGCCCGGACCTGACCGCCCGGGACGCCGTGCCCGGCCCGCGCGCCCCCGAGGGCGGACCGGCGGCGGCCCTGGGGTGAGGAGCTGGGGCTCCGATCGCCCACGAACAGCATCTGGTCACCAGCATCCTCGCCGCACAACGACACAAACAGGTCTCCACTTCACGGGGGAAGGTTCAGTCGGCGTGTCCTCGTGGGCCGCGACGACCTCCTGGTGCGAGCACCTTGACGCCGTCGCCGCCGCACTCGACGGCCGCCCACGCGAAACGCTCGGCTGGGAAACCCCAGCCGAGCGCCTGCAATACCGCTCGCGGCCTGACCGGCACGACCACGTGTCGCAGCGCCCCTTGAAACCGCTGCGGCAGGCCTTACGCCCGTGGCCGGACGGCAGACGGGCTCAGAGCTGGGTTTCGCCGCCGTCCACGGCCAGCTCGATGCCGGTGGTGTACGTGGCGTCGAAGGCGAGGAATGCGGCCGCCTTGGCGAACTCCTCGACGGTGCCGTAGCGCTTCATGGGGTTGCTCGCGGTCCGCTCCGCCCTGAACTGGTCGGCGGCCTCTTTGGACAAGTTCATCGTGTCCAGAATCCCCGAGTCGATGGGACCCGGGCTGATCGCGTTGACACGGATTCCCCGCGGAAGCAGCTCGCGGGAGAAGGTGCGGGCCATCGAGCGCAGCGCCGCCTTGCCGGCCGCATAGACGCTGGTGTCCACCATGCCGATGACGTTCGCGATCGAGGTGGTGAGGACGATGCCGGCGTTCGCGCTCAGCAGCGGGGCGAGCTTCTGCACAGTGAGGAAGGCGCCCTTGGTGTTGATCGCGAACAGCTCGTCGTACACGTCCTCGGTCGTCGACTCGAGCGGCGTGAGGGGTGAGATGCCGGCGTTGACCCCCAGGGGGTCCGAACGGGCGTACCCGGACAGTTGTAAGGGGCCCGTGTCCTCCCCAGTGCGGAGACGCCCGATTCCAAAGGAGGAGCCGGGGCGCCGACGGTTCGTCGGACAGCACGACGAGAGGGCTCCGCGCGGCCCCTAGCTTCGACTGTGGAAGGCGGCGGCAGGGGGCCGGCGCCGTTCACGAGGGGGCGAGCCCGCCATGGGACACGGGGATACGAGGGCGCGGGGCCTGGCCGCGCGGGCCGGCGGCTGGAGTGCTCGGCACCGATGGGCCGCCGTCGGCATCTGGGTGCTGTTCGTGGTCCTGGCGACGGTCCTCGGCTCGGCGGCCGGCCGGGTCGACGTCGAGGACGGTGACCAGTTGAGCGGCGAGACGCGCACCGCCGCCCGGATCATCGAGGACGCCGGCATCGAGGAGCCGGCCGGGGAGACCGTCCTGGTCCAGGCCGGGGACGGCGGCCCCACCGCCGCGGACGCCGAGTTCCGCGCCGCCGTGGACGCGGTGATCGGCGCGGTGGAGAGGACCGGCCGGGTCACCGACGTGACCTCGCCGTACGACACGGACACCGTCTCGAAGGACGGCCGCAGTGCCCTGGTGCGGTTCGACGTCCGCGGCGAGGCGGACACCGCCGGTGAGCGGGTCGAGCCGGTGCTGGAGGCCGTCGAGGGGGTCCAGCGGGACCACGCGTCGCTGCGGATCGAGGAGATCGGCTCCGCCAGCATGATGAAGACGTTCGACGACGCCTTCGGGGACGACTTCCGCAAGGCCGAGTACTCGGCCGTCCCGGTGGCCCTCGGCATCCTGCTCATCGCGTTCGGCGCGCTGGTCGCGGCGCTGCTGCCGGTGGCGCTCGCGATCACCGCGATCATCGCGACGATGGGTCTGATGGGCCTGGTCAGCCACGTCCAGCCGATGAGCGACACCGCCAACTCCGTGATGCTGCTGGTCGGTCTGGCCGTGGGCGTCGACTACTGCCTGTTCTACCTGCGCCGCGAACGCGAGGAGCGGGCCGCCGGCCGGGACGCGGGAACCGCGCTGCGGATCGCCGCCGCCACCAGCGGCCGGGCGATCGTCGTCTCCGGCGTCACGGTGTGCGTGGCGATGGCGGGCATGCTCTTCACCGGGATCGCCGAGTTCGAGGCGATGGGGCTGGCCTCGCTGATGGTGGTCGCGGTCGCCATGGTCGGGTCGGTGACCGTGCTGCCGGCGCTGCTGTCGCTGCTGGGCGAGCGGGTGGAGAAGGGCCGGCTGCCGTTCCTGCGCCGGCGCCGCGGGAACGGCAGCGGGGAGAGCCGCTTCTGGACCGCCGTACTGGGCCGCGTACTGGCCCGGCCCGTGCTCTCGGTGCTGGTGGCGACCGGCGCGCTGCTGGCCGTCGCCGCGCCCGCGGTCGGCATGAAGACGCAGAACCTCACCCTGGACCAGGAGTTCGGCGACTCGCTGCCGATCGTGCAGACGTACGAGCGGGTCAACGAGGCGTTCCCGGGCGGTTCCGAACCGGCCGAGGTGGTGGTGAAGGCCGACGACATCGACGCGCCCGAGGTGCGGGCCGCGCTGGCGGAGTTCCGGGAGCGGGCGGTCTCCTCCGGCGCCTCGCGCGGCCCGGTCGACATCGAGGTGCACGACGCGCGGGACATCGCGCTGGTGTACGTCCCGCTGGTCGGCGGCTCCGACCTGGACCGGGCGGGCGAGAGCCTGGACAAGCTCCGCGACGAGGTCCGGCCGGCCACGCTGGGCGAGGTCGACGGGGTCCAGGCGCCGGTCACCGGGCAGGTCGCCGGTTCGAAGGACTTCAACGACCAGCTGGTCGGCTCGGTGCTGCCGGTCTTCGCCTTCGTCGTGGTCTTCGCCTTCCTGCTGATGCTGCTGTCGTTCCGCTCCCTGACGGTGGCGCTCACCTCGATCGTGCTGAACCTGCTCTCGGTGGGCGCGGCGTACGGCGTCCTGGTCGCCGTCTTCCAGCACGGCTGGGGCGCCTCGCTGGTCGGCGCGGAGGGCGTCGGCGCGATCATCTCCTGGCTGCCGCTGTTCCTCTTCGTGATCCTGTTCGGCCTGTCGATGGACTACCACGTGTTCGTGGTGTCCCGGATCAGGGAGGCGCGGCTGCGGGGCCGCGCGACGCCGGACGCGATCCGGCACGGCGTGGTCACCACGGCCGGGGTGGTCACCAGCGCCGCGGTCATCATGGTGGCCGTGTTCGCGATCTTCGGGACGCTCTCCATGCAGTCCATGAAGCAGATGGGCGTCGGCCTCGCGGCGGCCGTGCTGATCGACGCGACGGTCATCCGGGGGGTGCTGCTGCCGGCGGTGATGGCCCTGCTCGGCGAACGCAACTGGTACCTGCCGAAGTGGCTGCACCGGCTGCCGGACCTCACCCACGACGAGGCGCCCGCGCCGGTCGCGCCGCCGGCCCGGGACGGCGAGGGCGAACGGGTCGGGGTGTGAAGGGTTCCGGAGCCTGAGGATCCGGGGGCTGTCGAGCGGTGGGGGGCCCGCGGGCCGGCGGCCCCCCGCCGCCCCCCCCCCCCCCCCCCCCCCCCGCCCCGGCCCCGGCCCCCCCCCCCACCCCGGC
>NZ_JBUDHV010000018.1:0-107561 GCF_054956795.1 Streptomyces sp. SYSU D01066-1 | reverse complement strand
GGGGGGGGGCGGGGGGGCGCCGGGGGGGGGGGGGGGGGGGGGGGGGGGGGGGGGGGGGGGCGCGGGGGCCCCCCGCCCCCCCCCCCCCCCCCGCCGCTCTCCCCGGACGGCGGCCAGTTCCGCCTCGATCAGGTCGGCCGCCCGTCGGGTACCGCCCTCCTCGGCCATCTCCGCCTGGATCCTCGTCAGCCGCCGGGCCACCTGCGGGTCGTCGGCCAGAGCGAGCGCGGCGGTGCGCAGCGCCTCGGCGGTGGCCTCCTCGGTGAGCAGCTTGCGGGCGACACCGAGCGCCTGGAGCAGGTCCGCGTTCCCGAACTGGTCCACGGCCTGCGGTACGGCGATCATCGGGGTGGCCGTGGCCAGCCCCTCCTGGCTGCCGCCGGCCCCGGCGTGCGTGACGAACAGGTCCGCCTGCCTGAGGATCGCCAGCTGCGGGACCCAGGACCGCACCTCCACGTTGGCGGGGAGGTCCCCCAGCTCGGCCGGGTCGACGTGCCGGCCGATCTGGAGCACCAGGTGCCAGCCCGGCAGTCCGCCGAACGCCTTGACGCACTCCCGGTAGAAGGCCGGCCGCTTGGTGAAGGAGGAGCCGAGCGACACGAGCACGACCTTCTGGGCACCGGCCGGCCGCTCCCAGCCGCCCTCGGCGCCGCGGTCGCCCTGGCAGGCGCCGACGAAACGGTGCACCGTCTCGTCGACCCGGTCGGCGTTGGGCTGGAGCGCCCTGGGGATCAGCACCAGGGAACGGGCGGGGCGGCCGACGAACGGGTCCGGGTGCTCGGTGATCCCGTTCTCCTCCAGCCAGGCACGGAACCGGGCGTAGTACGCCTGACCGCGCTCGGTCCTCAGCGGCTCCTCCCACATCGGCTCGCCGACCTCCCGCTCGTACCCGTCCCAGGCGACGAGGTTCGGCGAGAGGGAGATCGCGGGCACGCCCCAGCGGCGGGCGAGGACCCGGGCCGGGTACGAGGTGACGTCGTGCAGGACGAGGTCCGGCTCGTCGCCCTCGTACGCCTCGATGAGCTGCGGGAGCGCCTGGATCGCGTCGGCCAGGAACGGCTCCACGTGGTCCAGCAGGGTGGTGCCCCAGGCCGCCGGATCGGCGTCGGGGCCGGGCAGCGTGCTGTGCCACGGCTTCGGTTCGGCACCCGTCCCGGCGACCTTCTCCACCAGGGCGGGCGGGATCGCGTACGTCACCCGGTGTCCCCGCGCCACCAGCTCGCGGATCACCTCCAGGCTGGGGTTCACATGGCCGTGGGCGGCGATGGAGAACATGGCGATGTGGGCGCGACTGGTCATACGACGACCGTAACGAGACGAGACGTATCGTGCAAGCCAGTTGCCGGCACGGTCACCGCCCGCCTCTTCGATCCGTACGCCCTCGTTCCGTGCGCCCTGGACGGGCCCGGTCGTGGAAGTGCAGGCGACGCGCCCCGTCAGGGCACCTCGCACACCGCCCCGACCTGTGTGAATGCGACACTGGGACGGGTTTCGGAGCACGGAGGCGGACGATGGACGAGGCACGGGCACGGGAGGTGCTGGACGCGGCGGGAGTACTGCCCGGCGCGGCGGCCGACACGCGGCTGCTCACGCTGGGCGAGAACGCCGTGTTCGCCGCCGGCCCTCTGGTGGTCAAGGTGGGCCGCGACGCCGGCCTGCTCGACCGGGCGCGGCGGGAGCTGGCCGTCGCGCTGTGGCTGGATGAGGCCGGGGTGCCGGCGGTCCGGGCCGCCGCGCCCGAGGCGCTGTCGGTCGAGGGCCATCCGGTGACCGTGTGGCACCGGCTGTCCGAGCCCGTGCGGCCCGCCGAACCGCGGGATCTGGCTCCCCTGCTGCGGGTCGTGCACGCACTGCCCTCGCCCTCCTTCGGGCTGCCGCCCCGTGAGCTGCTGGGCGGTGTGGAACGCTGGCTGCGGCTGGCGGGCGACACGATCGACCCCGCCGACGCGGAGTTCCTGCGCGCGCGCCGCGACGGCTTCGCGGCGGCCGCCGCCGCGCTCGTCCCCGCGCTGGAACCGGGCCCGATCCACGGTGACGCGCTGCCCCGCAATGTGCACGTCGGCCCGGACGGCCCCGTCCTGGTCGATCTGGAGACCTTCTCCAGCGACCTGCGCGAGCACGATCTGGTGGTCCTCGCCCTCAGCCGCGACCGCTACGGCCTGCCCGCCGAGGCCTACGACGCCTTCACCGACGCCTACGGCTGGGACGTGCGCGACTGGGACGGCTGTGCGGTGCTGCGCGGTGCCCGGGAGACGGCCAGTTGCGCCTGGGTGGCCCAGCACGCGCCGAGCAATCCGAAGGCGCTGGCCGAGTTCGAGCGCCGGGTGGCGTCGCTGCGGGACGGGGATCCGACGGTGCGGTGGTACCCCTTCTGATCCGCTCGCGGGCGGGCCGGGTCAGACCCGCTCGTCCACCGGCCGCCGTACCGGCCACGTCCCGTCTATCACGGCCGTGGCGTCGCCCTTGCGGCGCAGGAAGCTCTGGAAGTCCGCCGCCCATTCGGCGTACCACTCGATCTGCCGGTGGTGCAGCTCGGCCGGCGTCAGGGCCGCGACCTGGGGGTGCCGGCCGGCTATCGCACAGGCGAGCCGGGCCGCCGCGAGGGCGTCGGCCGAGGCGTCGTGGGCGGTGTCGAGCGGTACGCCGTACTCGGCGCAGACCGCCTCCAGGTTGCGCTTGCCGCGGCGGTAGCGGTCGACGGAGCGGTCGATGGTGTACGGGTCGATGACGGGGGCGGGGCCGGGGCCGCCGAGGCGGTCGCTCAGGGACGGCAGGGCGTGGCGCCGCAGTTCGGCGGTGAGCAGGGTGAGGTCGAAGGCCGCGTTGTAGGCGACGACCGGGACATTCGCCTTCCAGTGGGCGACGAGGACGTCCGCGATGTCGTCCGCGACCTGGTCGGCGGGCCGGCCCTCGGCGGCGGCGCGCTCGGTGCTGATGCCGTGCACCGCCACCGCGCCCGCCGGGATCTCCATGCCGGGATCGGCCAGCCACTCCCGGCGTCCCAGCGGCTCTCCGGCCCTGACCTCGATCACGGCGCCCGTGACGATGCGTGCCTCGTGCGGATCGGTGCCCGTCGTCTCCAGGTCGAAACCGACCAGCAAATCCTGGTGCCAGCCCATGGGCGGCCCCCCTTCTCGGTGCGTTCCCCCAGTGGTCTCCACCTTCGCACGGGCCACTGACAATCCGGCGGCCCCCGTCCGGGACGGCGGCCGCCGACGGGTCAGGAAACCGGCCGCGAATCCGCCCACATCAGCTCGAACTCCTCGCGGTAGGTGGGGAAGAGACCGCCTTCTTCCGCATGGTCCGACTTGACGACTCTGCCGCCGTTCCGCCCGTTCCGCAGGACCAGTACCGGCGCCTCCA
The DNA here is from genome assembly GCF_054956795.1 of Streptomyces sp. SYSU D01066-1. NCBI lineage: Bacteria > Bacillati > Actinomycetota > Actinomycetes > Kitasatosporales > Streptomycetaceae > Streptomyces > Streptomyces sp. SYSU D01066-1. Next base: position 104,198 of record NZ_JBUDHV010000018.1, on the reverse strand, counting down.
TCCCCCGGGTGCGGCGCAGGTAGGACTGCACGACCGCGACGCCGTCGGCTCCGTCGCCGTCGACGAGGTAGGCGGTGAAGCGGGGCGTCTCGTCGAAGACCTGGATCTCGAAGGCCCCCGGGTCGCGCAGCCGGGAGCGGACCCGGCGCATGTGCAGGATGTTGGTCTCCACCGCCCGGCCCAGCTCGCCGCGTTTGACGCCCAGTTCGCGCTCGCGCCGCTTGAGGGCGCTGGAGGCCGGGTTGAGGAAGAGCAGCCGGACCCGGCCGCCCGCCTCGGCGAGGCGGACCAGCCGGCGGCCGGAGAAGTTCTGCACGAGCAGGTTGAGGCCGATGCCGATGGCGTCGAGGCGGCGGGCGCCGCCGAAGAAGTCCTCCGCCGGGAACTGGCGCAGCAGCCGCACCCGGTCCGGGTGCACGGCGACCACGTCGGCGTACCGGTCGCCGACCAGGTCCTCCACCGCGTCCACCGGCATCCGGCGGGCGGAGGGCACGTCACCGCCCGCGCCGAGCATCTCCAGGAGCCGGGCCGCGGCCCGCTCGGCCTGGTTCAGGACCGCCTCGGACAGCGCCCGGTTGCGGGAGACGACGTTGCGGGTGACCTCCAGCTCGTCCAGGGCCAGCTCCACGTCCCGGCGGTCGTCCAGGTACGGCTCGAAGCAGGGCCAGTGCTGCACCATCAGCTCGCGCAACTGGGGCAGGGTCAGGAAGCTGAGCACGTTGTCGTCGGCCGGGTCGAGCAGATAGCCCTTGCGGCGGCTGACCTCGCGGACCGCGGCCGCGCGCTGCACCCACTCCTGGCCGGCCGGTCCGGCGGCGGCGATCACCCAGCCGTCGCCGCCGTGGACCGGTTCGTAGACCGGCCGCAGCACGGCGGCCACGACGGATCTCAGCCGCTGCTCGACCAGGTTCAGCCAGATGTAGGCGCGGCCGGCCCGCTGGGCACGGGTGCGCACCTCGTGCCAGGCGTCGGCGTCCCAGTCCAGCTCCGGACCGATCGCGCCCGCGTTCATCGGCCGCGCCAGGGACACCGCACCGGCCGGGACGTCCGTGGAGCTCCCCTCGTGACCCTCGTGACCCTCGTCACCAGGGGGCAGCTCCAGCCCTCCCGAGCCCACCCGCGCACCGCCTTCCGCTCCCCCGACCTGCCCGTCTCAACGATCAAGGAAGGGTACTCCGCGAGCGGTGCGCGGTGCAGCCTGATGCACAGGCTCGTTCACCAACTGGACGCCCGGCCCGGTTCGTTCCGCGCCTGCGGCGGTGCCGGAGTGAGCGGATTCATAGCGGTGACAGACGGCCGGAGCAGGGCACCCCTGTGGTCTCGGGAAAGTCGGCCGCGCATCCTGAGTGCTTCCCGCAACTTTCGGGGAGACTCGGAGCCAAGGCGCCCCCACGGGCGCCGTACACCTGAAAGAGTCGTATCCATGCAGGTCTGGCCTGGAGAGGCGTATCCACTCGGTGCCACGTACGACGGCGCGGGCACCAACTTCGCGGTCTTCTCGGAGGCCGCCGACCGAGTAGAGCTGTGTCTGCTGCACGACGACGGTTCGGAGACGGCGGTCGAACTGCGGGAGAGCGACGCGTTCGTGCGGCACGCGTACCTGCCGGGCGTGATGCCCGGGCAGCGGTACGGCTACCGCGTGCACGGCCCGTACGCCCCGGAGCACGGGCTGCGCTGCAACTCCGCGAAGCTGCTCCTGGATCCGTACGCGCGTGCGATCAGCGGTGCGGTCCGCTGGGGCGAGGAGGTCTACGGCTACCACTTCGACGCCCCCGACCGGCGCAACGACCTGGACTCGGCGCCGCACACGATGACGTCGGTCGTGGTCAACCCGTACTTCGACTGGGGCGACGACCGGCGCCCGCGCACGGAGTACCACCACACGGTGATCTACGAGGCCCACGTCAAGGGCCTGACGATGCGCCACCCGGGGCTGCCGGACGAACTGCGCGGCACGTACGCGGCCCTGGCGCACCCGGCGGTCATCGAGCACCTCACCGAACTGGGCGTGACGGCGCTGGAGCTGATGCCGGTGCACCAGTTCGTCAACGACCACCGCCTGGTCGACATGGGGCTGAACAACTACTGGGGCTACAACACCATCGGTTTCTTCGCCCCGCACAACGCCTACGCCTCCTGGGGCGACCGGGGCCAGCAGGTGCTGGAGTTCAAGTCGGCGGTCAAGGCGCTGCACGAGGCCGGGATCGAGGTGATCCTGGACGTCGTCTACAACCACACCGCCGAGGGCAACCACCTGGGCCCGACGCTCTCCTTCAAGGGCATCGACAACCCGTCGTACTACCGGCTGACCGACGACCCCCGCTACTACATGGACACCACGGGCACCGGGAACTCGCTGCTCATGCGGTCCCCGCACGTCCTCCAGATGATCATGGACTCGCTGCGGTACTGGGTGACCGAGATGCACGTCGACGGGTTCCGCTTCGACCTGGCGGCCACCCTGGCGCGGCAGTTCCACGAGGTGGACCGGCTGTCGTCCTTCTTCGACCTGGTGCAGCAGGACCCGGTGGTCTCCCAGGTGAAGCTGATCGCCGAGCCGTGGGACGTGGGCGAGGGCGGCTACCAGGTGGGCAACTTCCCGCCGCTGTGGACCGAGTGGAACGGCAAGTACCGGGACACCGTGCGCGACCTGTGGCGCGGTGAGCCGCGCACCCTGGCGGAGTTCGCGTCCCGGCTGACCGGTTCCTCCGACCTCTACCAGGACGACGGCCGCCGCCCGCTGGCCTCGATCAACTTCGTGACCTGCCACGACGGCTTCACCCTGCACGACCTGGTCGCGTACAACGAGAAGCACAACGAGGCCAACGGCGAGGACAACCGGGACGGCGAGAGCCACAACCGGTCCTGGAACTGCGGCGCCGAGGGCGAGACCGACGACCCCGCGGTGCTGGAGCTGCGGCAGCGCCAGATGCGGAACTTCATCGCCACGCTGCTGCTCTCCCAGGGCGTGCCCATGATCAGCCACGGCGACGAGTTCGCCCGCACCCAGCGGGGCAACAACAACGCCTACTGCCAGGACAACGAGCTGGCCTGGGTGGAGTGGCCCGACGAGGACCCCGACCTGCTGCGCTTCACGCGCGCGATGGTGTGGCTGCGCAAGGACCACCCGGTCTTCCGGCGCCGCCGCTTCTTCCACGGCCGGCCCGTGGAGGGCACCCACGACGAGCTGTCGGACATCGCCTGGTTCACTCCCGAGGGCCGTGAGATGACCCAGCGGGACTGGACCTCGGCGCAGGCCTCGGCGCTGACGGTGTTCCTGAACGGCAACGCGATCTCGGAGCCGGGGGCGCGCGGGGAGCACATCGGCGACGACTCGTTCCTGCTGATGTTCAACGCCTCGCCCAAGCGGCTGGACTTCGTCGTACCGGTGGACCACGGCCGGCAGTGGGAGGTGGTGGTGGACACCGCCCTGCCGGACGGGGTGCCCGCGGACGGGGGCCGCAAGGTGCAGGCCGGGGACCGGCTGTCCCTGGTGGACCGGAGCCTGACGGTGCTGCGGCGGCCCGTGTAGGGGGGCGCGTACGCCTGTGTGGGGGGCCGGTGACACGAAAGGCGGCGGGGCGGGTACGTAGCTCTGCATGACACCTGAGCGCCCCGACCGGACCCCCACGGCCACCTACCGGCTCCAGCTCCAGCCCGGGTTCCCCTTCGGGGCCGCAGCGGCGGCCGTGCCGTACCTGGCCTCGCTCGGCGTATCCCACCTGCACCTGTCCCCGGTCCTGGAGGCCGTGCCGGGCTCCGCGCACGGCTACGACGTCGTCGACCACGCGCGCGTGCGCGAGGAGCTCGGCGGCGAGGAGGGACTGCGGGAGCTCTCGCGCACCGCGCGGGAGTACGGCCTGGGCCTGGTGGTGGACATCGTGCCGAACCACATGGCGATGTCCCCGCGGCACAACCGCGCCCTGTGGGAGGTGCTGCGCCAGGGGCCGAGTTCGCCGTACGCGCGGTGGTTCGACATCGACTGGGAGGCGCGGGGCGGCCAGGTGCTGATCCCGGTGCTGGGCGCCCCCGTCGGCGAGGTCCTGGACCAACTGCGGGTCGACGGCGACGTGCTGCGCTACCACGACCACGCCTTCCCGCTGCGGGAGGGCACCGCCCACCTGCCGCTGCCGCAGCTGCTGGACGCGCAGTGGTACCGCCCGGTGTGGTGGCGGCTGGCCCGGACCGAGCTGAACTACCGGCGCTTCTTCAGCGTCTCCGAGCTGATCGGCGTGCGCGTGGAGGACCCGGAGGTGTTCGAGGCCACGCACGCCACCGTGCTGCGGCTGCTGCACGAGGGCGTGGTGGACGGGCTGCGCGTCGACCACCCCGACGGGCTCGCCGACCCGGACGCCTACCTGCGGCGGCTGCACGAGGCGACCGGCGGACGGTGGACGGTCGTGGAGAAGATCCTGGCCGACGGGGAACCCCTGCCGGACACCTGGCCGGTGGCGGGGACGACCGGGTACGACGCCCTGCGGCACGTGGACGGGCTGTTCACGGACCCGGCGGGGCACGGGGAACTCGTCGCCGCGTACCGGGGGTTCGCCGCGCCTCAGACCGACCGGGGCGGTGCGTGGGCGCCGACCGTGCGGCGGGCGGCGTACAAGGTGCTCACGCACGAGCTGGCCACCGAGATGAACCGGCTCACGCGGGTGGCGCACCGGTTGTGCGAGGCGTCGCCCGACCCCGCGCTGCGCGACCGCGCGCCCTGGGCGTTGCGGCTGGCCCTCCAGGAGCTGCTGGTCCGCATGGAGGTCTACCGTCCGTACGCGTCGACCGACCCGGCGCGGGTCGTCACCGAGGAGGCGGCTGCCGAGGCCCGGTCGGCGTTCGCGGTGCCCGAGGAGGCCGGCGCGGTCGACGTCGTACGGGACCTGCTGCTCGGCCGGACGGACGACGGACCGGACGCGGTGGAGCTGCGGACGCGGTTCGCGCAGACCGCCTCGGCGCTGCGGGCCAAGTCGGTGGAGGACACGGCGTTCTACCGCTATGTGCCGCTGCTGTCGGCGAACGAGGTCGGCGGCGACCCCGGGCGGCCGGCGGTCCCGCCCGGGGAGTTCCACGCGTACTGCGCGCGCGTGCAGCGCGACTGGCCGCTGACCGGCACGGTGGTCTCCACCCACGACACCAAGCGCAGCGCCGACGTACGGGCGGCGCTGGCCGTGCTGACCCAGTGCCCCGGGCGGTGGGCGGAGGTCCTGGCGCAGGCCGCGCACGGCGTCGAGGAGGTGCCGGACGGGCAGCTCGCGTGGGCGGCCTGGCAGACGGTGTTCGGACTGGGCGGCCCGGCGGACGGGGAGCGGGTCCGGGAGGCACTGCTGAAGCACGTGCGCGAGGCGGGCATGTACACCAGCTGGACCGAGCAGGAGCCGCCGTACGAGGAGGCGGTGGCGCGGTTCGTCGCGGCCGGGCCGTGCGGGGCGCCCGGCGAACGGATCGCCGCCTTCCGCGAGGCGCTGGAACCGCACGTCCTGGCCAACGTCCTGGGCACCGCCCTGGTGCACCTGACCATGCCGGGCGTGCCGGACCTCTACCAGGGCACCGAGCGCGAGTACCGGGCCCTGGTGGACCCGGACAACCGCCGCCCGGTCTCCTTTCCGGACGGCGGCTCCGGGGGGTCCGGTCCGAAGGAGACGGTGACCCGGGCCGCGCTGGCGCTGCGGGTCCGGCGGCCTGGTGCCTTCGGCGGCTCGGCGACGTACGAACCGCTCACCGCCGAGGGGCCGGCGGCGGCCCACTGCGCCGCGTTCGTCCGCTCCGGCGAGGTGCTGACCGCCGTGACCCGGCTGTCGCTGCGGCTGGCCGAGGCGGGCGGCTGGCGGGAGACGAGCCTGCCGCTGCCGCCGGGCCGGTGGGCGGACGTGCTGACCGCCGGGCGGGAGTTCAGCGGGCACGCGCGCGTGGCGGAACTCTTCGAGCGGCTGCCGGTGGCGCTGCTGGAGCGGGTGGGGGCGGACGGCGATTGATCCGCGCGTGACCCGCACGCGGTGACCGGCGCACGCCCGCGCGTCCGCGTGTTCGCACGCCCGCGCGTCCGCGCGTCCGCTGGCGCACGAAGCGCGCCCGTTCGGGAGGCTCCTCGGGGCCGTCGGGAAGGGTCCCCTCCTACCGCACCGACCGTCCGCGCCACGCGCCGCGTCCGGTTCCGTCTCCGCACAGGCCGGGCCGAGGCGGCGGGGGCCTGGCCGCACGGCGAGTCGCACCGCGGGTCACGCGACGGGCCCGCCCGGCAGCGGGGGCCTCCAGGGCCGTCGGCAGGAGTCTCCCCGCACCGACCGTCCGCACCACGCGCCGCGTCCGGTTCCGTCTCCGCACAGGCCGAGCCGAGGCGGCGGGGGCGTGACCGCACCGGCGTGGCCGCACGGCGGGTCACGCGACGGACCGCACGGCAGGTCACGCGACGGGCCGCGCGACAGCGGAGGGCCCTCGTCGGCGTCGGCCGGGGCGCCGTGCCCGGTGGCGTCGCGGAGGAGCCGGTCACCGGCCGGGCCGTCGCCCGGCACGGTCGTCCGCGTCGCAGCGGGCGGCCCGGACGACGCGGAGGATCACGGCCGTCGGCGAGCCGGCCCGGTCCGCCCGGGGTCCGTCGTGACTCGTGTCATTCCCGGTGCGTCGGCACCGCGCCGCGCGCCGTGGCCCGGCCCGTCCGGGCGAGGGGCGGCGGACGCGTGCCGTCCCGCCAGTTCGAAGGCGGCGAGCACCACCCGGGCCTGGAACTCGGCCTGCCGCGCGACCGGCACCCAGCGCGCCGCGCAGCGGTCCCGGTAGTCGTCGCTCCACCGGTCGACCAGCCGTTCCAGCTCCGGCAGCACGTCGGCCGGGTCGCGCCCGGACGCCGTCACCGCCTGGTGCAGCAGTCCGGCCGTGCGCAGGGCGAGCCGCCGGCCGGCGATGCGCAGCGCGGTCAGGTGCGCGGTGTTCAGCGGCGGCAGCCCGCGTCCCGATCCGTCGTCGGCCTGGGGGTCCCAGGCGTCGGCGAGCCGGGGACAGACCAGCAGGTAGTCGTCGACCGGCGCCAGCAGGCGGGCGGTGTCCGCGGTGGCGGGCAGGTGCGGGCGGAGCCGGGCGACCAGGTGGTGCAGGAGCCGGGTGTCGCGGCGCAGGGTGCCGCTGACGTCGCGCAGCACCGCGTCCCGGTCGGCGGGCGGCGAGCCGTCGGCCACGGCGTCCACCGCCCACATGGGCGCCTCGACGACGGCCGTGACGGTGCCGTACCGCCGCGGGTGGGTCCAGGTCGAGTCGACGGCGGCCTCGGTGATCGCCGCGGTCAGGGAGCCCCGGCGGGGCGGCGGTATCCGGTAGACGGCCGGGCCCAGCACCGGCCAGTACAGGGCGTCGTAGGAGCCCAGTTCGCGGGGTATGCCGAGGCGGACCGCGGCGTGGGCCAGGCGGCGGGCGAGGCCGGGCAGGTCGTGGGTCAGCTCGGCGAAGCCGCCGCCGACGTCGGCGCCGTGCAGGGAGCACTGGAGGAAGGGGCGCAGCTCGTCCTGGAGCGCGAGCAGGGTGCGGGTCTCGGGGAGCGCGGCGCGGTCCGCGCCGTCGGGCAGCCACTCGGGCTGTTCCCTGAAGGACGGCCGGAAGAAGTGCCGGACGTAGCGGCCGAGGGTGTACGGCCCGGACAGCCAGCCCTCGTTGCGGCGCAGGCCGTCGGGGTCGAGGCAGAGCAGCAGGTTCCAGGTGGCGTCGGCGCCCTCGGTGAGCCGGGCGTCGCCGAGGACGCGGCCGGCCAGGCGCAGGACGGTGGCGCCGCCGACGGGCTCGTTGGCGTGCGGTCCGGCGACGACGAGGGCCTGGCGGGCGCCGTGGCCGAGGGACAGCAGCCACAGCGGTTGCCCCGCGCGGGAGGTGCCGACGCGGCGCAGCCGGACCCGGTCGGGATGCCGGGCGGCGAGCGCCGCGGCCCCGGCGCCCAGTTCGTCGACGGTCGGATAGCGCGGGAGGGGCGGCAGGGCACACACCTCCACGATGGGGTGCCGCCGGTTCACGGACGTGTGCGGCGTACGCACAGTCAGTCACGAGTCGCGGGGTACGTCAACACCGCCTCGGACGTGGTGAAGGGCGCCGTGCGCGCCCGCCGCGCGGTCTGTCGCGCAGGCCGGGGCGGCGCGCTCCGGCTCAGCGCGCGGAGAGCCGGAACGCCAAACGGCCGAACTCGATCTGGTCGCCCCCACGGACCACGGTGGCGCCGACGACCCGCCGTCCGTTCACGGTCGTGCCGTTGGTCGAACCCAGGTCGCGCAGCACCCACATGCCGCCCTGGCGGCTCAGTTCGGCGTGCACCCGGGAGACCGTCTCGTGGTTCAGGCGCAGCCCGCTGCCCGGGTCGCGGCCTATGCGCAGCGGGTGACCGGTGACCGGATGGGGCAGCAGCAGCTTGGGCAGCCGCTCGGCCCGCCAGGCCCGGCGCAGCCGTACGCCGAAGCCGGAGACCGCCTCCACCGAGCCGAACACCAGGCGCGCGATCCGGCCCTCCGTGCGCAGGTCGGCGGTGAGCGCGGCCAGTTCCTCGAAGCGGCGGGCGGTGAGCGCGAGTTCCATGCGGTGGACGAACGTGTCGTGCGACAGCCGCCCCGTCGCGACCCCGTCCCGGAGCAGCCGCAGCGCCTTGTCGCGCTCCGCGTCGGACAACCGCGCGGGGTGCGTGGGGAACTCGAAGGACGACGTCACGAAGCTGATTGTCGGTCAGCGTGCGCGGGGTGTCCAGGAAATGGCGGGGCGCCGTCCGCGCGCGACCGGTTGCGACGGGCGACGGCGGGCCGCACGGAGCGACAGCGGGCGGCGGTTTCGGCGGGAACGGCCTGTTCGACGGCGGATCGGCCGTCTTTGCAGGACCATGGACGGGCTACGTCACTGTGGGCAGACGAAGGGGAACCATCCGTGCAGTTCGAGGTGTGGGCACCTGAGGCCGACCGTGTGACGCTCCACTGCGACGGGGCCACGCGAGCGATGGAGCGCGACCCGGAGCGCGCGGGGTGGTGGCGGGGGGAGGCACGGGCACGGGACGGCTCGCGGTACGGCTTCGCGCTGGACGACGGCCCCGTGCTCCCCGATCCGCGCTCCCGGCGCCAGCCGGACGGCCCGGACGGGCTGAGCGCGGTCGTCGACCACGCGCGGTTCGCGTGGCGTGCCGACTGGCACGGGCGCCCGCTGCCCGGCGCCGTCCTGTACGAGCTGCACGTGGGCACGTACACGCGCGAGGGCACGCTCGACGCCGCCGCCGAGCGGCTGGACCACCTGGTGCGGCTCGGGGTCACGCACGTGGAGCTGATGCCGCTGTGCCCCTTCCCGGGACGCCACGGCTGGGGGTACGACGGGGTCGCGCCGTGGGCCGTGCACGAGCCGTACGGCGGGCCCGAGGCGCTGAAACGGTTTGTCGACCGGGCCCACGTGCTGGGCCTCGGCGTCGTCCTGGACGTGGTCCACAACCACCTGGGCCCTTCCGGCAACCACCTCCCCGCCTTCGGCCCGTACTTCACCGACCGCCACCACACCCCCTGGGGCGTCGCCGTGAACCTGGACGCGCCCGGCTCGGACGAGGTCCGGGACTATTTCGTGCGCAGCGCGCTGGCGTGGCTGCGCGACTACCGGATCGACGGGCTGCGTCTGGACGCGGTGCACGCGCTGGTCGACACGCGCGCGTGCCACTTCCTGGAGGAGTTGTCGACGGCCGTGGACGCGCTGGCCGAGGAGACCGGCCGGCCGCTGTTCCTGATCGCCGAGACCGACCTCAACGACCCGCGGATCATCACCTCGCGCGCGGCGGGCGGCCTGGGTGTCCACGCCCAGTGGAACGACGACTTCCACCACGCCCTGCACACCGCGCTGACCGGCGAGGCGCAGGGCTACTACGCCGACTTCGCGCGCGACCCGCTCGCCGCCCTCGCCAAGACGCTGACCGGCGGCTACTTCCACGACGGTACGTACTCCAGCTTCCGGGGCCGGCACCACGGGCGCCGGCTGGACCGCTCCCGGATCGCCGCGCACCGGCTGCTCGCCTACGCCCAGACCCACGACCAGGTCGGCAACCGCGCCCAGGGCGACCGCCTCGCCGCCCTGGCCTCCCCCGGGCTGCTGGCCTGCGCGGCGGCACTGACCCTGACCGGGCCGTTCACCCCGATGCTGTTCATGGGCGAGGAGTGGGCGGCGGGCACGCCCTGGCAGTACTTCACCGACCACACCGATCCCGGACTGGCGGAGGCGGTACGGCGGGGCAGGCGCCGGGAGTTCGCCGCACACGGCTGGAAGGAGGAGGACGTCCCGGATCCGCAGGACCCGGCCACCCGCGACCGCTCCTGCCTCGACTGGTCGGAGCCGGAACGCGAGCCCCACGCGCGCGTACTGGACTGGTACCGCAGGCTCATCGCCCTGCGCCACGAGCGGCCCGACCTCACCGATCCCGCCCTCACCGGCACCAAGGTCGCCTACGACGGTGCGGCGCGCTGGCTCGCGTTCCGGCGCGGGGACATCCGGGTCGCCGTCAACCTCGGCACCGAGGAGGCGGCGATCCCGCTGGGCGGCCGTCCGGCGCGGGTGCTGGCCGCGTGGGAGCCGGTCGAGGCGCCGGGGGCGGACGGGGTGCTGCGGGTGCCTGGGGAGTCGGCGGTGGTACTGGTGCAGGAGTAGGCGCTGGTGCGGGAGGAAGAGCTGGTGCGGGAGGAAGAGCTGGTGCGGGAGGAGGAGCTGGTGCACAAGCAGAGGCAGGGGCTCCCGGCTCCCGGCTCCCGGCTCCCGGCTCCCGGCTCCCGGCGGAAAACGAGGATGTGGGCGGTGCGGCGGCGCGGGTGGTCCCGCGCGCGGTCGGGGTCCGGGGCCTCAGGGTCCGGTGGCGCCCGTGTCCGGGCCGTGGGTGGTGTCCTCGCGGAGTTCCGTGACGCGTTCCAGGAGGATCGCCTCCCAGGCGCGGTGCAGGCGGTCGGTGAGGACCAGCGGTGGCTCGGCGGCGGGGCCGGCGAGGGCTTCGGCGCAGTGCAGGAGGCCGTCGCAGCGGGCCAGCCACAGGCCGCGCAGGCAGGGGCGGGCGCCGTAGCCGGCCAAGGTGGCGGCGCGGACGGCGGCGGGGGAACCCACCGAGAGCGCGAGCGAGGCGATGTCCTCCGCGGGGTCGCCGACGGCCACGCCGGTCCAGCCCAGCACGCCGCGGACCCGGCCGTCGGCGCCGACGACGAGGTGATCGGCGGTGAGCCGGCGGTGGATCAGGACCACGGTGCCGGACTGGGCGGCGAGCTGCGCGGTGGTCGCCGGGGTGAGCTGGGCCAGCCTGGTGGCGTCGAACTCGTCCGCCTCGGCCAGACGGGCCGCGGCGTGCTCGGCGGCCCGGCGCAGCGCCTCCAGCGAGCGTGGCGCGGTCCGCGGCACGCCGAGGCTCTCCGCCTGGCGGACCGGCACCCCGCGCAGCCCGCCGAGCAGCCCCGCCAGGTCCGTCTCACCGACCGCGGACACCTCGTGCTCGTCGGCCGTGCCGCCGGGCACCCTGGTGTCCAGCGTGCAGGACAGTCCCGGCGCCCACTCGCCGCGCGCCACGCTCACCGGTACGGCGACGGGGACGTGCGGCCGGACCAGGTTCCGCAGCAGCAGCTCACGGCGCTGGCGCACGGCGGCCTCGCGGTCGGGCGCGAGCCGCAGCACATGGCGGGCGCCGACCCACCAGGCGGTTCCCGCGCCGGCGCGCGCGTCGACCGGCCGGACGTCGGGCCCGTCCGCCGGCCCCGCCCGGCCCTCGCCGAGCAGGGAACGGGCCAGGAGGCGGACGGTCTCCGCGGTGGGAGTGGGTGGCTGGGTCATGGTCGCGCCGTTGTCTTCCGAAGACGTGCGGGGCCGGTGGGGCCGGTCAGGTCGGTGGGGCCGTACGGAACCGGCGGGGCCGGTACGGAACCGGTGGGGCCGTACGGAACCGGCGGGGCCGTACGGAACCGGCGGGGCCGTACGGAACCGGCGGGGCCGGTACGGAACCGGCGGGGCCGGTACGGAACCGGTGGGGCCGGTCAGTCCACGATGACCAGCCCCCGCTCGGTGTCGTTCAGGCGCCGGCCGCCCTCCTCCGTCACCGTCACGATGTCCTCGACGCGTACCCCGAACCGGCCGGGGAGATAGATGCCCGGTTCGACGGAGAAACACATCCCGGGCACGAGGAGCTGCCGTTCGCCCTCGATCATGTACGGCGGCTCGTGCGTGGTGACGCCGATGCCGTGTCCGGTGCGGTGGATGAAGTACGCGCCGTAACCGGCCTTCTCGATCACCGCGCGGGCGGCCCGGTCGACCTCCTGGCAGGCGACCCCGGGCCGCACCGCGCGGAACCCCGCCTCCTGGGCCTCGCGCACGATGTCGTGGACCCGGCGTTCCTCGTCCGTGGGCACACCGACGTGGACCGTGCGGGAGGTGTCGGAGCCGTATCCGCCCAGCAGGCCCCCGAAGTCGAGGACGACCATGTCGCCGTCCTCGATGATCCGCTCGCCGGCCTCGTGGTGCGGGTCGGCGCCGTTCGGTCCGGAGGCGACGATGGTGAAGTCCACCACCGTGTGCCCGTGCGCGCGGAGCAGCCTGTCGAGGTCCGCGGCCACGTCCGACTCGCGGCGGCCTCCGAAGCGGACGTTCCGGATCTCCTCGAACGTGGCGTCGGCCGCCGCGCCGGCGGCGGCGAGCAGTTCCAGTTCCGCCGCGTCCTTGACGGCGCGCAGCATCGGCAGCGCATCGGTGAGGGCGGCGTAGGAGGTGCCGGGCAGGGCGCGCTGGAGTCCCAGGAGGTGCGTCGCCCAGGCGTTGTCGCTGACGCCGAACCGCCCCGGACCGTCCGGGCCAGGACCGCCCAGGAGGGCGGCGGTGACGGCGTAGGGGTCCGTGCCGTCGGTCCAGTCGCGCAGGGTCAGGGCGGGTGCGCCGGGCGCCTTGCGGGCGTCGGCGGCCTCCAGCGTCGGGACGACGAGGACGGGGTCCCGCCCGGGGGTGAGCACCAGCAGCGTGAGCCGCTCGGTGACCGCGGGGGGTGTGTAGCCGGTGAGCCAGACGAGGTCCGGTCCCGGCGCCACCAGCAGACCGGCCAGACCGGCGTCGGCCGCCGCCCGCGCGGCGCGCTCCAGACGCGCCCGGTAGTCGTCGGCGGTGAACGCAACGGGTGTACTGCCGGTCATCCGACCTCCCTGTGCGGGTGAAGGGGTCACGCCAGCATCCTGCCCGGAGCGGAAGGGCGACGCGAGCCGGTTACGGGGTCCGCGGACCGCTTCCTCCCGCACGCTGCCGCAGCGGGCCGGCAGCGGTGCCCAGCGGTCGTCAGCGGTTTTCGGCCCTGCCCGGGCAGCGGGACCGGCGGTCAGATCACGACCCCCGGGACGACGGTCAGCCGCTGGTAGCCGCCGCTCGCCCGACGCACCGTCAGCTTCACCTCCACTCCGGGCCGGGCGCGGGCGACGGCGCGGGCGAGGTCGGCGGCGGAGTCGATCCGAGCCGTGCCGAAGGCCAGCAGCAGGTCGCCGCGGACCAGGCCCGCCGCGTGCCCCGGACCGGGGGCCTGGACGTCGACGACCAGGGCGCCGGGCCCGTCGTCGTCCACCGCGGCCACACCGAGCGTCGCGCCGGCGGACGGCGGGGTGGCGGACGGCGAGGTGGACGCCGGGGCGGGCGGCGCGGTGGCCCCGGGGCGGCCCGAGGACGGGCCGCCCCGGAGGGTCGCCGCGTCCGGGCTTCCGCCCCGCTGCCGCAGCTCGGCGAACTTGCTCAGGCCCGCCACCGTGGTGCCCATCGCCCCGATCCCCGCACCGGCCAGCAGCAGCACCGCCCCGGCGAGCGCACCGCACAGCAGGGCGGCCGGCCGGCGCCTGCGCCGGCGCGGTGGCTGCGGGGACCGGGCGGGAGCCTGCTCGGCGCCGGCTCCGGGGTCCCGGCCCGGCATCGGCTTGGGACGCAACACAGTCTGTTCCATCGATCGCCTCCGGCAGGAGCCCTACCCGGGCCCCCGTCGGACGACGAGTCACGAACGAGTGAGACTGAGCGGCGGCCGGATACGGTAGGCCCGTCGTGCGGGGTCAGCCCGCGGCCCCCTCTCCATGACCGCCGTGGGCGCCTCCGTGGTCGAACTTGAGCGCTTCGGGCGGCATCACGACGAAGGGCCGCATCATTCCCATGTCCTCGTGCTCCAGCAGATGGCAGTGGTACATGAACCGGCCGTGGGCGCCGTCGAACCTGCCCATGATCCGCAGCATCTGGTCGCCGGGCACCCGGTAGGTGTCCTTGTGGCCCAGTTCGTTGGGCGCGGGCACGATCGTCGTGTCCGCGTCGTACCGGATCGGGGTGCGGGTGCCGCCGATGGCCGGGTCGAAGCCCGAGACGTCGTAGGCGTCCCGGCCCAGGAGCTGGAAGTCGGCCAGGTGGATGTGCATGGGGTGGACGATCCGCGCCAGGTTGAGGAAGCTCCACTGCTCGTGGCTGCCCTCGGCGACGGTGTAGCCGAGGGCGTCGTTGAACGTCCGGGCCGTGCGCCGGTAGGTGCGGGGCGTGGTGTCGTCCGGGCCGATGATCTGGATGACGCCCTCGGTGGGTATCTGGATGCCGCCCGGGTCCTTCACCTCCGTCATCTCCCACATCTCCGGGTGGCCGCCGGAGCCCTTGGTGCCGGGCGGGGTGAGCACGACCAGCCGGTGGCCGTGACCGATGTCGTGGGTGAGCCGCCGGAAGGAACCGGAGAGCACCTCGGGCACCTCGAAGGCGTCCGGCTCGGCGCCCTTCCCCACCCGGAACTCCATGACCGCCGGGTACCGCACGTCGCCCTCCGGGTCGGGTACGCCCGCCGGCTGGTTCGGCCCCTTGTCGACCAGGCGGAGCCTGCGGCCGGCCAGCCCGCGGAAGTCGACCAGCAGGTCGAACCGCTCGGCCGGGGCCGCGGTCAGCGTCGGCAGTTCCTCGCCGAAGACCGGGACGGGGCGCGGCAGCAGGCCGCCGTCGCTGCCGATCTGGTGGACGACGCCCGGCACCGGACGGTCGTCCTCGTCGATCAGGACCAGGTCGTAGACCCGGGCGTTGGACGCGTTGACCAGCCGGAACCGGTACCAGCCGTCGTCCACCTCGGCGTACGGCCAGATGCGGCCGTTGACCGTGGTGTAGGGGCCGGTGAAGGGGAGGGTGACCGGCTTGCCGGTCTCCGGATCGCTCGGCTGGACGATCACCGTCTTGTGCAGCAGCCGCCCGTTGAGGCGGCCGTCCTCGTCGGTGTCCAGGTTCCGGTCGGCCAGCAGCAGCGGGATCTCCCGCTCGCCGCGGGGCAGACGGAGCGCGTCCTCCTCGTCGTCACGGACGAGGTAGGTGCCGTACAGGCCCGTCATCACGTTCCACCGCGTGATGTTCATGGCGTGGTCGTGGTACCACCACTGCACCGCCTGGTGGTCGTTCGGGTACTCGGAGAGCTGGGCGTCGCCGAAACCCACCGCGTTGTCCGCCCAGCCGTCGTTGCCGCCGCCGGTCTGGGCGCCGTGCAGATGGGTCACCGACCAGGCCGGGAGGGCCGCTACGTCCTTGTTGGGCTCGACGCCCTCGCGGCCGGGTTCGGTGGTGGCGGGCGGCGTGCCGGGAGCGCGTACCGGCACCTCGACGGAGGTGACCGGGTACTCGCTCTCCCTGGGGACGCGGTTGGTCCACGCGATGCGGACGCGCTGTCCGCGCCGCACCTCGATGGTCGGGCCCGGCACCTGCCCGTCGTACCCCCACATCAGGGTGGGCGGCAGTTGCGGGTGCAGGCGCACCCAGGCCGGGCGCAGGGCTATCTCGGTCTCGCGCAGGACGTCACCGGACGCCGGGCGCAGGACGGGCGGGACGGTCAGCGGCGCCGCGTACGGCGTCAGTTCGGCGGCCCTCTCGGTGTTGTCGGTGCCAGTGGTGCTTGCGGTGATCTCGGACAAGGTCGAACACCCCCGTGTTCTGCTCTCTGTTCACCTCGTGTTGCCCGTGTACCTCACCGAGGGAGACGCCCGACGCGGTCCCGGAGTTCCCGGAAAGACCCGTTCTGCACGAAAAGATGTGGATCAGTGGGGCACGGGCACCGCCGGTGCCCGGTCCGGGAGGAAGAGGTGGCTCCGTCCGGCCAGGTACTCGGCCTTGTAACGGGGGACGTGCCGGTGCCAGTTGAGGATGCCCGCCATCCAGTTCTGCAGGTCGCTCACATAGCCGCGCATGATCTCGCGTGCCTCTTCGGAGAGCTGGAAGTCGTCGTAGACGATGGGCAGTTCGTGCGCGACCACGTGCTCGAACTGGTGCATGCGCTGGGTCATCAGGTCGTGGACGACGTGGAGCGCGGTCGGGTAGTCGATGCCGAAGAAGTTCTGCACGACCAGGATGGCGTTGTGCATCTCGCCCTCGTACTCGATCTCCTTCTGGTACGAGAAGATGTCGTTGAGCAGGCAGGCGTAGTCCATCGCCGCGTTCTCCAGGGAGCGGACCGGGCCGCTGCGGTAGACCTCCGGCGGTACGGCGGGCCCGTGGCCGGCCCGGCACAGGCCGAGCGTGAGGTCGGAGCCGAAGGTGTCGCGCCGCATCTCCAGGTAGTCCACCGGGTCGGGGACGCGGTGGTGGATCTGGTTGGTCAGCTCCCACACCCAGGCGGCGGTCATCTTGTCGATGGCCTCCCTGAGGGGGCGCCGCTGCCGCGGGGTCATGCCGGCCGTGGTGCGGGCCCACAGGTCGATCAGCGAGCGCTCCATGGCGTTGGCGGGGGGCGGGACCGGTTCGCCGTCCAGCGGCATGCACGCCGACAGGCGGGCCGTGGTCAGCCGGGCGGCGGCCAGGTCGCGGCGGTGCCCGTAGACCAGCGGGTAGTAGTCGTCGCCGTAGGTGCCGAAGGCCAGCCAGCCGGAGGCCAGGTCGAGCTGGTCCTGGGTGGCGTCCGGGTCGAGGCCCGCGGCGCACAGGGGCAGGTCGCAGCTCAGCAGCTTGTCCTCGTCCCACACGCCCTCGCTGAGCATGCCCATCCGTAGCGCCCATTCGGACAGATGGCGCCGGGAACCGTCCAGGGCGGGGCTGAGCGCGAGCGGGAACGGCATGTGGATGTCGGGGATCAGGGACGGGCCGACCCGCTGGAACGGCACGTGCGTATGGGGCCGCATGCGCTCGGCTCCGGCGGCGGCGAGCAGGGCGGCGACGTCGGCGGCGGAGGTGCCGGGGCCGGTCGGGGAGTGCCAGGGGGCGGTGGTGGCCCGGGCGTTCTCGTTCATGTAGCGGCTGGAGCGCATGTGCCACTCGTGGCCGCCGGACTGCCAGTCCTGGAGTCCCTTGGCGTAGGCGGCCACGGCGGCGACCTCGGGCGGGGTGAGGCCCTGTTCCAGGGCCACCGCCGGGACTTCGGTGAACGCGGTGTGCTCGAACTGGTGCAGCCGGGAGGTGAGGACGTCGTTGACGATGTCGGCGGCCTCCTGGGTGGTGCAGCCGAAGAAGGTCTCCAGGACCAGGACGCCGTTGCTCAGCTCGCCCTCGTCCTCGACCTCGCGCTGGTAGGAGAAGAGGTCGTTGCGCAGGTGGACGCCGTCGGAGAAGGTCTCCATGAGCACCCTGAGCGGCCTGGTCCCGGCGACCGCGGGCGGCACCTCGGCGGTGGCGTACTCCACCAGCCCGGCCGACCAGGGGGCGCCGCCCACCTTGCGGCGCATCTCGATGTACTCGACGGGGTTGGCGATCCGCCCCTCGTTGATGTTGGACAGCTCCCACAGCGACTCGTTCAGCAGGTGCTCGGTGGCGACGGCGAAACGGCGGCGCCAGTCGGCCGACATCGCCGGCACCGTGCGCCGCCACAGGTCGATGAGGCCGGCCTCGACCGGGTTCTCCGGCTCGGGGACCCCGGCGGTGAGGTCGAGCGGCATGAACAGCGGGAGCCGGTCCAGGTGGGCCTTGCCCGCGGCGCGGTCCTGGGTGCGCTTGTACTTCTCCAGGAAGTGGTCGTCGAAGAAGAACACCCACACGTACCAGTCGGTGATCAGGGAGAGGGCCGGTCCGTCGCAGTCGGGGTGCGTGTAGGCGCAGAGCAGGCCGTAGTCATGGGCTTCCAGATCGGCCTGCTCCCAGACTCCGGAGCCCTCCAGCATGCCCATGTCGCGCGCCCACCGCGTCGAGTGGGCGCGCGCCTCGTCGACGTGGCGGTTCAGCCGCGCGGGATGCGGCAGGTAGAAGTGCGGGAGTTCGAAGGGCTGCTGCGTCATGGCCGGGCCCTACCCAGGGCCCTCCTGGGGCATCCTCGGACCAGGACATGATCACACCATCGCGTGAATGAGGGCGGATCGCGGAACTCCGGCCGCTTCGTTCGCTCCGCCTACGGCTCCGGAGCCGGTTCCGACTCCAGAGCCGGTTCTGGAATCGGCTCCGGTTCCGGTCCCGGCTCAGCCCCGTACCTGGATCAGCGCGTGCGTGCCGCTCGTGCGCCACCGCTGCTGCTCGGCGGCGACGAGCGCGGCCTCCGTGGCGGGGGCCAGACCGGTGACCACGTCGGACTTCAGGGTGCGCAGCGCGGCCACCGGGCCGGGGAAGTAGGCGGTGACGTCGGCGAACGGCGTGGCCGGCGGCCACCGCCGGTCGCCGACCAGCCGCCGGTAGTTCAGGTCGCCCTTGAACACGGTGAGCGTCGCGGCGGCGAATTCGGCGCGCAGGTCGTCCGGCATGTCGGAATAGGGCAGCGGGGCGCAGGAGAAGGGGTGGGCGCGGACGGTGAGACGGCCGTCGGCCAGGGCGGACCACAGCCGGCGCCCGCACCCGGCGGCGGCGCCCTCCGCTCCGGTCAGCCGCCGTACCGCGTCCAGCACGTCTGCGGGCGTGGCGTCGGAGACGTAGTACGGGTACGGCTTCACGTGCAGCACCGCGCGCGTGACGTGTCCGTGGGTGAGGAGGTGGTCGATGAGGAGCAGGTCGGGG
Organism: Streptomyces sp. SYSU D01066-1; assembly: GCF_054956795.1. Taxonomy (NCBI): domain Bacteria; kingdom Bacillati; phylum Actinomycetota; class Actinomycetes; order Kitasatosporales; family Streptomycetaceae; genus Streptomyces; species Streptomyces sp. SYSU D01066-1. The sequence continues at coordinate 85,322 of NZ_JBUDHV010000018.1, read as the reverse complement.
ACGAGTTCGCGGCCGGCGTTGTCGGCGACCAGGCACAGGGTGCCCGTACCGCCCGCGCCGCAGGCGGAGGGCGGCAGCAGTGCCCACAGGCGTGCGCTGTCGTCGGCGACCAGGGGCGGGACGTCGGCTCCGGTTCCGGCCGCCGGGGCGGAGAGGCGGAAGCCCAGGTCGGCGCGGTTGCCCCAGAGGGAGCCGTGCAGCAGGGCGTCCGCCCGCCGTTGCGCCGAAAGCCCGGTGAGACCGTCGAGCGCGGCCAGTTCAGCGGCCGTCTCCGGGGCGTCCAGTTCGGCGAGCTTGACCGGGCGGAAGGGGTCGATGCCGCGCCAGGGACCGGGGCCGAACCAGCCGGTCGCGTCGAGGAGCCGGCGGTAGAAGTAGCTCTCCGACCACAGCCACGGCACCTGGAACCAGGAGCGCCCGGTGTACTCGCCCAGCCCCCAGGCCGCCCACCGGTCGTGGTCGTCGGCGCCGGTGCCGGCGTCCGGGGGTTCGATGCCGCCGCGCAGGCAGTCGTCCAGCAGGGCGTCGAGCGCGCGGCGGCGGTCGGGGCCGTAGGGGAGGTTCTCCCGCACCTGCCGGATGATCGCCGGGTGCCGTTCGGCCAGCACGGAGTGCGGGAAGGAACCGGGTTCGTCGGCGAGCAGGACGGGCGGCGGGGCGGACCGCGGATCGGGCGGCGACGGGGTCTCGGGCATGCGGCTCACGGTAGCGCGGCGGTCACAAGGGGCTCGGCTCCCGCTCCAGGCGCACCGCGAGACGGGCGTAGTGGGGACGGCGGGTCACCGGCACCAGCGCCCGGATCAGCAGCCGCCACATCTCGGCGACCCGGCGGGGCTGGCGTGCGACGGGTTCCAGGGTGCGGCCCACGACACGGGTGCCGACGAAGGAGCAGACGAAGCTGTGGGCGACGGCTTCGACATCGATGTCCGGATGGATGTCGGACTCCTCGACCGCGCCGACCAGCCGGGTGGAGGCCAGTTCCAGCCACTCGGTGAAGGGGTGACGCAGCGGCGGGCGTACCGGCACGCCCGCGGTGGCGAGCCGCAGCCCGGCCCGTAGCACCGGGCCCTCGACGGAGAGCCGGGTGACGCCGAAGGTGAGCCGCATCAGGGCTTCCAGGGAGGAGTAGCCCCGGCCGTCCATCTCCCGGGCCATCCGGCGCGAAGTCCTGGACTGCAACTCCATGATGGCCTGGGCGAGGTCGTCCTTGGCCGCGAAGTGGAAGTACAGCGCGCCCTTGGTCACGCGCGCGTGCTGCACGATGTCGCTCAGGCTGGTCGACTCGTAGCCCTGACGGTCGAACAGGTCGGCGGCGGCCGCGATGATCGTCGCGCGGGTCTGCTCGGCGCGTAACTGCCTCGCCATCGGATGGACACTCCTGGGCTGGAACCGAACGGGTCATGCCGTGTGTTCTGACCCGCAGCAGACAATAACTCACCCTGCCATCAGCCCGTTTGACGAGGTCGCGGGCCGGCCGGCGCCTCCGGGGACGGGTCCCGGCGCCGGCCGGACCGCACGCGCGCGTGCCGCGTGACCGTGCTCGGACGGGAGGGTCAGTTGACGAAGACCGTCCCGCCGCCGGACGTCGTCACCGGGGCGTAGTCGGCCGTGAAGTAGCCGTTGGCGAAGCAGAGCGCCGAACCGGAGACCTTGGTGAAGTGCTGGTCGGTGAAGTGGATGCCGTTGTCGTCGTTGCTCGCCGTACCGGACAGGGAGGGCGCCTCGTAGACGCAGTTGACGGTGCCCAGCAGGGTGCGCAGGGCGACCGTCGCTCTGACGGTGGAGCCGCTCGGCGGGGCCACGGTGAGCGTGCCGTCGGAGGCCACGGTGGCGGTGTAGGGCAGGTTGCCGAGGCTGATCTGGTTGACGCCGAGCACACCGGTGACGTTGGTGCTGCAACTGGCGGCGTCGAAGGTGTGCGCGGTGACCGACTCGGTGGCCGTACCGGGCGCGGTCGGGTTGCCGGTGACGGTGGCCGCGAACTGCGAGGACGTGCAGGAGAGACCGGACGTGCCGGTGGCGCTGGAGTAGAAGGTGGCGTTGCTGCCGCTCTCCAGCGGGGCGGTGAGGGCCTCCCCCACCGCGACGGCCGTGCCGCCGACGGAACCGGTGGTGAGCACGGAAGCCGCGGCCGCCCCGGTGGTGTCGGCGGCGACGGCGGTGAAGGCCGTGGGAACGGACAGCGCGGCGACGGCCGCGGTGAGGGCCAGGAGGGTGCGTGTACGCATGCGGGTACCTCTTCTCCGGTTCGGGGGAGGTCGTGCCCTGGATGTGGAGGTGCGGTGGTGCGGCGGTGCGGAACGCGTCGTGCGTCGTACGTGGTACGTCGTGCCGGTACCGTCCGCGAAAGCACGCACCCGTGCGTGTGCCCGTACGTGTGCCCGTACGTGTGCCGGCGTGCGCACCGGTGCGTGGGGTGGCGCGGGGCGACGGGACGCGCGTGGAACGTCCCGCCGCCGTCATCGGTCCGTGACGCCTTCTCCGTACGTGACGGACCGAGAGGCGGGCGACCGCGCCGCGCCACGGGGCGGGGCGGGGCGGGCCGCTCGTACGAGAGCAGCCGCGGCGGCACGGCGGGGCGTGGGGCGGTGCCTCGCGATGGGCCGGGCTGTCCGGGAACGCGGACGGGTGCCGCGGAAACGGATCCGGCGCCACGGATCCGGGAAACAGGGGAAGTTCTAGAACCGACGGGCGGCCGACGTCAATACATCGCGCACGAGTCGACGTACCGGAAGACGGTTCGGCCGGAGCCGGCGGGGGCCGGCGGCGCCGACGGGCACACAACCCCCACTCTTTACCCACAACGTGCTTGACCGCCGGGCGTAACCACCGGTAACTTCCCCCTCGGTTACTGGTGCGTAACCCGGAAATCCGCGCGGCCGCCGGGAGTTGGGCGGAGGGCACCGCACCAGCCGCTGTCCGCGCCAGGACAACGTGCCGTCTCAGCCCGATCCGCATCGACTATGCCTCTGGAGCAGACATGGCCCCGTCCTCGGAACCCACCCCGACCGCCGACCAGACCCCCGACAGTCCGGGCCCGAGACGCGGCCGGGTCCGGTTGCGCCGGGCCGCGGTGATGGCGGTGCCGGCCGCCGCGGTCACCGCCACGCTGGCCGTCCTCACCGCCCAGGGCGCGCTGGGGGTGCAGTTCGCCATCTCCGGCATGCCCTTCACCGTCACCGCCACGGAGCTGGACGGCACCGGCTTCGCCCAGTTCGGCGGTCTCGACCACATGGCCGAGGGCAGTCCGAACGCCGGGGACACCGGCGGTGATGTGCTGGTCGTCACCTCCGTGATCAAGGACGCGAAGCTCACCAAGCTGTGCCAGAGCGTCGACCTGGGCGGTACCAACCTGCTGATCACGGCGGGCGACAGCGGCACCCGGGTGTCCGCGAGCGACCTGACCACCGACTCCACGTTCCTGTCGGGCGACGCCTCGTTCAACAACATCGAGATCGGCAACGACGCCAGCACCCTGGACAAGGCCGGGTCCAAGGGCCGCGGTCCGATCGGCGTGTTCAGCCAGCAGGCCGACACCGTGCACATCGACAAACTGCGCCAGACCAACTACGCCACCACCGCCGCCGTGTTCAAGCTGCCCGGCCTGAAGCTGCGGTTCAGCGAGTCGGGCTGCTGATGACGGACGACCGGCGTACGGGAGCACGGGCCGCCTTCCGCCACTGGCGGTCCCGGCGTCCCTTCTGGGGCGGGCTGCTGCTCCTGCTGGGCGGGGCGGAGGTGTGGTTCACCATGAAGGCGTCGCTGAAGGTCGTGCTGCACATCGGCCCGCAGGGCGTGGCGGGCTACCTGCTCCCGACGGTGATGCTGCTGTGCGGGCTGCTGCTCCTCGTCAACCCGGCCCAGCGCCTCTTCTACTCGATCGTCGGCGTCCTGGTCTCCCTGGGCACGTGGCTCACCTCGAACCTCGGCGGATTCGTCATCGGACTGCTGCTCGGAGTCGTCGGGAGCTGTCTCGCCTTCGGCTGGCTGCCGGACCAGGAACCGCGCCGCCGACGCCGCCGGAAGCGGGCCGTCCGGTCCGAGTCCGTCCCACGCCCCTTCGAACGGGGGGCCGGCGAGACGGCCTGAGCCGGTGTGCGGCGGGGGCCGGTGTGCGGCGGGGGCCGGTGTGCGGCGGGGGCCGGTGGGACGGCCTGAGCCGGCGTGTGGCGACGGGATCCCGAGGCGCTCCTCGCCGACGGGATCCCGCGCCGTCGCGGCCTACGGAGCCCGCCCAGTCGCCCGTCGGCCGCCGGGCGGGCGGCTCGCGGACGCCGGGCGGGGGCTCGCGGACGACCCGCAGACGGTTCGCGGGCGGCTCGCGGACGGTGCTGGGGAGGCGATCGGGCGGCGGGCCGGCGGCGGGCGAATGGTCACGATGCGGTAGTGACGGACCCCGGCGGATCGTTGGTCACTTGACTACCGGTGGTCACACGCGATTGGCTCCGGCCCAGCGAGACTCACCCAGTTGGCGCACAGGTCGTCCTACGACGGTGGCTCCTCGCCCTGTTCCTCCTGCTCGGCCGCTCAGCGAGGTGCCGCACCCCCATGAACACTTCTCCCCCGCCGTTCGCCCCGTCCGCGCGGTCGCGCCTCGCCGCCCTGATGGCCGCGGTCTGCCTGCTCTCGGCCGGCTGCGCGGGCACCGGCGCGGACGGCGAGGCCACCTCGCACGGCGCCGGGCCGGGCGGCGACCGGACGAGGATCGCCCTGGTCACCCACGGCGACGAGGGTGACGCCTTCTGGGACCTGGTGCGCAAGGGCGCCGAGGCGGCCGCGGCCAAGGACGGCATCGACCTGACGTACGCCGGCGACGCCGACACGGCGGGCCAGGCCGAACTGGTCCGGGACGCGATCGGCGACCGGGTCGACGGCATCGCCGTGACCCTGGCCAAGCCGGGGGCGATGAAGGGACCGGTCGCCGAGGCGCGGAAGGCGGGCATACCCGTCGTGGGGCTCAACTCCGGAATGGACGCCTGGCGCTCCGCGGGCCTGCTGTCGTACTTCGGACAGGACGAGGGCGTGGCCGGCCGGTCCGTCGGCGACAAGCTCGACGCTCTTGAGGCCGAACACACCCTGTGCGTCATCCACGAGCGGGGCAACGTCGCGCTGGAGGCCCGCTGCGCCGGGGTGAAGAAGACCTTCGACGGCCTGACCGAGATGCTCTACGTCGAGGGCACGGACATGGAGGCGGTACGGGACGCCGTCGCCGCCCGGCTGCGGCAGGACACCCGCATCGACGAGGTCGTCATGAACGGCGCGCGGTACGCGCTCACCGCCGTCAGGGCGGTCAAGGACGCGGGCAGCCGGGCCCGGGTCGCCACCTTCGACCTCGACAAGGACCTGGTCGCCGCCGTCAAGCGCGGGGACGTGCAGTTCGCGGTCGACCAGCAGCCCTACCTCCAGGGCTATCTCGCGGTGGACGCGCTCTGGCTGTACCGCACCAACGGCAACGTCAGCGGCGGCGGCGCCGAGCCCGTGCTCACCGGGCCCGCGTTCGTCACCAAGGCCAACGCGGACTCGGTCGGGCGCTTCGCCGCGAACGGCACCCGGTGAACCGCCCCGCCGACCACCACGTGGTCCGCCCCGCCCGCCCCCGCGTGGCCCGTCCCGCTGGCCCCCGCGTGGTCCAGCCCGCCGACCCCCGCGTGGTCCAGCCCGTCTACCACCGCGTGAACCGCCCCGTGGTCCGCCCCGTGAACCGGTGCCCCCTGCCCCTCGCGTCCGCTCCCCGCCGCCCCTCCTCCCCGATCGCCTAGGACGACGATGTCTGCACGGACCGGTGCCCCGCGCCGCCTCGGCCACCTCGGCTCCATACGCCTCTCCCTCATCCTCCTGGCACTCGTCCCGAGCGCCACCCTGGCCGTGATGTGGGGCGTGACGACGAACCGGATGCTCTCCGAGGGACTGGAGCTGCGGTCGCAGACCCGGCTGAGCCAGGCCACCGGGGCGATGGGCACCGAGGCCGCCCTCGCCCTCCAGCGCGAACGCGGCGTCTCGGCGGCCTGGCTGGCCACCCCCGGCGGCTCCCGGGCGGAACTGGAGGCGCGGCGCGAGGAGACGGACGCGGCGGTGGCCGAGCTGGTCGCGCAGACCGACACCATCCGGCAGGCCCCCGCCCGGGTCTCGGAGCGGCTGTACGCGGTACTCGGCTCGCTCGGCAGCCTGGAGTACTACCGCGACCAGGTCGACGAGCCCACCGACATCTCCCCCGAACAGGCACTCGACCAGTACTCCTCGATCATCGACGAGCAGATACACGCCTTCCAGGAACTGTCCCAGGTCAACGACGGCGACCTCACCTCACGGGCCGGCCCGCTGATCGCGCTGGAACACGCGGCGGAACTGACTTCCCGGGAGGACGCCCTCCTCACCCTGGCCTGGCCCTCCGGACGGCTCGACGAGGCGGAGTGGGCCGCGTTCTCCCAGGCCGTGCACACCCGTCGCTGGCTGGTCCGGGACCAGATCATGTCCTCGCTGCGCGGCGCGGCGAAGACGCAGGTGGAGAGCATCCTCGCCAGCGACGCGTGGAGGACCGTGGAGTCGGTCGAGGACCAGGTGCTCGCGGCGCGTTCCGCGGGCGGTCAGGACACGATCCCGCTGCCGGACGCGCGCGACCGGTGGACCGCCGCCTTCGACGAGGTCTCCCTGCGGTACGCGGCGCTGGTCCGGGGGCAGACGACGGAACTGCTCGACCGCAGCGCGGAGGAGGCGCGCGGGCTGCTGCTCACGGTGGGCTGGCTGAGCGCGGGCGGGCTGCTCGCCCTGCTGCTGTGCGTGGTGGTGTCCTGGCGGATCACCCGCTCGCTGTCCCGGCGGCTCACCGGTCTGCGGCGGGCCACCCTGAGCCTGGCCGAGGAGCGGCTGCCCGACGTGGTGGCCCGGCTGGAGCGGGGCGAGACGGTCGACGTGGAGTCGGCGACCCCGCCGCTGGACTACGGGCGCGACGAACTCGGCCAGGTCGCCCAGGCGTTCAACGCCGCGCAGCGCACCGCCGTGCACACCGCCGTGGAACTCGCCGACACCCGGCGGGGTTTCCAGAAGGTGATCCTCGGCATCGCCCGGCAGAGCCAGAACCTGGTCAACATGCAGCTCGGCAAGCTCGACGCGCTGGAGCGCCGCCACACCGACCCCGAGGTCCTCAAGGGGCTCTACGAACTGGACTCGGTGGCCAGCCAGCTGCGCCGCTACGAGGAGAACCTGGTCATCATCAGCGGCGAGCAGCCGCGGCGCAGCTGGCGGGAGCCGGTCGCGCTGATCGACATCCTGCGCGGCGCGGTCGGCGAGGTCGCCGAGTACCAGCGGGTGGAGGTGTCCACCGAGTACGTCGAGGGGGGCGGCGAGGAGGTGTACCTGGCGCCGCCCGCGGTCGCCGACGTGATCCACCTGCTGGCCGAGCTGATCGACAACGCCACCGCGTACTCGCCGGCGCCCGCTCCGGTCGGGGTGCGGGCGTCGATGGTGGCCAAGGGGCTGGCCGTCGAGATCGAGGACCGGGGGCTGGGGCTGTCCGAGGAGGACTACGTCTCGTTCAACGAGCAGCTGTCGGTGGAGCCGCAGTTCGACGTGGTGGCCCTCGCCGGCGACCTGCGGCTCGGCATGTTCGTCGTCGCCCGGCTCGCCCACCGGCACGGCATCACGGTCACCCTGCGCCCCTCGCCGTTCGGCGGCACCACGGCGATCGTGCTCCTGCCGCACGAGATAGTGGTGCGGGAACTGCCCGCCACTCCCGACACGTCGGCCGCTCCCGCCTCTTCGGTCGCTCCCGCCACTCCTGCCACTCCTGCCACTCCCGCCACTCCTGCCACTTCTGTCACTCCTGCCACTTCCGCCTCGCCCGCCTCTCCCGACGCGCCGACCACTCCGGCCGGCACCACGACATCCCCGGCGCCCTCACCCGCGTCCGCGTCCGCGTCCGCACCCACCCCCGCCCCCACCGACGCACCGTCCCCCGCACAGCCCCAGGCCCCCGCCGCCCCCCGCCCGGCGAACGGCGTCCCCTCCCCCCTCCCCCGCCGCGTCCCCCAGACGAGCCTCGCCGCCGAGTTGCGCGAGGAGCCGCCCGGCTCCCCCGGCGGGACCGCCACGGCGCCCGGGGACGACGACAGCTACCCCGACTTCACCGCCGAGCGCGCCGCCGCCTCCCTCGCCGGTTTCCAGCGCGGCACGCTCCAGGCGCGTGACGAGGAGCCCGAGGAGCGGGACGGCCGCCTCCCGGGTTCCGCCCGCCGCCCGCTCACGAAGGACACGCCATGACACGCCCCACGCCCGCCACCCACACCCAGCTGGACCAGTTGCTCACCGGACTCGTGGAGCGGGTCGCCGACGTCAACCAGGCCGTCGTGCTCTCCGAGGACGGGCTGGTCGTCAGCAAGTCCACCGGTTTCCCGCGCGACGACGCGGAACGGCTCGCGGCGACCGCCTCGGGCCTGATGAGCCTCAGCAAGGGCGTCAGCATGGACTTCCGGGGCGGCCCGGTCCGCCAGGCGCTGATCGAGATGGCCAACAGCTACCTGATCCTCACCTCCGCCGGTCCCGGCGCCCACCTCGTGGTGCTCACCGGTCCGAACGCGGACGTCGGTGTGGTGGCGTACCAGATGAACATGCTGGTGAAGAGGATCGGCGAGCACCTCAGCGCGGCCCCCCGGTCCGGCACGGCCGCCGGCGAGTGACATGAGGGAAGGCGACGCGGAGGGCCGGCTCGTCCGGCCGTTCGCCCTGACCGGCGGGCGGACCCGGCCCAGCCGCGCCGACTTCACCCTCATCACGACGGTGACCGCGGTGCACCCGCCGCCCGAGCGGGCGGCGCGGGGCCAGCCGGAGCACGCCCGCATCCTGCGGCTGTGCGCCGAGCCCGTCGCCGTGGCGGAGCTGGCGGCCCTGCTCGACCTGCCGGTGAGCGTGGTGGTCATCCTCCTCTGCGACCTGCTGGAGGACGGCCGGATCACCGCGCGGGCGCCGCACGCGGTGTCGCACACCACCGCCGACCTGGAAGTGCTGAGGAAAGTGAGGGAAGGTCTTGGCCGGCTCTGACCACACCGGGGCGGCGGCACCCGCCGCCCCCGACGCGGTGAAGATCCTCATCGCCGGCGGCTTCGGCGTCGGCAAGACCACCATGGTCGGGTCGGTCAGCGAGATCGCCCCGCTGCGCACCGAGGAACCGCTCACCATGACGGGCCTCGGCGTCGACGACCTCGCCGGCATCGAGGAGAAACGGTCCACCACGGTGGCGCTGGACTTCGGCCGGATCACCGTCGGCGACGACCTGGTGCTGTACCTGTTCGGTACGCCGGGGCAGCAGCGGTTCTGGTTCATGTGGAACGACCTGGCGATCGGTGCCCTGGGCGCGGTCGTGCTGCTCGACGTGCGCAGACCCGAGTCGAGTTTCGCGGCCATCGACTTCTTCGAGCGGCGGGGCATCCCGTTCGTCGTCGGGGTCAACGGCTTCCACGGGGAGCACCCGTATCCGCCGGAGGAGATCCGCGACGCGCTGGCGCTGCCGGACCACGTCCGGGTGCTGCTGTGCGACGCACGCGAGCGGACCTCCTCACGGGACGTGCTGATCGCCCTGGTCGACGAGCTGATCGCCGCGGCGGGCGGCTGACCGGGGTCAGTCCAGGTTCACCGACGCCAGCCAGCTCCTGGCCACGTCCAGCGGGTCCTTCTTCTCCAGCTGCACCTGGGCGTCGAGGTCGAGGAGCGTCTCGGTGTCCAGCGCGGCGGAGACCGCGTTCAGGGCGGTGACGCCCTCCTCGGAGAGCCCCTCCTTGTTGACCAGCGGGGTGACGTTGGCGAAGCCGAAGAAGTTGTCCGGGTCCTTCAGGACGACGAACTCCTCCTTCACGATGGTCGGGTCCGTGGTGAAGATGTCCGCGGCCTGGACGGTGTTCTCGGTCAGCGCCGCCTGGGTCAGCGGACCGCCCGCGTCCAGTGCCTTGAACGACTTGAACTTCAGCCCGTACTGCGACTCCAGGCCCTTCAGCCCCTGCCGCCGGGTCTGGAACTCGGGCGAGCCGCCGATCACCAGCTCCGGGGCGACGTCCTTCAGGTCGGCGAGCGTCGAGTCCGAGGTGAGCTGGTACTTCTTCGCCGTCGCGGCGTTGACGCTCACCGAGTCCTTGTCCTCGGCGGGCGAGGACTCCAGCAGCGTCAGGCTCTTGTCGAGCGCGGCCTTGGCCGCCGTGTTCACCGCCTCGGCGGAGGTCTGCTCGGCGTCGGCGTCGAGGTAGGCGAGCAGCGAGCCGTTGTACTCGGGCAGGACGGTGACGGAACCGTTCTTCATCAGTCCGTAGGTCGTCTCGCGGCTGCCGATGTTGTGCTTGTAGGTGACCTCGATGCCCTTGGCCTCGAGCGCCTCGCCGTAGATGTCGGCGAGCAGGGTGCTCTCGGCGAAGTTGTTGGAGCCGACGACCACCGTGCCGGCCTTCGCCTTCTCCCCGTCCAGGGGGTTGTCGCCGCCGTCGCCGCCGGAGGAACAGCCCGCGAGCAGCGCCGCCGCGGCCGTGAGCGCGACGGCCGCCGCACCGGTGTGCCTCGTCCTGGACCTGCTGCTTCGTGCCGTGGAAGTCATTCACCGATCCCATCCCGCCGCTTCTCGGTCAGTCAAGAGCGTTCTGATTACGGTTTCCTGACGCTCCGGGAGCCGGACACCGCCCCGGCCAGGAGCCCGGCGGCGGCCTCCGGCGGCTCAGCGCCCGCGGACCCCCGGTGACACCGCCAGCCGGCCGGCCGCCCAGAACAGGGCCAGCGTGACCAGGGCCAGGGCGGCCACCAGCGTGGCCCCGCCCACCACCTTCTCGTAGTCGCGCTGGTAGAGCCCGTCGACGATGTACCGGCCGAGGCCGCCCAGACTGACGTACGCGGCGATGGTGGCCGTCGAGACGATCTGGATGGCCGCCGAGCGCAGTCCGCTGAGGATCAGCGGCAGGGCGACCGGCAGTTCGACCTGGAGCAGGACGCGGGACTCGCGCATGCCCAGGCCGCGGGCGGCGTCCACCGGGGCGGGGTCCACGGAGCGGACCGCCTCGTAGGTGGTGACCAGGATCGGCGGGACGGCGAGGACGACCAGCGGGATCATCACCGGCAGCAGTCCGAAGCCCATCGTGATGACGATCAGCACCAGCAGTCCGAAGCTGGGCAGCGCGCGGGCGGCGGTGGCGACGAGGGCGAGCGCGTTGCCGCCGCGCCCGGTGTGCCCGGTGACCAGGCCGACCGGCAGGCCGATCAGGGCGGCGAGGCCGAGGGCCAGCAGCGAGTACTGGACGTGTTCCAGCAGGCGCTCGGGGATGCCGTCGTAGCCGTGCCAGTGGGCGCTGTCGCTGAAGAAGGCGTTGACGAACTCCAGGACGTTCACTCGGCCACCGCCACCGGGCGCCGGGTGCGGGTGCGGGTGCCGCGCGGCATCCACGGGGTCAGCAGGGCGCGCAGTCCGACCAGGGCCGCGTCGCAGGCGATCGCCAGCAGGGCCGTGGTGATGACGGAGTTGGCGGCCAGTTCGGGCCGGTCGTACTTCTGCGCGGCGGCCAGCAGGTTGCCGAGGGCGCCCTGGTTGCCGATGAGGGCGCCGACGCTGACCAGCGAGATGCTGGAGACGACGGCGACCCGCAGGCCCGCCACGATCGCGGGTACGGCGATCGGCAACTGCACCCGCGCGTAGCGCCGTACGGGTCCGAAGCCCATCGCCGTCGCGGCGGCCAGGGTCTCCCGCGGGACCGAGCGGACGCCGTCGACGATGGCCGGGACCAGGACGACCAGGCTGTAGACGGCCAGCGGGATCATCACGGTCAGCTCGGTCTGGCCGGTGTAGTCGATGAGGACGACGAAGAAGGCCAGGGACGGGATGGCGTAGAGGACCGTCGTCACGCCGAGCACCGGCGGGTACAGCCAGCGGAAGCGGACGCAGAGCTGGGCCAGCGGCAGGGCGAGGACCAGTCCCGCCAGGACCGGCAGCAGGGCCTCGCGCAGATGCAGGCCGATCAGCCCGGGCCAGGTGTTCTGGAGGTCGCTGGGGATGTCGAAGAAGCCGTTCACGACGCGGCTCCGGTGGCGGTGGCGGTCGCGGCGTGTCCCGCGTGCGCGGCGCGGACGGCGTCGCCGATGGCCGTCTGCGAGACGACGCCGGTGACCTTGCCGTCGGCGTCCACGGCGACGGCCCAGCCGGTCGGTGACAGCACCGCGCAGTCCAGGGCGGCGCGCAGCGAGTCGGTGCCGGGCGTGAACGGCCGCCCGTACGGCAGCAGTCGCGCCGGGTCGATGTCGCCCGGGGTGAGGCCGCGCGGCTCGCTCCAGCCGAGCGGGCGGCCGTCGACGTCGGTGACCAGCACGTACGGGGACTTCGCGGCGGCGCCGAGCCGCTTGGCGGTGGCGTCCACCGGCACCACCGGGACGGTCGTCAGCTCCAGGCCGGCGGAGGGGAAGAAGGACAGCCGCCGCACGCCCCGGTCGGCGCCGAGGAAGTCCTCGACGAAGGCGTCGGCGGGGTCGGAGAGCAGTTCGGCCGGGGGCGCGTACTGGGCGAGGCGACCGCCCTCGCGCAGCACCGCGACCATCGTGCCGAGTCTGACGGCCTCGTCGATGTCGTGGGTGACGAAGACGATGGTCTTGCCCAGTTCCTCCTGGATGCGCAGGAGTTCGTCCTGGAGGCCCTTGCGGACCACGGGGTCGACGGCGGAGAACGGCTCGTCCATCAGCAGCACCGGCGGGTCGGCCGCGAGCGCCCGGGCCACGCCGACGCGCTGCTGCTGGCCGCCGGAGAGCTGGTACGGGTAGCGCTCGGCGAGGGAGGGGTCGAGGCCGACCCGCTCCATCAGCTCCGCCGCCCGGTCGCGGGCCTTGCGCTTGCTCCAGCCGAGCAGGCGGGGCACGGTGGCGATGTTGTCGACGATCGTCCGGTGCTGGAAGAGGCCGGCGTTCTGGATGACGTACCCCATGGAGCGGCGCAGGGTGGTGACGGGCTGCCGGGTGACGTCCTCGCCGTCGAGGAGGACGGTGCCCTCGCTGGGCTCGACCATCCTGTTGATCATCCGCAGGGTCGTGGTCTTGCCGCAGCCCGAGGGACCGACCAGGACCGTGATCGAGCGGTCGGGTATCTCCAGCGACAGCCGGTCCACCGCCACCGTGCCGTCCGGGTACCGCTTGGTGACTGATTCCATCCGTATCAAAGCGCCGAATACCCTTCGGGTGGGGCGGACATTCCGGGAAGTGCGGGAAGTATTGGCCAGAGGTCGTACGGGCAGTCGCGGGCGCGGCTGCCGGGTGAGTCTAGACGCGCCCGCCCCGCTCACCTGCCCAGGCCCGCGGGCCGTTACGCCGCCGCCCTCCCGCCCGTCGCCCCGCGCCGCTCCCGGCCGCCCGGCTCCCGGCCCGTCACGCCACCGCCCGCCGGTCCGGTTCCGCCACCGGCAGCCCCGGCGAGCGCAGGACCCGGCGCTCCGCGTCCACCGCGAACACCTCGCAGCCCGCCCGCGCCGCGGCCCAGCCGACGCCCTCGGGGCCCAGGGCGAAGGCGGCGGTGGCGACCGGGTCGGCCTCGGTGAGGGTCGGGGCCACCACCGTCAGGCTGAGCAGGCCGGTCGCCGGTGCCCCGGTACGCCCGTCGAGGATGTGGTCGCCGCGCTCGTAGCGGGCGGAGGTGGCGACCGCCGCGTCGGTGACGCCGAGCACCGCGCACAGCCGGTCGGCATGCTCGGGGTGCCGTATCCCCACCCGCCAGGGGCCGCCGGCGGCGACCACGTCACCGCCGGCGTTGAGGCAGAAGCGGCGTGCCCCGGCCGCCGTCAGCAGTCCGGCCGCCCGCTGCACCGACCAGCCCTTGACCACCGCGCAGGGGTCGAGCCCCCGCCCCGGCAGCCGGGCGTCGAACGCGCCGCCGGTGGCCGCCCGGTACTCCTCGCACAGCGCGAGCACCTCGCGCAGGTCGTCGCTCGTCCGGAACGACTCGCCCCGGTCCAGCCGGCACACCTCGCTGTCGGCCCGGAAGGGGCTGAACCGGGCGTCGACCTCGCGCAGCCAGGCGAAGACGGCGTCGACGGCCCGCTCGGGGACGTCCTCGTCGTCCACCCGCAGGGAGACCGGGAACCCCATGACGTGCTCGACGCGCCGCACCTCAGGTGCCGCTCGCGTCGAGGGCGGCCTGGAGGGACTCCTTGTAGCCGTCGCTGGTGACGGTGGCGCCGGAGACGGTGTCGATGTCGGCGCTCTGCGCCTGGAGGGTCTCCTCGACGAGCTGCGGCACGGCGGCCGTGGTCTGCGGGTGGTTCGGCTGCTGGAGCATGGTGACGGCGGTGATCCGCTCGCCCTCGAAGGTCACCTGGACCTGGACGGGCCCCTTCTCGGTGTTCACGGTCGAACCGGTGACGGTCCGCTCGGCGCTGCCGCCCGAGGAGGACACCGTGGGCGTCGGGGCGGGAGCGGCCTCGGTGGTCGTGGTCGTCGTCGTGGTCGTCGTCTCGGTGGACGGCGCGTACCGCCACACGGGGATCAGCCCCGCGACGCTGAGGACCAGGACGGGAATGGCTCGTTTCACGGCGATGCTCTCGTCTCTCGTCGCCGCCTCAGCCGGCCAGGCTGAAGCGCTCGAAGTGGATCTGCGGCCCGGGCACGCCCAGTTCGCGCAGGCTGCCCAGGACGGCGTTCATCATGGGCGGCGGTCCGCACAGGAAGACGTCGCGGCCGGTGAGGTCGGGGACCAGCCGGGCCAGTTCGGCCGGGGCCAGCCGGTCGGGTACCGGCGGCCCGGTCACCAGGTGCAGTTCGGCGCCCTTGGCGGCGGCGAAGTCGCGCAGTTCGTCGTACAGGACCGCGTCCCGGTCGGCGGTGACCCGGTAGACGACGACGGCGTGGCCGTCCAGCTCCTCAAGCAGCGCCCGGATCGGCGTGACGCCGACGCCGCCCGCGATGAGCACGGCGTCCGGCCGGGTGCGGTGCAGCGCGGTGAAGGCGCCGTAGGGGCCCTCGGCGAAGACCCGGGTGCCGGGCTCGAGGTGCCGTAGCGCGGCCGTCCCGTCGCCGGCCGTCTTGACGGTGAGCCGCAGGGTGCGGCCGTCGGGCGCGGCGGACAGCGAGAAGGGGTTGGCCTGCCACCAGCGGTCCCGGGTGAGGAACCGCCACAGGAAGAACTGCCCCGCCCGCGCGGGCAGCCGGTCCAGGTCCCGTCCGGTGACGTACACGGACACGACCTGGTCGTTCTCCGGTACGACGGCCGTGACGCGCAGCCGGTGCCGCCAGTTGCGCCACAGCGGCAGCGCGAGCCGCCCGGCGAACACCGCGCCCAGCGCGGCGCCCCACAGGACGTACCAGTACGCCGTCCCCCACGACGAGGTCGCGAAGCTGGTCCCGACGGCGACCTGGTGGGTGAAGGCCAGCACCACCGCGACGTACGTGTACAGGTGCAGGAAGTGCCAGGTCTCGTACGCCATCCGGCGCCGCGCGGCACGGGCCGAGGCGCCGCCGATCACGATCAGCAGCGCGAAGGCGACCACCGCCCGCAGCACGCCCTCGACGGTCTCGGCGAGGTCGACGAGCTGGTTCAGCGGGTCCATCCCGGACCCCTGGCCGTACCCGAAGGTGATGAACACGACATGGGCGAGCAGCGTCCACAGCACGCCGAAGCCGGTCCAGCGGTGCCAGGAGGTCAGCCGGTCCATGCCGATGCGGCGGTCCAGCCAGGGCAGCCGGGCCACCAGCAGCAGCTGGAACGCCATGAACAGGGCGCCGTAGAGCCCGGCCAGGCGGCCCAGCACGATCAGCGCGTTGGAGGCGAAGCCGCCCTGGACGAAGAGGACGGCGACGACGGCCGCGTTGGCGGCGAGGAACGCGTACAGGCCGGTGCGGGCCACCACCCGGGGGCGGAGCGCCGGTGCGGGGGGCGGCTGGACGACATGGGGAGCGCGTGGGGCAGTGGTCACGCCCCTGAGCTTGACCCGCGCGCCCTGTCGTTTTCCTGTCGGACGGCTTTCGACTGGTTATCGATTCCGGTACGCCGATGACCTGGGACTCGGCTGTGCGGTTCGGGTGACGCAGTATGGGCGGGTGGAAAAAGTACGACTCCTCGTCGTGGACGACGACCCGCCCATCGCCGACCTGGTCGCCACGGTCGCCCGGTACGAGGGCTGGGAGGCGGTCACCGCGGGCTCCGGCGAGGAGGCGCTGCGCACCGCCGCCGCGTTCCGCCCGGACGTCGTGGTGCTCGACCTGATGCTGCCGGGCATCGACGGCTTCGGCGTCCTGGACCGGCTGCGCCGCTCGGGGACCCAGGTGCCGGTGGTCTTCCTCACCGCCCGCGACCAGGTCGCCGACCGGGTGGCGGGGCTGACCCGGGGCGGTGACGACTACCTGGTCAAGCCGTTCGCGGTGGAGGAGCTGATGGCCCGGCTGCGCACCGTGCTGCGGCGCAGCGCCGGACCCGGTTTCCAGCGCTCGGTGCTGAGCGTGGCCGACCTGACGATGGACGAGGACACCCGCCAGGTGCGGCGCGGCGAGACCCCGCTGTCCCTGACCCCCACCGAGTACGAGGTGCTGCGCTACCTGATGCGCAAGTCCCCGACCGTGCTGACCAAGGCGCAGATCCTGGACCACGTGTGGGAGTACGGCTTCGGCGGCCGGTCCAACGTCGTCGAGCTGGTCATCAGCCGGCTGCGCCGCAAGCTGGACGAGGCGGGCGGCGGCGGTCCGCTGATCCACACGGTGCGCGGCTTCGGGTACGCGCTGCGCCGGGCGGCCCCGTGATACGGCCGGCCCGGCTGGTACGGCGGCTGTGGCGGGCCTACCACGGCTCGCGGCTCGGCACCCGTCTCGCCCTGGGCCTGGGCGCGCTGTCGCTGCTGGCGTTCGCCGTGGTCGGCACGGCGCTGACCACGTACATGCGGGACTACCTGGAGGCGCGGCTCGTCGACCAGATGAAGCTGGCGCAGGTGGTGCAGACCAAGGACGCGGCCGAGCACGGCACGGTGCAGCGCAAGCCGTACTACGGCTGGTACACGGCCGTCTACGACGTCTCCGGCTCCTCGGCCGACCTGCGCAGACCCGCCGAGGTGCCCTCGGACCCGGGTGCGCTGACCGCGCTGGCCGAGGAGATGGCCGGTTCCGGCCAGGACGTCACCCGCACCGTCCTGATCGACGGGCGGGGCTTCTACCTGATGCGGGCCTGCGAGGTGGAGCCCGGGGTGGTGCTGGTCAGCGCCGCGCCGCTGGACGACGTCCAGAACACCATGGACCATCTGATCGCCGTGCAGGTCGTCGCCTTCGGCCTCGCGCTGCTGGCGCTGGTGGTGTTCGGGCGGCGGATGCTGCGGCGCGGGCTGCAGCCGCTGAGCGACATGGCGCGCACCGCGCACGGCATCGCCTCGCACGACCTGACCGAGTCGGCGGCCCGGCTGCCGCTGCGGGACTCCGGACGGGACGGCGGGCGCGAGGTGGCGGAGCTGCGCACCGCGTTCAACGCGATGCTGGAGCACATCGACGACTCCCTCGCGGTACGCGCCGAGGCGGAGCGCCGCCTGCGCCGGTTCGTCGCCGACGCCTCGCACGAACTGCGCACCCCGCTGATGTCGGTACGGGGCTACGCCGACCTCTTCCAGTACGCGGCGGCCAACGAACCCGCCGAACGGGAGAAGCACCTGGCCCGGCTGCGCGCCGAGGCGGCCCGGATGGGCGTGCTCCTGGACGACCTGCTGCTCCTCGCCCGCCTGGACGCGGCCGAGGTGGAGACCCCGCTGCGGATGGCCGACACCGACCTGGCCGACCTGGCCCGGCAGGCCGCCGACGCGTTCCGCGCCTCGCACCCGGGGCGTGAGCTGACGGTGACGGCGCCCGCGGAGCCGGTACGGCTGCGCCTCGCCCCGGGGCGCATCCGCCAGGTCCTGGACAACCTCCTCACCAACGCGGCCGTGCACACCCCGCCCGGCACGGAGGTGTCGCTGCGGGTGGTGCGCGACGCGGACACCGCACGGGTGGAGGTGGCCGACACGGGACCGGGCATCCCGCCCGCCGACCGGGCACGGGTCTTCGACCGCTTCTACCGCGTCGACAAGGCCCGCACCCGCGACCGCGGCGGCAGTGGGCTGGGCCTGGCGGTGGTGCGGTCGCTGGTCGTCGCCCACGGGGGCGGGGTGGAGCTGAGCAGCGCCCCGGGCCACACGGTGTTCACGGTGACGCTGCCCGTGGCGGGCGCGGACATGACCGACGCCAAGACGGCCGACGTGGACCTCACGGCCCGCTGACGGGCTCGGCGCGCTCCCGGCGTCGGCCGGCCCGGGTGGCCGTGGCCACGCTGCTGAACCGTCTGTGGCCGACGGGCCGATGCCGGGACGCGGCGTGTGCGGTCCGGTCCAGGATGGCAACCTGAGTGTGGGAGCATGCGGTGTTCCGGACCAGGACGGAGGAGGGCGGCTGTGATCGACCGATTCGAGGACGGGCTCCTCACGCCGTCGGAGACGTCCTCGTACCTGCAGATCCCGCAGTCGACGCTGCACGGCTGGCTCAAGGGCGAAGCAGCGGGGGCCCCTCTGGTGCACCGAGTCGAGCCGGTGCGTCCCGGACAGCCGTCCGTGCCTTTCGTCGCGGTGGCGGAGGCGTATGTCCTGCGGTCACTGCGCGGGCTGGGACTGCGGATGAGGGAGATCCGCGAAGCGGCCGAGGCCGTGCGGGCCGCCTTCGGCACGCCGTACGGTCTGGTGTCCCAGCGGATCGCGACCGACGGGGTGGACATCTTCGTCGAACACGGCCTGGGCGACCTGCGTCGCGCCCGGGACGGGCAGGCACCCATCCGCGAGGTCGTCGAGGAGTACTTGCGCTACCTGTCCTGGGAAGCGGGTGACGAATTCCCGTGCAGCCTGCGGCTGCGGCAGTACGGGGAGACGGCGCCTGTTGTCATCGATCCGCGGTTCGGACACGGTCTGCCGGTCGTCGAGGCCAACCGGGTACCGGTGAAGGCGCTGACGGACCTGTGGGAGGCGGGGGAATCGGTCGAGGACATCGCCTACGAGTACGAGATGGAGCCGGACCAGGTGGACGCGCTGTGCCGCGCCGTGGTGCGCCTTGCCGCCTGAATTCTTCCTCGACCGAAACCTCGGACGCCGTGTGGCCGAGGAACTGCGGGGGCGCGGCTGGCACGTCCACCGCATCAGCGATGTGTACCCGCTCGACGCACAGGACATCGCCGACGATGTCTGGATCAGGCACGGGCTCGGCCAGGGCTGGGTCCCTCTCAGCAAGGACGGCCGCATCAAGACCCGCGACAAAGAGATCCAGCCTGTGTACGACTTCGCCGCCGTGCTCTTCTACCTCGACAACCAGCAGCTCCGCAGCCTGGAGATGGTCGAGCGGCTGCACGCGCACCGTGATCGGATGTGCGAAGCCGTCGCGAAGGCCGGCCCGGCGGCCTACGCCGTACGTGCCGACCGCATCGACCGCACCTGGCCGTGACCGCCCCACCGGAACGACACGCGGACCCGAACGTCAGCGCCCGGCGGCGAACCGTATGAACGCCGACCACTCCGAGGGACGGAAGACCAGCCGGGCGCGGGCGGGGGCCTTGGAGCCGCGGACGTGGACGGTGGCGGGGGTGGTGGCGATCTCCAGACATTCGCCGCCCTCGTTACCGCTGTGACTGCTCTTGACCCAGGTGAGGTCGGTCGGCACCACCTGGAGTTCCACGTTGCGCAGGCCGGCCAAGCGCGCGAGGTGCTCCAACTGTTCCTTTGCGTCTCCGGCCCACCGAGCGGCCGACGCAGCACGGACTCGTCGATGACAGAGGTGATCATGGGCGGGGGCCGCAGGGCGCGGATCTCCTGTCGAGCCATGCGCGTACCGACTCAGGCGGACCAGGGCACCCGGCACACGTGCGGTCCGTCGCCCTCCGGGCAGAGTCTCCGGAGTACCGCCTTGCGGACCGCCCGCCACACCCGCAGGGAGCACGCCAGGCGGACGTGCAGTTCCACCGCCTCCCGGGGGCCGGGGTCCTGTCCCGGGTGCTCCCAGGCCCACTGGTCTGCCAGGTACTCGTGATCCTGGACAGCGGGGACGACGGTCCGCTCGACGATCCGGGCGCCGCGGGCGGCCGCGGCCTCCTCGACGGCCCGGACGGCCCACGTCCGTTCCTCCGCGTCGCCGTAGAGGCCGAGCGTCAGGGACCTGTTCCGCATCAGCCCGCGTTCTCGGCCGGCTCCAGTCGCAGCGAGATCGAGTTGATGCAGTACCGCTGGTCGGTCGGGGTCGGGTAGCCCTCGCCCTCGAAGACGTGGCCGAGGTGCGAGCCGCAGCGGGCGCAGCGGACCTCCGTGCGGACCATGCCGTGGGAGCGGTCCTCGATCAGCTCGACCGCGGCGGAGTCCTTCGGGTCGTAGAAGGAGGGCCAGCCGCAGTGCGACTCGAACTTCGTGTCCGAGGTGAACAGTTCCGCCCCGCAGGCGCGGCAGGAGTAGACGCCCTTGGTCTTGGTGTCGGTGTACTCACCCGTGAAGGCGGGCTCCGTGCCGGCCTGCCGCAGGACGGCGTACTCGGCCGGGGACAGCTCCGCGCGCCACTGCTCGTCCGGCTTCTCGACGTCGTACGCCATGAGTCCTCAGCTCCCTACTGCTTGTTCAGACGGTCCAGGATCAGCGGGCCGAGGTCGGTGACGTCGCCCGCGCCCATGGTGAGAACGAGATCACCGGGCCGTGCCATTCCCGCGACCGCCTCCGGTACCTGGGCCGCCTCGTGCAGCGGGGTGACGTCGGCGCCGGCCACGCGGGCGGCCTCGACGATCAGGTCACTGGTGACGCCGGGGATCGGGTCCTCGCGGGCCGGGTAGATGTCGAGGACGACGGAGGCGTCGGCCAGCGCGAGGGACTGGCCCATCTCCTTGGCCAGCTCCTGGGTGCGGGAGAACAGGTGCGGCTGGAAGACGACGAGGATGCGGGCGTCGCCGGCCGCCGCCCGCATCGCCTCCAGGTCGGCGGTCATCTCGGTGGGGTGGTGCGCGTAGGAGTCGATGACCTGGACGCCGGCCGCCTCGCCCTTGAGCTGGAGGCGCCGCTTGACGCCGGTGTAGGCGGCGAGGGCGGGGGCCAGTTCGGCGGCCGGGACGCCGAGGGCGGCGCCCGCGGCCAGGGCGGCCACCGCGTTGGAGGCGTAGTGGCGGCCGGGGACGGAGACCGTGAAGGTCAGCTCCGTGCCGTCGAGGACGACGGTGACCTCGCTCTTCAGGCCCTGCGGGACGACGGAGAGGATGCGGACGTCGGCGTCGGCCGCCTCGCCGTACGTCACCGTGCGCACCGTACCGGCCAGGCGGCGGGTCAGTTCGCGGGCGCCCTCGTGGTCGGCGGAGACCACCAGCGTGCCGCCGGGCACGATCCGGCCGGCGAACGTCTGGAAGGACTCGTAGATCTCGTCCATCGAGGCGTAGTTGGCGTGGTGGTCGAGTTCGACGTTGAGGACGATCGCGACCTCGGGGGCGTACTTGTGGAAGCTGCGGTCGCTCTCGTCGGCCTCGGCGACGAAGATCTCGCCGTCGCCGTGCAGGGCGTTGGAGCCGGGCGCGTCCAGGTCGCCGCCGATCGCGTACGAGGGGTCCAGGCCCAAGTGGGACAGGGCGACCGCCAGCATCGAGGTGGTGGTCGTCTTGCCGTGGGTGCCGGCCACCGCGAGCGGACGCGCGCCGTCCATCAGGGCGGCGAGGGCGTCGGAGCGGTGGACGACGGGGACGCCCAGCTCGGCGGCGCGGACCAGCTCCGGGTTGTCGGCGCGGATCGCGGAGGAGACGACGACACAGCTCGCGTCGTCGGCGAGGTGCCCGGCGGCGTGACCGATGTGGACCGTGGCGCCCAGCGCGCGCAGCGCCTCGGCGGTCGCGGAGTCCTTCGCGTCGCTGCCGGCCACCTCGGCGCCGCGCTGGGCGAGGATCTTGGCGATCCCCGACATCCCGGCGCCGCCGATGCCGATGAAGTGCGGTCGGTCCATGGCGGTGGGCAGGCCGGGTGCCATGTGTGTCTCCCTGTGCGTGCTGAGCTGGGTACCGGTGCGCGCCGGTACGGCGGACGTGCAGCGGTCAGCCTATGCGGTGCCCCGCGCGCCCGCCGACCGGCGGGGCCGTTCACGCCTTGCTGTGCGAGAACAGCTTCAGCACCGGGACGCCGACCTTGTGCCGGGCCCGGGAGGCCCAGTCCCGGTGGAAGAACTCCTCCACGTAGTGCGGGTCGGTCAGGACGATCACCTCGTCGGCGCCGACCTCCTCCACCAGGCCCTTCAGCACGTCCAGCGGGTGGTCGTCGATCAGCCGGCCCACCGCCTCGTTGCCCGAGGCGCGCAGCGCGGTGAGGGACACCTCCAGGGCCCGCTGTCCCGTGGTCAGCGCCTCCTCGCCCTCGGGTGTCTCCCCCTCGCGGACGGCCTCGTCCAGTTCGCCGAGCGCGATGTCGTCGATGGCGCGCAGCAGGCGGTCCGCCTGGTCGCCGCGCGGCTGGAGCAGCACGTAGAAGGAGACGGGCTCGTCCCCGTGCAAGGTGGTGACGAACTCCACGTCGGCGGACGTCAGGGCCTTCTCGATCATCAATACGCTTGTGAACACCAGGCGCCCCTTCTCCCTCGCGGGCCCGCGGGCCCCAACCCTCCGTGAGCCGTGTCCGGCCCTGCCGAAACCATCCTGCCCCGCGATCGCTCGGGTACTGCCGCGGAACCAGTGTGCCCGTCGCGGACCAAACGGAACGACATATTCCGATTTTGCCGCGCCTCGTCCGCGCTCCGTCGCGCCCCGTCCGCGTCGTGCTCACGCCCTCCGGTACCTGCTGAAGAGGAAACCTTCCTCCTCCAGCAGGGAGACCAGCTCGAACCGCCGCGGCACCGCGACGGACGGCCCCCCGGCGATCCGCTGCGCGTCCCCCGCCGTCAGCAGCGGGGAGACGGTCAGGCACAGCTCGTCCAGCACTCCGGCCGCGACGAACTGCCCGAGCAGCCGCGGCCCGCCCTCGGTCAGCAGCCGCCGGTGGCCGAGCGCGGCGAGGGCGGCCACGGCACGCGCGGGATCCACACCGGCCCCGTCCCCGGCCACCACCACCCGGGCGCCCGCCCGCTCGGCGGCGGCGACCCGGCCGGCGGGCGCCGCGGCGCCGGTCAGGACCAGCGTGGGGACCAGGGGCGAGGTGAACAGCGGGAGGGAGAAGTCCAGGCCGAGGCCGGCGCTGACCACCGCGATCGCGGGCACCGGGCCCTGTCCGGCGGACTGCCGGGCCGCCGCGAACTCGGCACGCGCGCGGGCCGGGCGGTACCCCTCCTGGCGTACGGTCTCGGCGCCGACGACGACCACGTCCGCCAGCGCCCGCAGCGTGCCGAAGATCCGCATGTCGGCGGCGCTGGAGATGGGCTGGGAGCGGTTGTCGTGCTGGGCGGCCCCGTCGAGCGTGGAGACCATGTTGGCCCGCAGCCACGCCCCGGCCCGGCCGCCGCCGTCCCCGGGGCCGCGGTCCGGTTCCGGATAGGCGTACGCGGCGGCCAGTTCCGCCAGGCTCCACTCCCGGTCACCCCCCTCAAAGGTCTCCGGGCCCGCCGGCGCTGCTGTCTGGTCGGTCACAGGGAACAGGCGTCGCATGCGGTGCAGTGTTCCACGGCATCTACCATGATGAACCGTGTCGTCTCCCTCCCCCGCCTCCGGCCCCGCCGCCTCCGGGTCCGCGCCCATAGCGGACACCGCGGGCACCGCCCCGCTGTCCCTGTGCGCCCGTGAGCCGCATGTCCCCGCCGACCGGCTGGTGGCCGAGATGGTGCCGCCGCCGCGGTTCGACTCGGTCCGGTTCGACACCTACGTACCGGACCCGGGACAGCCCAGCCAGAGCGAGGCGGTACGGGTGCTGGAGGGCTTCGCGGCCGGGCTCGGCCAGGCCGCGCCGGCGGGCGGCGGCAGGCGCGGCCTGTTCGGTCTCGGACGGAGCAGGGCGCCGAAGACCCCGGCCGGCCCCCGCGGCGTCTACCTCGACGGCGGCTACGGCGTCGGCAAGACCCATCTGCTGGCCTCCCTGTGGCACGCCACCGACGCCGAGCCGTCCCGCAAGGCGTTCGGCACCTTCGTGGAGCTGACCAACCTGGTCGGCACCCTCGGCTTCCAGCAGACCGTGCGGACGCTGTCCGGGCACCGGCTGCTGTGCATCGACGAGTTCGAACTGGACGACCCGGGCGACACCGTCCTGGTCTCCAGTCTGCTGGCCCGGCTGGTGGAGGCGGGCGTGGCCCTGGCCGCCACCTCCAACACGCTGCCCGGCAAGCTCGGCGAGGGCCGGTTCGCGGCGGCCGACTTCCTGCGGGAGATCCAGGGCCTGTCGGCCCACTTCCGCACCCTGCGCATCGACGGCGAGGACTACCGCCACCGCGGGCTGCCCGAGGCCCCGGCGCCGTACTCCGACGCGCAGGTCACCCGGGCCGCGCACGCCACCGCCGGCGCCTCCCTGGACGCCTTCCCCGACCTGCTGGAGCACCTGGCCCGGGTCCACCCCAGCCGCTACGGCGCGCTGACCGACGGCCTCGCGGCGGTGTGCCTGACCGGGGTCGGTCCGGTGCCGGACCAGTCGACGGCGCTGCGGCTGGTGGTGCTCGCGGACCGGCTGTACGACCGCGAGGTGCCGGTCCTCGCCTCCGGACTGCCCTTCGACCAACTGTTCAGCGAGGACATGCTGAACGGCGGCTACCGCAAGAAGTACTTCCGGGCGATCTCCCGGCTGACCGCGCTGGCGCGCGACGCGGCACGTCTGGCCGACGCCCGCTGAGGCGCGGAACCACACCTAAGTACCCCCGGTCAAGAGCGAGTTCACGCCAGCCATCCGCTCTTTTCAGGCTCTCCTCAGACACGAAACACCGAATTAACCCTGCAAAGGACTTTGCCGGGTTAATGTCTTTCTTGACCAGCCATTGACCAAGTGTTGGTCCGTGCAAAACGTTCGAGGTGGGCGATGGGGGGCGCATGTCACGAGGTACGACAGTCGGCACCGTGATCTCGATCCTCGCCGCCGCCCTGCTCGCCCTGCAGTTGTTCGCACCCGGCGCGTCCTTCGCAACCGCGCACACGGGCCGTGACGTCGTGGCCAAAGCCCAGTCCGGAACCAACCCGTCCGGCTGGGCGGCGCGCACCGAAACCGTCACCTGCCACGACACCGGCCGACCCGGGGACCCGACCGGTCCCCCACGGGTCCGCGACCGGCACCGCACCACCCCCGCCCCCCAGCCCCGGTCGGCCGAGCGACCGCTTTTGAGTCAGCGCGTCCCGTCCGTCTCCGAGCAGCTCCCGGCCGGCGCCGGGCACGCACGGCCGTCGAGACCCCCGGCGGACCGTGCCCCGGCGGCGCTCCAGGTGTTCCGCTGCTGAGGAGTCCGGAACAGCAGCCCCACCTCTGTCATCGACCGTCCGACGCGCCCCCACTGCGCGCCAGGAGGAAAACACCCTCATGCAACCCCTCATCGACCACGCCCGCACCTACGGACAGCGCCCTGAGGAGTTCGCCAGGTACGCCGAAGGCCAGTCCCCCGACGTCCTGTTCATCACCTGCTCCGACTCGCGGGTCGTGCCCGCCCTGATCACGGGCGCCCGGCCCGGCCAGCTCTTCGAGCTGCGCACCGCGGGCAACGTCGTCCCGCCGTACACCGCGGAGCGCCCCACCGGCGAGGCGGCCACCATCGAGTACGCCGTGCAGGTGCTCGGCGTCGACGACATCGTGGTCTGCGGCCACTCGCACTGCGGCGCCGTCGGCGCGATGGTCCGCGGCGACGACCTGACCGCCGTACCGGCCGTGCGCGACTGGCTCAGCTACGGCGCGGACCAGCCCGACTGCTCCGACCCGGCCGACCCGGCGGTCGCCGAGCCCGTGCAGAACCACGTACTGGCCCAGCTGCTGCGGCTGCGCTCCTACCCGTGCATCCAGCGGCGCCTGGCCGAGGGCAGCCTCCGGCTGCACGGCTGGTACTACGAGGTGCACACCGGCACCGTGCGCGCGCACCAGGCGGACACCGACACGTTCGACGTCCTGTGAGCGCCGCCGTGTCCCGAATATCCAAGTACCCGTTCCTGCGGCAGGACTTCGCCGCCTCCCTCGTCGTGTTCCTGGTCGCCCTGCCGCTGTGCGTGGGCGTGGCCGTCGCCTCCGGCGTCCCGGCCGAACTCGGCCTGATCACCGGCATCGTGGGCGGCATCGTCACCGGTCTGCTGCCCGGCAGCAGCCTCCAGGTGTCCGGCCCCGCCGCCGGACTGACCGTCCTGGTCTACGAGGCCGTCGACACCTACGGCCTGCCCGCGCTCGGCGTGATCGTGCTGGTGGCCGGGCTGCTCCAGCTCGGCATGGGCGCCCTGAAGCTGGGACGCTGGTTCCGGGCCATCTCGCTGTCGGTGGTCGAGGGCATGCTGGCCGGCATCGGACTGGTCATCATCGCGGGCCAGCTCTACGCGGCGGCGGGCCTGGAGGCGCCCGCCTCCGGGCTCGGCAAGATCGCCGGGCTGCCGGGGGCGGCGGCCGACGCGTTCGGCTCCACCGACGCGCTGGCCTCGCTGGCGATCGGCGCGGGCACCATCGCGGTGATGGTCGGCTGGAAGAAGCTGCCCAAGCAGGCCCAGACCGTGCCGGGCGCGCTCGCCGCGGTCGTCCTGGCCACGCTCGCCGTCCTCGCCTTCGGGCTGCCGGTCGCCACCGTCGAGGTCAACGGCCTGTTCGACTCCATCCAGCCGCCCGGCGCCGACGCCTTCGGCGAACTGGCGAGCGTCGGGATCATCGGCACCATCATCGCCTTCACCCTGATCGCCTCCGCCGAGAGCCTGTTCAGCGCCGCCGCGGTGGACCGGCTGCACAACGGTCCGCGCACCGAGTACAACAAGGAACTGATGGCGCAGGGCGCGGGCAACGCGATCTGCGGAGTGCTCGGCGCGCTGCCGATGACCGCGGTCATCGTGCGCAGCTCGGCCAATGTGAACGCGGGCGCCAGGACCAAGGCGTCCCGGGTCCTGCACGGCGTGTGGCTGCTGCTGTTCGCGGCGCTGCTCCCGGCCGCGCTGGCCTACATCCCGCTGCCCGCGCTGGCCGGCATCCTGGTGCACGCGGGCTGGAAGCTGATCCCGTTCCGCGCGCTGGTGACGCTGTGGCGAACGCACCGGGGCGAGGCGCTGATCCTCGTCGTCACGGCCCTGTCCATCGTCGCCGTCAACATGTTCGAGGGCGTGCTGATCGGTCTGGCCCTGTCGGTGGTCAAGACCGCCTGGGACGCCTCGCACCTGAAGACGGAGGTCGTCGACAAGGGCGCCGGTCCCATTCAGGTGTACCTGTCGGGCAACGCCACCTTCCTGCGGCTGCCGAAGATCCTCGACAGCCTGGAGTCCCTCCCGCAGGACCGGCCCATCGAGCTGGACCTGTCCGGGCTGCACCACCTGGACCACGCCTGCCGTACGGCCCTGGAGAACTGGGCCGAGCGGCACAGCGCCGCCGGCACCGATCCGGTGAAGGTGACGGAACCGGCGCGGGTGACGGCACCGGCGCAGGTGAAGGAACCGGCCGGGGTGACCGAACCGGCGGGCTGACGCCCCGCTGAGACGTCCGGGCACCCCACGCGCCCCCGTGGGGTGCCCGGACGCGACACCGCGCCGCACGTGGTTCCCGGGTCTCCTGTGAGGTGGTAGACACAGCGGGTCACAGTCCTGTCCGCCAGCAGGAAGGTTTCCCCCATGTCCGTGCCGTCCCCCCGTCCGGCCCGTCCGGCGTCCCGGCGTGACGTCCTCGCCCGCTCCGGTGCCCTGGGAGCGGGCATCGTCTTCTCCGGTGCCCTGGCCGAACTGTTCACCGGCACCGCCGCCGCGCACTCCCTCGGTCACCGCGGCTACGGCCCCCTGGTCCCCGACCCCGACGGGCTGCTCGACCTGCCCGCCGGCTTCCGCTACCGGGTGCTGTCCCGGGAGGGCGAGCCCCTGCGGTCGGGCGAGGGCCCGGTCCCCTCCAACCACGACGGCATGTCCGCCTTCCCCGCCGCCCGGGGCCGCGTCCACCTGGTCCGCAACCACGAGAACCGGGCCGACGGCCGGGTTCCCGTCCCCGCCGTCGAGGGCCTCACGTACGATCCGGCCGGCCGGGGCGGCTGTACGGCGCTGACCCTGGACGCCCGCGGCCGGGTGCTGTCCGAACGGGTCGCCCTGGCCGGCACGGCCGTGAACTGCGCGGGCGGGCCCACCCCCTGGCACACCTGGCTGAGCTGCGAGGAGACCGAGGACAAGGCCGGCACCGACGGCTACACCGAGGACCACGGCTTCGTCTTCGAGGTCGACCCGGCCGACCCGCACCGCACCGGCGCGGTCCCGCTGACCGCGCTGGGCCGCTTCCAGCACGAGGCGGTCGCCGTGGACCCGGGGCTGGGCGTGGTCTACGAGACCGAGGACGCCTTCGAGCACCCCTTCGGCCTCTTCTACCGCTTCCTGCCCGACCAGCCGCTCGGCGGCACCGGGTCGCTGCGCGCGGGCGGCCGGCTCCAGGCGATGCGGGTGCCGGGCGTACCCGACCTGTCCACGGTCCGGGAGACGGGCGCGGCGTTCGACGGCATCACCTGGGTGGACGTCCCCGATCCGCTGGCCGCCGGGACCCCGGTCCGCCTCCAGGACTTCGGCCGCGGCGGCGTCACCCACGCCCAGAAGCTGGAGGGCTGCTACTGGGGCGGGCGCTGCGTGTACTTCGTGTCGTCCTTCGCCCGCGGCGCGGACGGCTCGGCGGCCGACCACCACGGCCAGATCTGGCGCTACGACCCCGGGCGGCGCCGGCTCACCCTGGTGATCGTCTTCGGCCCGGACACCGACGTGCGGCTGCCCGGCGAGTCCCCGGACAACATCTGCCTGGCGCCCGCCGGCGGCCTGATGGTCTGCGAGGACGGGGGCGGCGCCCAGCACGTCTTCGGGGTGACCAGGAAGGGCGAGGTGTACGCGGTGGCCCGCGGCCGGCAGAACACCGGAACGGACGGGGAACCCGAGTGGGGCGAGTTCGCCGGGGTGACGTTCTCCCCCGACGGCGGGACGATGTACGTCAACTGCTACACGCCGGGGACGACGTTCGCGGTGACGGGGCCCTGGCGCGCGGCCGCCGGGTGAAGGCGCCGCGGCGCGGGGTACCCGCAGCCGCATGACGGAGAACGCGCGGCCCAACGGCTCGTACTGGTTGGAGACGGCACCGGGTGAACCCCACCCCGCGCTGACGGAGGACCTCGACGTCGACGTCGCCGTGATCGGCGGCGGCGTCGCGGGACTGAGCACGGCGTACGAGCTGACCCGGGCCGGGCGGAGCGTGGCGGTGCTGGAGGCCGGGCGGATCGCCGCGAGCGTCACCGGCCACACCACCGCCAAGCTCACCGCCCAGCACACCCTGGTCTACGACAAGCTGCGCCGCACCCGGGGCCCCGAGGGCGCCCGGCTGTACGCCCGCTCGCAGACCGAGGCGATCGCGCGCGCCGCAGCGCTGGTGGAGGAGCTGGGCATCGACTGCGACTGGGAGTCCAGGAGCGCGTACACCTACGTCCGCGACGCGGACCGGGTGGAGGAGGTGCGGGCGGAGGCCGCGGCGGCGAGGGAGGCGGGGCTGCCGGCCGAGTTCGTGACGGAGACCGGGCTGCCGTTCCCGGTCGCGGGCGCCGTGCGGGTCGCGGGCGGCGCCCAGTTCCACCCGCGCAAGTACCTGCTGGCGCTCGCCGGGGACCTGCTGGCGCGCGGCGGTCTGATCTTCGAGAACACCGTCGTGCACGGGCTGGACGAGGACGAGCCGTGCCGGCTGTCGACGGACACGGGGGCGACGGTACGGGCCCGGGACGTGGTGGTGGCGACCCATTACCCGGTCTTCGACCGGGCGCTGCTGTTCACCCGGCTCTCCCCGCGCCGCGAGCTGGTGGTGGCCGGTCCCCTCGGGGCGGAGCGGGACGTCGACGGCATGTACATCACCCCGGACGAGGGCACCCGCTCGGTCCGCACGGCCCCCCTCGGCCAGGACGGCCGACGTCTGCTCATCGTCACCGGCGAGCACTTCACCCCCGGCACGGGCGACACCCGGGAACGCTTCGAGCGCCTGTCCGGCTGGGCCCGCGACCACTTCCCCGGCGTCACCCTCACCCACTCCTGGGCCACCCAGGACATCGACCCCACCGACACCGTGCCGATGGTGGGCCCGCTGCACCCGGGCGCGCACCACACCTACGTCGCCACCGGCTTCGGCGGCTGGGGGATGAGCGGCGGCATGATGGCGGGCCTGCTGCTCACCGCGCAGATCACGGGCGCCGGCAGCCCGTGGAGCGAGCTGTACGACCCGCGCCGGCTGCGCACCCAGGTCCGTGAGGCGCCGCAGTTCCTGCAGACGCAGGCCGAGGTGGCCCGGCACTTCGTCGGTGACCGGCTCCGCTCCACGCCGCCGGTGGACGCCCTGCAGCCCGGCGAGGGCGCGGTCGTGCGGGCGGACGGCGACAAGGTGGCCGTCTACCGCGACGAGGCCGGCACCCTGCACGCCGTCTCCCCGCGCTGCACCCACCTGGGCTGTCTGGTCGGCTTCAACGCGGCCGAACGCGCCTGGGAGTGCCCCTGCCACGGCTCGCGCTTCGACACGGACGGCAAGGTCATCGAGGGCCCGGCGACCAAGCCGCTGGAGCGGCGGGAGATCTGACCGGCCGCCCGGCCGGGTGACCGTACGGCCGGGTCGGCGCCCGGCGGCGGGAAAACCGGCGAAGCCGCCCATACGTTCGTACGATGATCACTCTCGTACGACGTGCGGTCCTGGTCTCTCTCCTGGGCGCCGCCCTCGCCGCCTGCGGCACCGCCGAGGCGCCGCGCCGCCCGGCCGTCTCCCCTTCCGCCTCCTCGCCGAAGCCGTCCGTCGCGACCCTCGCGCCCGGCCCGGCCGGGCTCACCCCGGTCCTCTCGCACGGCCCGCGCACCGGCGAGCGGACCGTGGCGCTGACCTTCGACGCCGACATGACCGCCGACCAGGGGCCGCGGGCGGCGGCGGGCGAGCGGTTCGACAACCCGGAGCTGATCGCCGCGCTGCGGGAGCTGAAGGTGCCGGCGACGGTGTTCATGACCGGGCGGTGGGCCGAGGAGTACCCGGACCAGGCCCGCTCGATCGGCCGGGACCGGCTCTTCGAGGTCGCCAACCACTCCTACAGCCACTACGCCTTCACCGACGACTGCTACGGCCTGCCGACCGTGCCCCGCGCCCGGATGCGGGCGGACGTGGAACGGGCGTACGCGGCGTTCCGGAAGGCCGGGGTGCGGGACCCGATGCCGTACTTCCGCTTCCCGGGCGGGTGCCACGACCCGGCGGCGCTGAAGGAGCTGACGGCCGCCGGGGTCACCGCCGTGCAGTGGGACGTGGTGAGCGGCGACGCCTTCGCGACGGACGCGGACGCGGTGGCCCGGCAGGTGCTGGACGGGGTCCGGCCGGGGTCGGTGGTGGTCCTGCACTGCACCCGCAGCGCCGCCCCCGTCACCGAGCGGGCGGTGCGGACGGTGGTGCCCGCACTGCGGCGGCAGGGCTACCGCTTCGTCAAGGTCTCCGAGCTGGTCGGCGCCGCGAACGGGCGGACCTGACGGTTCTACGCTGGAGACATGAGTGACGACGACTACTGCCTGACCGACGACGCGGGCAGGCCGCCGAAGGCGGACGGGCCGCCCTACGCGGAGTGTGTCCTGTGCCGGGAGCCGACGGAGTACCCGGAGGCGTACAAGGGCGTCACCCTCTGCCCGGCCTGCGAGTGGCTGGAGGCGCAGCGGACGGCCTGCTCGGGGTGACCCGCGCCGCGGCGGCCTACGCCCGTCCGCCGTACCTCACGTCGCATGGCCCCGTACTCTCCCGGGTCCGCGGCGGCTTGGCAGACTGGGCGCGTGAACAGCGACGCGACACCCGTCCCCGACAGCACCGCCCCCGTCGGCCCCGCACCCGGTGGTCCCGCCGCCGACAGCCCGTTTCGCGCCGGCCCCGGTGACCGCGACCTCGCGCCGCAGTTCGTGCTGCCGCTGGTCGTCCGCATCGAGCGCGCGGCGCCGCCGGCCCGTACCGACGCGCTGGAGACCGCCGCCCGGGCGGTGCTGGTGATGCTCTCCGACGAGCGGTCGGTGGGCGAGGGGGAATGGGCGCGGGCGATGCGCGACTGGCAGGACGCCCGCATCCGCAAGGTGGTGCGGCGGGCGCGCGGCGCCGAGTGGCGGCGGGCCGGGACGCTGCCCGGCATCACGGTCACCGGCGAGTCGGCGCAGGTACGGGTCTTCCCGCCGGTCCCGCTGGACGGCTGGCCCAAGGAGCTGGCCAAGCTGCAGGTCTCCGGGACGGAACTCGACGACCCCGGACCGCCGGGCGACGCCGACCGGTCCGGGCCGGTGCTGTGGATGAGTCCCGAGGTCGAGATGTCGGCCGGCAAGGCGATGGCGCAGGCCGGGCACGGCGCCCAGCTCGCCTGGTGGGAACTGACCGGCGCACAGCGCGCCGCCTGGCGTGACGCGGGCTTCCCGCTCGCCGTCCGCACCGCGTCCCCCGCCGACTGGCCCCGCCTCACCGCGGCCGGCCTGCCGGTGGTCCGCGACGCCGGGTACACGGAGATCGCGCCGGGTTCGTGCACGGTGGTGGCGGACCACCCGGAGCTGCGGTGAGGCGGTGGAGCTGCGAGGCGGTGCCCCGGTGACGCGGTGAGGGCGCGAGGCGGTGACGCGGTGCCCCGGTGACGCTCCCCGAACCTCAAATCTTGCTCTGAACGCCCGCGTTCCATGATTCGGCCCCGCTCGCGGCGGCGATACCCCCGGCATGTACGCAGGAGAGGGGGTGGAGACCGTGCACCGACTGGGAACCGGTATCGGATGGCGTCCGGAGATCGCGGACGCCGTCGAGGCGATGCCGGGCATCGACTGGGTCGAGGTGGTGGCCGAGAACATCTGCCCCGGACACCTCCCGGCCTCGCTGCTGCGGCTGCGCGAGCGCGGGGTCACCGTGGTGCCGCACGGCGTCTCCCTCGGCCTCGGCGGCGCGGACCGGCCCGACGCGGGGCGGCTCGCGGCACTGGCCGAGCGGGCCGACGTACTCGGGTCACCGCTGGTCACCGAGCACATCGCGTTCGTCCGCGCGGGCGGGCCCGGGACCTTCTCACCGCGTCTGGAGGCGGGGCACCTGCTGCCCGTGCCGCGCACCCGGGACGCCCTGGACGTGCTGTGCGAGAACGTGCGCATCGCGCAGGACGCGCTGCCCGTGCCGCTGGCCGTGGAGAACATCGCCGCGCTCTTCTCCTGGCCGGGCGAGGAGATGACGGAGGGGCAGTTCCTGTACGAACTGGCCGACCGGACCGGCGTACGGCTGCTGATCGACGTGGCCAACCTGCACACCAACCACGTCAACCGCGGCGAGGACCCGGCCGAGGCGCTCGCCGCGCTGCCGCTGGAGGCCCTCGCCTACGTCCATGTCGCGGGCGGCTTCGAACGCGACGGCGTCTGGCACGACAGCCACGCCCACCCCGTGACCCAGCCGGTGCTCGACGTGCTCACCGACCTCGCCTCGCGGGTCGCGCCGCCGGGGGTGCTGCTGGAGCGGGACGAGGACTTCCCCGAGCCGGCCGAGCTGGAGGGGGAACTGGCCGCGATCGGGGCGGCGGTGGAGAAGGGGCGGGCGGCCGGGGGCCGGGGGTCCGCACGGCTGCCGGGCGGGGTGGCGGAGAACGGGAGGCGGGCCGCGGCTGCGGGCGACGGGGCGCGGACAACGGCTGCCAGCGACGGGGAGCGGACAACGGCTGCGGGCCAAGAGGACCGGGCAACGGCCGTGGCCGCGGGTGCGGCTGCGGGTCAAGAGGAGCGGCGGGCCGTCGGTGCGGGCGCTCGCGGGCGGCTCGCCTTTGCCCAGACCACCCTGCTCTCCTCGCTCGTCGCGGGGGCCCCCGCGCCCGAGGGGTTCGACCGGGCGCGGCTGGAGGTGCAGGCCCGGGCGCTGGCCGGGAAGCGGGCCGGCGTGGTGGCGAAGGTCGCGCCCGAACTGCCGGAGATCCTGGGCGCGGCGTACCGTCCGGCCTTCCTCGCCTACGCGCGGGAGCGGCCGATGACCGGGGGCTACCGCCGGGACGCCCTGGACTTCGCCGCGCACCTGGTGCGGAGCGGGACCGTGGCGGACGCCCGGGCCCGGCGGGAGGTACGGCGGTGGTGGCGGGAGCGGTCGGGACCGGTGCCCCGCTCGCGGCGTCCGGCGGTGCGACTGGCGCGGGCCACGCGACGGGTACTGCTGGGGCGCTGAGCTTCCCCGAACGGATCGTCACCCACCGGCGGCACCGGGTCCGGACGCCGGGCGGAGCACGGCGCGGGCCCGTCTCCCCGGCCGGGGAGACGGTGTGTTCCGGGTCCTCCTCCTGCCGCCGGTCCGGGACGCCGCCGCGGACCTCGCCCCGGTCGCCGTCCGCGGCGTCCGGGTGATCGGCGAACCGGGCCCGAGCGCGGCCCGAGCGCGCCGCGAGGAGCGCGGGGCCTGCGGGACCGGTCCGTCGGAGCCGCCCCGGGAAGGACGCGGCGCCGACACCCGCCGGGGTGCTTGCCTTCCCCCACCAGCGAACGAAACATCCCCTTTGTCGCACTTTCGCGCACCGAAGGGACACACGATGAGAGCAGCCGCCCTCTACCCGGCCGCCGGCTCCCTGCTCCTGGCCGCCCTCACCGCCGTCCCCGCCGGCGGCGTGCCGGAGGGCCCGGAGGCGGCCACGGCCACGGCCGAGCGGCGGGGTACCGAGGTGGCCGCCGCACGGGCCGCCGCGGCCGGCGTCAGGTTCGGCGACTGCCCGGACGCCGACGAGCTGCCGGGCGGCATGCGCTGCGGCACGGTCACCGTCCCGCTCGACTACGCGCGCCCCGACGGCCGGCGGATCGCGCTGACCGTCGGCCGGGTGCGGGCCACCGGCAAGGACCCGGAACGCGGTGGGCGGGCGGTGCCCCGGCAGGGCGCCCTCGTCCACAACCCGGGCGGGCCGGGCGCCTCCGGGCTGCACTTCCCCCTCATCGGCATGGTGCCCGAGTGGAAGCGGCTGGCGGCGGCGTACGACCTGGTCGGCTACGCGCCGCGCGGGGTCGCCCCCTCCGCGCCGCTGAGCTGCCAGGACCCGGCACGCTCCGTCCAGGGGCCCCGGCCGTCCCCGACGCGGCCCTCCGCGGCGTACAAGAGGGAACGCGCCGCCGAGGCCGCGGCGTACGCGCGTGGCTGCGCCGAGCGGGCGGGCGAGGCGCTGCGCCACTACCACTCCCTCAACAACGCCCGGGACCTGGAGGTGATCCGGGCCGCGCTGGGCGAGGAGGAACTGACCTTCATGGGCGCCTCGTACGGGACCTACGTCGGGGCGCTGTACGCGGAGCTGTTCCCGGGGCGGGTGCGGCGGATGGTGTTCGACTCGGTGGTGAATCCCGACCCGGCGGGGATCTGGTACCGCAACAACCTCGCCCAGTCGGCGGCGTTCGAGCGGCGCTGGCGGGACTTCCGGACGTGGATCGCCGCGCACGACGACGTGTACGGGCTCGGGGCCACGCCGAGCGCGGTGCGGGACAGTTACGAGCGGGCGAGCCGGTCGCTGGCGGCGCGGCCGGCGGGCGGCACGGTCGGACCGGCGCAGCTGCAGAGGTCGTTCCTGCGGGCCGGGTACTACGACGACCACTGGCCGCACCGGGCGCACGCCCTGTCGGCCTATCTGAAGGGGGACCCGGGGCCGCTGGTGGAGCTGGCGGAGCCGCTCCTGGAGACGGCCGCGGAGACGGAGAACACCGGCGCCGTGTACACGGCCGTGGAGTGCAACGACGCGCCCTGGCCGACGGAGTTCGCGGTCTGGGACCGGGACAACACCCGGCTGGCGCGGCGGGCACCGTTCGAGACCTGGGAGAACGTGTGGACCAATCTGCCGTGCGCCTTCTGGCAGGCGCCCCGGCGGCGGCCCCTGGACGTGCGCACCGCGCCGGGCGAACTGCCGCCGGTGCTGATCCTGGCGGCCGAGCGGGACGCGGCCACGCCCTACGCCGGGGCGCTGGAGCTGCGGCGCCGGCTGTCGGGCTCGGTGCTGGTCACCGAGCGGGGCGCCGGCTCCCACGGCGTCGCGGGCGGCCCGAACGCGTGCGTCAACGGGTACCTGGAGGCGTATCTGCTCGACGGCCGCCTCCCGGCGCGGGACGCGTCCTGCGCCCCGCGCCCGGCCCCGGTGCCCGCGCCGGAGAGCCGACCGGGCCTCTGACTTCCGGTGGCTGGTCAGGCCAGCCCGGCGATCAGCTCCGGCAGGTCCTTGCGGCGCCCGGTGTAGAACGGGACCTCCTCGCGGACGTGCAGCCGCGCCTCGGAGCCGCGCAGGTGGCGCATGAGGTCGACGATGCGGTGCAGTTCGTCGGCCTCGAAGGCGAGGATCCACTCGTAGTCGCCCAGCGAGAAGGAGGCGACCGTGTTGGCGCGCACGTCGGGGTAGCCGCGGGCCATCTTGCCGTGGTCGGCGAGCATCCGGCGGCGGTCCTCGTCGGGCAGCAGGTACCAGTCGTAGGAGCGCA
Organism: Streptomyces sp. SYSU D01066-1; assembly: GCF_054956795.1. Taxonomy (NCBI): domain Bacteria; kingdom Bacillati; phylum Actinomycetota; class Actinomycetes; order Kitasatosporales; family Streptomycetaceae; genus Streptomyces; species Streptomyces sp. SYSU D01066-1. Next base: position 48,838 of record NZ_JBUDHV010000018.1, on the reverse strand, counting down.
CGAACGGGTAGACGCTGATGTAGTCGCGCGGCGTCTCGTCGGCGAGGAAGGCCGGGATGTGCGAGCGGTTGAACTCGGCGGGGCGGTGCAGCGCCATGTTCGACCAGACCGGCTCCAGGGCGCGGCCCAGCCTGGTGCGGCGGAAGAGGTTGTACGCCTCCTGGAGCTGGTCGCTGGTCTCGGCGTGCCACCAGATCATCACGTCGGCGTCGGCCCGCAGCCCGGAGAGGTCGTAGGTGCCGCGCACGGTCACGTCCTTGGCGGCGAGCTGGTCGAACAGTTCCTGGACCTCGTCGGCGTATCCGGCCCGGTCCTCGGGGAGCGCGTCCTTCAGCTTGAAGACGGACCAGAGGGTGTAGCGGATGACCTCGTTGAGGTCCTTGGCCAGCTTGCCCTTGTTGGGGATGCGCTCGGCCGCGGGGGTGGAGGCGTCGTCACTCATGGCCTTATTCTCCCGCTCCGCTCTGTGGCCTTCGCACCGGGTCGGTGGTGAGTTCCTCCACACCGCCGAGGGCGTCGTGGACCTGGTCGGCGGCGGCTCGGGCGCTGGCGATGGAGGCCGGGACGCCGACGCCGTCGTACGCCGCGCCGCACACGGCGAGGCCGGGAACCTCGGCGAGGTGCTCGCGGACGCGGGTCACGCGCGCGTGGTGGCCGACGGGGTACTGGGGCAGACCGTCCTGCCAGCGGGTGACGCGGGTGGCGACGGGCGCGGCGGTCAGGCCGGTGGCCCGCTCCAGGTCGTGCCGGGAGACGGCGACGAGTGCGGCGTCGTCGCGGCCGAGGATCTCCGTCTCGCCGTAGCGGCCGACGGAGGTGCGCAGCACGACCAGGTCCGGGTCCTCGCGGTCGATCCAGCCCCACTTGCGGGAGGCGAAGGTGGACGCCTTGATGGTGCGTCCGTCGACCGGCGGCACCAGGAAGCCGCTGCCCTCGGGGAGCGCGGCGGCGTCCGCGCGGCGGTAGGCGAGGGTGATCAGCGCCATGGAGGCGTACTCCACGGCGGCCAGCTCGGCCGCGGCGGCGGGCGCCTCGGCGCGCAGCAGCGCGGCGGCGGCCGGGGCGGGCACGGCGACGATCACCGCGTCGGCGGTCAGCACCCGGCCGCCGGCGACGACGCGCCACCCGGCGGGCGCGGTGCGGCGCACCTCGGTCACCGGGCTGTTCAGCAGGATCTCGCCGCCGCGGGCGCGGACGGCGTCGGCGACGGCCGGGGGCAGGGTGCCGACGCCGCCCTCGATGCCCATGAAGACGGGGCCGCCGGGCGCCGGTGCGGCGGCCGTACGGCCCTGGATCGCGCGGACCGCCTCGGTGAGCGACGGGTGCGCGCGGACGGCGTCGAACAGCTGGGGCACGGCCGAGCGCATCGAGATGCGGTACGCGTCGCCCGCGTACACCCCGCCCAGCAGGGGCTCCACCAGGCGGTCGACCACCTCGCGGCCGACCCGGGCCGCCACGTACCCGCCGACCGCCACGTCGTCGCCGACCTCGGTGGGGGGCAGTTCGGCGTCGCGCTCGACGCGGGCCAGTCCCTCGTCCGACAGCACGCCGGACAGGGCGGCGGCGGTGCCGGGGACGCCCATGACGTGGCCCTTGGGCATGGGCCGCAGGGCGCCGCGGGTCCACAGCGAGGCGGTCGCGGTGGCCGGCGGCTGGAGGCGGTCGCCGAGGCCCACCGCGCGGGCCAGGCCGACCGCCTCGGGGCGGCGGGCCAGCATCGACTCGGCGCCCAGGTCGACGCGCACGCCCGCGATCTCGCCGGGCAGCAGCTTGCCGCCGACGCGGTCCGACGCCTCCAGCACGGTCACCCGCGCGCCCCGCTCCGACAGCCGGTGGGCGGCGGCCAGACCGGCGATCCCGGCTCCGATGACGACGACATGCCCCGTGCCCGCACGGGTCCGACTTGCGCACATGTTCCCACCTTCTCAGACCCCGCCGACAGGGGCCGAAGGGCCCCGGCGTCCGCCGCGCGGGCCCGGCGTCCGGCGCGCGCGGGACCGTCCCTGTGTCCCGCGCGCCGGGCCGCCCCGGCATCCGCCGCGCGAAGCCCCCGGCACCCGGCACCCGGCACCCGACGGACGCCCGTGCCCGGCACCCGCGGCCCCCGGTGTCCGGCGCGCGTCCGGACCGTGACCTCATCGGGACCCGCGCGCGCCAACGTTCCGGCCCGTCCCGGCGTCGAAGGAGCGTCAGTCGTCACGTCCCCGGGGGAGACCCGCATGCGCGCACACCGTTCCGTACGACCCGTTCCGGCCCTGGCCGGGCTGCTGCTGGCCGCCGCCCTCGCGCTCACCGGATGCGGCGGCGGCGCCGACGGCTCCGCCGGGAGCGGCAGCGCCGACAAGGCGGCCGGCCGGGAGCAGGGCGCCCAGCAGGGCGCGGGGGCCGGGGCCGGGGCCGCGAAGGGCTCCGAGGCGACCGCACCGGCGAAGCTCCCTGCGCAGCACGTCATCCGTACCGCCTCCCTGACCGTGCGGGTCGGGGACGTCCCCCGGGCGCTCGCCGAGGCCCGTACCGTCACCGAGGACGCGGGCGGCTACGTCGGCGAGGAGACCACCGGCCGCGACGAGGACGGCGACGAGCACACCGAGGTCGTGCTGCGGGTGCCCGCCGACGCCTACGACCGCGTCCTCACCGGCCTGGCGGGCACCGGCGAGCTGCTGGAACGGACCACCGAGGCACGGGACGTCACCGACCAGGTGGTGGACGTGGAGAGCCGCGTCGCCTCGCAGCGCGCCAGCGTCGCCCGGATCCGCGAGCTGATGGACCGGGCGGAGCGGCTGAGCGACGTGGTGACGCTGGAGGGCGAGCTGAGCACCCGTCAGGCCGAGCTGGAGTCACTGCTCGCCCGGCAGGCGTCCCTGAAGGAACGCACCGCCCTGGCGACCGTCACCCTCTCCCTCACCGAGACGCCGCCCCGCCCCGGCGGCACGGACGGCGGCCCCGGGTTCACCGACGCCCTCGCGGGCGGCTGGCACGCGTTCGTGACGATGCTGCGCTGGCTGGCGGTGGCGTTCGGCGCGGTGCTGCCGTTCGCGGCGGTGACGGCGCTCGTCGTGCTGCTGTGGGTGCGGCTGGCGCGGCCCCGGCTGCCGCGCCGCCCGGCGCCCGCGCCCGCCACGACCGCCCCGGGCCCGCTGCCGGCGGCCCGCCCGGCGCCGGCGGGTACGCAGGAGCGGGGGGAGGGCTGACGGGGACCGGGCCGTCCCGCCCCCGTAGCGTGTCCGCATGGACACGAGTGGTGCGACGGGTGGACGTGAGCGGCTGGTGGTGATCGGCGGCGACGCCGCGGGGATGTCCGCGGCGTCGCAGGCACGCCGGCTGAGGGGCCCCGACGAGCTGGAGATCGTGGCGTTCGAACGCGGCCACTTCTCCTCCTATTCGGCGTGCGGCATCCCCTACTGGGTCGGCGGCGAGGTCGACGACCGGGACCGGCTGATCGCCCGCACCCCCGAGGAGCACCGCGCCCGCCACATCGACCTGCGCATGCGCACCGAGGTCACGGAGATCGACGTGGCGGGGCGGCGGGTACGCGCGCGTGACCTCGATTCCGGTGCCGAGTCCTGGACCGCGTACGACAAGCTCGTCATCGCCACCGGCGCGCGGCCGATCCGGCCCGACCTGCCCGGCGCGGACGCCCCCGGGGTGCACGGCGTGCAGACGCTGGACGACGGGCAGGCGCTGCTGGACACGCTGGCACGCGCGCGTGGCCGTCGCGCGGTGGTCGTCGGCGCCGGGTACATCGGCGTGGAGATGGCCGAGGCGCTGATCAAGCGCGGCTACCAGGTGACGGTCGTCAACCGCGGCCGGGAGCCGATGGCCACCCTCGACCCCGACATGGGCCGCCTGGTGCGTACGGCCATGGAGGGCCTGGGCATCACCATGGTGAACGGCGCCGAGGTCACCGAAGTGCGCACCGGCGAGGACGGGCGGGTGAGCGCGGTGGCCGCCGGCGGCGCGGTGTACCCGGCGGACGTGGTGGTGCTCGGCATCGGCGTCGCCCCGGAGACCTCGCTCGCCCGGGCCGCCGGTCTCCCCCTGGGCGGCCGCGGCGGCCTGCTGACGGACCGGGCGATGCGGGTGCGGGGGCACGCGGACATCTGGGCGGGCGGCGACTGCGTGGAGGTCCTGGACCTGGTGTCCGGGCAGTGGCGGCACATGGCGCTCGGCACCCACGCCAACAAGCACGGCCAGGTGATCGGCACCAACGCGGGCGGCGGGTACGCCACCTTCCCGGGCGTGGTCGGCACGGCGGTCAGCAAGGTCTGCGACCTGGAGATCGCCCGGACGGGGCTGCGCGAGAAGGACGCCCGCCGGGTGGGCCTCCAGTACGTCGCGGTCACCGTCGAGTCGACCAGCCGCGCGGGCTACTACCCGGACGCCTCCCCCATGACGGTGAAGATGCTCGCCGAACGCCGCACCGGCAAGTTGCTGGGCGTGCAGATCGTCGGCCGGGAGGGCGCGGGCAAGCGGGTCGACACGGCGGCGGTCGCCCTGACGGCGGGCATGACGGTGGAGCGGATGACCGCGCTGGACCTGGGTTACGCCCCGCCGTTCTCGCCGGTGTGGGACCCGGTGCTGGTGGCGGCCCGCAAGGCGGCGCGGGCGGTCGAGGAGGCCGGCTGACGCCTCACGCCGTGCCGTTGATCCGGTCGATGACCTGCCGGGTCTGCTCGCCCGGCGGGCGGGGCTGGAGCGACGACACCGAGGCCGTGGAGGGCGCGGCGGGCGGCTGCTCCCCGGCCGGGCGGGCGTGTCCGGCGGGCCGGGTGGAGCGCAGCCGGTGGCTGACGGCCTCGTCGAGGGTGACGGGCCGGCGGTTCTGCGCGGCCAGCCGCCCGGCCTCCTGCCCGAGCCGGGCGACGTCCTCCCAGGGCAGTCGCAGCACGAGCGCGATCTCGGCCTCTCCGTCGGGCAGGGCCTGGAGCGCGGGGGTGATCCGGTCGTTCATCGCCTGTCCTCACCTCGTCCCCGCGACGCGCCTTCGTCCGTGCCGCGGTCGGTCGAGGACACATACGCGGACGGGGGTGCCGGCGTTCACTCCGCCCGCCCGGGCGGGCCGGCCTCCTGCGGCGCGGGGCGCGCGGCCGTCTCCGCGAGCGGGCCGGGCTCCAGCACGGTGCCGGCGGGGCTGGGCGGGTTGACGTACAGGGCGTGGCCGTCCGGCAGGCGGTCCAGGAGGTCGGTCACGGCGAGGCGTTCGAAGGCGAGGCCGCCCACGGCGTCGAGGTGGGGCGGGGAGGTGAAGACCGGGACCACGGGCCGGCCGTCCGCCACGGCGGCGGTCACCGGTGCTCCGTCCGGCAGGGTGAGCACCGCCACCTCGGCGCCGGCCAGCGCGCGCAGGACGTCCTCGGCCGGTCCGTGACCGGTGACGGCTTGCTGGAGGGCCCGGTCCACGTCGTCGGTGGGCGCGGGCCAGCCGAGCGCCTCCGGGGTGGGGCGGTGCCGCTCGTTGTCCTCCCACTCCTCGATCTCCCCGGTCGGGCCCGTGCGCCAGCGGCCGACCACGGCCCAGTCGGGCGGCACGCCCTCGCCGTGCCAGCCGGGGTCGACCATGCTGATCCAGTGGTCGGGCGCGAGCCGCGCGGCCTCGACGATGTCCTCGGGGGGCGCGGGCACCACCGGCGCCCGGCTCCTCCCGCTCGTCCCGTCCGTCCGCACGCGTTCTCCCTGGTCGTCGTGGTGGTCCGTCATTCCGGCCGTCCTTCCGGCTGTCCTTCCGGCCGTTCCTCCGGCCACCCCCGAGGTGACTCGTCCGCGCCCGGGGGCGGCAGGCCGAGGCCGCGCCGCAGCAGGCCGGCGAGGCGTACCGCCGCCGCGTGGTCCGCCCGGTCCGCCGCCAGCAGCTCGGCGAGCCGCCGTACCGCGTCGCGGAACTCCGCTCCGGCGTAGCGGGCGTCGGCGAGCACGGAGTGCGGTGCGGTGGGCAGGAGCAGCCCGAGGGCCGTGTCCCACGCCCGGGCGGCGTCGCCGTCCGCGCGGCCGGGCGGCAGCGCCCCGGCGAAGTCGGTGAACGCCGACCGCCACGTCCGCCGGGCCACCGCGGCCGTGACGGCGTCCAGGGCGTCCGGCCACGGGCCGGGCCGCACCAGCAGCAGCCGTACCTGGTCCAGTGGTTCCAGTGCGGTGCCGCGCAGGCCGCCGCCGAGCTGTGCCTCGACCTCCTGCCCGGGGGTCAGCGCGACGCCCGCGGCCCGGAGGTCGGCCAGTCCCACGGTGTCGGCGCCGCTGAGACCGGGCGGGTTCGCGGGCAGGTCCTCGGCCGTCAGGTGCCGGGCGACCCACTGGCGCGCGGCCTCGTCGTCGGGGACGGCGGGCACGTATCCCGCGTCGGCGGGGTCGGAGCCGGTGATCGGGATGACGTCGGGGCCGCCGGGGGTGATGCCGTCGGGGCCGCCCGTCGGGGTGACGCCGGGGGCGCCCGTCGTGATGACCTCGGGGGAGGTGGAGTCGTCGGGCGGGGATTGCGGCTCGGGCGGACGGGTCTCGGACCAGTGCGGGGCGCCGTCGGGGGGCGACACCATCACCAGCATGCTCTCCCGCGTCACCGGCCGGTCGATGACGCGCAGGGGCCGCGTCGGCATCCACACCGTCCGGGCGGCTCCCCTGCGGGCGGCGAAGGCCTCGGCCGCGGCGGTGTCCGCCGGGTCCACTCCGGCGGGGACGACCGGCACGTCCCGGTCCAGCCTCGCGAGGACGGGATCGTGGGCGAGGAGCTCGGCGATCTCCGCGTACGGCACCGGGCGGGTGCCGCCGCCCGGCCAGGGCATGTCGACCCGGCCCGAGGTGGTGCTGTTCACCTCCAGTACGTACGCGCTGGGATTTGTGCCCTTGCCGGCACCCGGCCGGTTCCAGGGCGCGAAGGACCCGCGGCCCTTCTCCAGTCCGCCGCCGGGCGAGAACACGTAGCGGTCCACCCACAGCGGGTGCAGGGAGGTCCGCCCCGTCCAGGTGCGCCCGGCGCGCACACCGGTCGCGGTGGTGACGAGGGTGCGGTCGTCCAGCGCGCCGTTGCGTTCGAGGTCGTAGGCGGCGAGCGCGGTGGGGTCGTGGACGTCGCGGCCGAGCGCCGCCGCCCTGGCCGCCGTCCGCAGCAGGTCCGTCCGTACGGACTCGTCCCGCGGGTCCTCCCCCGCGTCCAGGTGGAGCGCCTTCGCCGCCAGGGCGTCGGGGTCGGGATGGTTCTCCACGCTCTCCACGGCCTTGACCGTGGCCCACAGGGCGTCCTGCCGGTGGGCCGCGGTGACGGGCTCCGACGGGTGCAGCCCGAGGACCTGGCGGACCCACGGGTCCGGGTCGTCGTGGCCGGTCAGTTCGCGGGCCCGGTCCACGGCGGGCAGGGCGACGAAGGCGGACAGGGCGGTGTCCGGGTCGCCGGCCAGCCGCTCCGCCGCGGCCTCCAGCGCGGTCCGTACGCCGGCGGGGTCCGGCGGCGCGGGCCGGGTGCCGGGGGCGGTCACCAGGCCGTGGTGGGCGCGGGCGACCCGGTCGAGCAGGTCGAGGGTCAGCTCGCCGTACCCCCGCAGGTTCCCGTCCGCGCGGCGCATGACCTCCAGGGCGCCGATGCCGCGCAGCAGCCGCCGGTAGGTGCCGTCGGGGTCGTCCCGGTCGTCCTCCACGTCCGTGCCGAACGTCGTCCGCAGCGCGCGGACCAGGCGCAGCGTCGTGTTCCGGGCCGTCTCCGGGGTGAGGTCCGCAAGCGCCCCCAGGCCGGCCAGGACGGCCAGCTCGTCCAGTTCGGCCGGGGTCGGTTCGGGGCGCAGCCTCGCCATGTCCACCGAGTCGTTCGCCGGGGTGCCGCCGATCCCGTGGTCGTAGAGCACGCCGTCCTTGAAGCGGCTCAAGTGCTCCCGGTTCGGGGCGTAGACGTCGCGCCGGGTCACGTTGGAGACGTCCTGGGCCGGCGAGGAGACGGCGAGCGGGTCGGGGACGAACGGGCTGCTGCGCTTCAGGGCGGCGGCGGTGTGTCCGCCCGGTCCGCTCGCCCAGCAGGACAGGAACACGATGGGGGTGTCGCGGTCCAGCCGCGCCACGCTGGGGCGGCGCCGGAGGAAGCGGCCCGTCTCGGAGCCCGGGACCAGGACGTCGTTGCCGAAGTCGCGGTCCACCATGCGGGTCTGGCCCGGCAGGCCGTGGACCATGAAGAAGTAGGGCTTCCGGCCCTTCCAGGGCACCGGCCGGGGGCCGCCGGCCGGCCGGCCGGTGACCGGGTCGTAGGCGTACCACTGCGTGGAGCGGGTGAGCTGTTCGAGCCACGGTTCGCGTTGCAGCAGGTCGGCGCCGGGGAGCACCGCGCGACCGACGGGCCGGCCCTCTTCGGTGAGGGTGAAGGACTGCACCTTCTCGTCCGGGAACGCCTTGTCGTCGACGGTGCGCAGGACGCCCTGCGCCGCGGGGTCCGACCGGTCCCGGCCGTCCGGCTCCCGGCCGTCCGGGCCCAGGCCGTCCGGTCCCAGGTCGTCCGGTCCCAGGTCGCCGGGTTCGCTGCCGATCCACTGGCCCAGTGGTTCGCTGCCCATCATGCGGTCGTCGGTGACCTCGATGTGGTGCCGGCCGGTGTCGGGGTGCGGCTTCAGGGCGACCTCGCCGCTGTGCGACCACAGGGTCCGGCCGGACCGGGCGGCGGCACGGCGCGGCAGGTCCAGGCCCAGGGCACCGGCGTTCGGGGAGACCAACACCACCTCGGCGCCGGGGTCACGGCCCGCCAGTTCCCGGTCCTGTGCCAGCAGTTCGGCGAGTTCCGCCGCCGACACCCGCCACCTCCTGCTGCCGTCCGGCAGGACCAGCCTGACGTTCCTGTGATCGCCGTCCTTGGCCGCGACGACGTACGGCAGGGGGGCGCCGGGCTCACGGGCCCACGGCGCCGGCCGCGGGTCCCGGTCGTCGCCGTCCGTCACGTCGTACGAGGAGGCGTCGAGGTCCTGGACGGGCCGGCCGGTCCAGTTCCGCCCCAGCGGGGTGCCGTCGGGCGCGGTCAGGCGGGTGGCGTCGGTCAGCAGGCCCTGCCGGCCGAGGTGGTGGGCGGTCAGCGCGGCCCGGCTGGTGGCCCGTCCGGCCGCCAGCGCGTCGTCCACCAGCTCGTACAGCCGGCGCACGCGGCCGGACAGGGCGTCGGTGGTGAAGCGGGGCGCCGGCTCGGCGGTGGCGGCGGTCGCGTCGTCCACCGCGGGTGTGTCGTCCACCGCGGACGTGTCGTCGGCCGCGGATGCGTCGTCCACCGCGGATGCGTCGTCGGCCGTCTCGGGTTCGTGGTCGGACCCGGTCTCGTCCGGATCGGCGGGGCCGTCCGGCTCGTCGTCCGGCTCGCCGTCCGAGTCGTTGTCGGAGTCCGCCTCGTGCTCGTGCTCGTGCTCGTGGTCGGAGTCGCTGCCCACGTCACTGACCACGTCACTGACCAGGTCGCTGCCCACGTCACTGCCCGCGTCACTGATCACGTCACTGACCAGGTCACTGCCCGAGTCGCTGTCCGAGTCGCTCTCGGAGTCCGGGTCGTCGCCGGGGTTGTCGTCGAGGTGCAGGACGTGCCGGGCGAGCCGGTCGGGACCGGTGAAGTAGTCGTGCTCGGCGAAGTCCTCCGGGCTCAGCTCGGCGAGCCGGTCGGCGGCCGCCGCCAGCGGGGAGCGGTCGACCGTGATGACCGCCTGGCGCCGTGCGGCCCGCCCGGTGGCGCCGTCGTAGGGACCTACGGCGCTGATGTCCCGGCCGCCGCTCTCCACGGCGATCGGGAAGTCCTCGGCCCGGACCGCGGCGCCGCGTACGTCCCGGACGGTGTCCACGGCCCCCTCGTGGCGCTCCAGCTGCCGCCGGATCTCGTCACGGAGGAGGTCCCGTACCGCCTCCGCCCGTTCCCGGCCGACCGTCCCGGCGTGCTCCACGGCACCGCCGGACAGCGCGAAGCGCGGCCCGTTGCTGTACCCGGTGACCGTGATCCGGGGGATGCGCAGGCCGGCCCTGAGGTCCCGCAGGCCGGACACCACGATCTCCTCGGCCAGGTCGGCGAGGTACTGCCGCCGGGCCGGGTCGGTGATGTCCCGGTGGCGGTGCTCGAAGGCGACCCGGGAGGCCGGCGGCGCGGCGGGCTCGGCGGCGGTCCGCGCCGCCGGGGACGCCGCGGGTGCGGGGGTCGGCACGGGCGGCGCCGGGGTGTGCGGCTGCGGCACGTGGGTGCCGGCGGTGCCGTCCCACAGCGCGCGGACGGCCGTGTAGGAGTCGCCGCCGTCGCCCGGGGTGCCCTCGGCGACGTCCCACAGCGCGCGGGCGCGGGCCAGTGCCTCGTTCTCCGCGTCGGTGGCCTCGACGGGGTTGACGTCGGAGGGGCGTGCCCCGCGGGGACGGACCGGTTCTACGCTGCGCGGGTGGCGGGTCCGGGGCCGGGGGCCCTCGCCGTACAGGCGGCGCAGCAGCGGGTAGAGGGCAGGCTGCCGGGTGCGCACCCACTCCGGGCCGGCGTTGACGCGGGGCAGCCCGGTGTAGGGGTCGTCGCCGCCGTTGGCCATGAAGTAGACGTTGGTGAGCTGGGCGAAGAACTCCAGCTCGTTGCGGCTGCTGTAGTTGGGGGCGGTGCGGTTGCCGTCGGCGGTGCGGCCGTAGAGGGGACCGTCGGGCCAGTTGCCCGACTCGCCGGCCCGGGTGGTGGTGCGGAAGGTGTTGGTGATGCGCTGCCGGTCGACGGCGGTCAGCCCGTGCTGGTGGATGGTGTGGGCGAACTCGTGCAGGGTGGTCGAGTAACCGTCGGGATAGGCGGACAGGGCGGCGCCGACGTTGGTGCGCTCGCCGAGCAGGTTCTCCTCGGTGACGGCCGCGGTGCGCGCGCCGACGCCCCGCACGTCGTTCCAGGGGCGGCCGTCGCCGGTGACGGCGTCCCGCATGAAGCGGAAGGCGTCCATGGAGGTCAGGGCCTCGTTCACGGGCACCACCACGACCCGCGAGCCGGCCTTGAGCAGCCGCGCCGCGACATCGGGGTCCTGGAGCTGCCGGGCGATCTCGGCGCGGGCCCGGTCACCGGCGGAGACGGGGCGTTCGACCCCCGCGGGCACCTGGGTCATGAGGTACGCGGCGACCGAGGCGAACTCCGCCGGGGGCAGCCCGGCGCGCAGGGCGTCCACCAGGGCCGGGTCGGCGGCCAGCCGCTCGCGGTCCGCGGCCGGCAGCAGGGCCAGCGTCGCGTCGCGGTCGGCGGTGGACAGGCCGGGCAGCCGCGCGGCGAGCTCGCGGACCGGGTCCGCGGTCACCTCGGGCAGGGTGCGCAGCCCGCCGGCCAGCGCGGTCAGCTCGGCGCGCAGCGCGGGCAGGTCGGCGTCGGTGACGCCGAGGGAGCGCCAGGTCTCCTCATGCCGGGCGAGGGTGTCGGGGTCCAGGGCGGCGGAGTCGAGCAGTTCGCTGAGCCGTACGGCGAGGGAGGGGGCGGCGCCGACGGGCGGCGCGGCGCGGTAGGCGTCGGCGCGCGCGAGCGCCGGCGTGACCGTACGGGGGCTGTCGGCGGGGGTGCGGCGCAGTGTCCACAGCAGGTCGAGGAGGTCGCGTCCGCGCGGCTCGGGGTCGGTGCCGACGGCCAGCGCGAGGGCGGCGTCGGCCAGTGACTCCGCGGGCGCGGGCACGGTGAAGCCGTCGGCGGTGACCGTGCCGGCGTACGACCGGTCCACCGCGGTGACCGTGAGGTCGACGCCGTCCACCGACAGGTCGAGGACGCGGCCGGCGGCGGTGGCGGGCCCTACCCGCACCGGCGTGCCGGGCAGCGCCCGCTCCAGCGCGCCGCGCACCACGTCGGCGGCGGGCAGGGTGGCGGCGGGCAGCTCGAACCGCACGGTGTCCAGCGGCCGGGGCTGCCCGAACTGCACCCGGCCGCGGGCGGCCCCGGCCAGCACCACCGGGTGGCCGAGGCCGTGCAGCACGGCACCGGTCCGCCGGGCGACGTCGAGCTTGCGGGTGTCGTCGGCGGACCGCGTGTCCGCCCCGGTCGCCCCGGCTGTCCCGGTCGCCCCGGCTGTCCCGGTCGTCCCGGCCGCCTGCCCGGAGCCGTCCGGGGCACCGCGGCCGCCGGAGGCGGCGGGGGCGGCGGGGGGCGGGGGCGCGGCCTGCGGGGGCGGGACGGCCTCGGGCCGCGGGGCCGGCGGCGGGGGCGGGACGGCCTCGGGCCGCAGGGCCGGCGGCGGGGGCGGGACGGCCGACGCCGTCTTCACCTGGTCGGTCCGTACGACGACCCCGAGCCGGTCGCTGAACAGGGCCGCCACGTTGGTGAGCCAGTCGGCGGCCGCCGCGGCGTCCAGACCGGGCCGGACCGACTCGCTCATGTACCGGCCGGACTTGTCGTTCACCACCCAGGAACGCAGCTCCGCGTTCCAGCGGAACTCGCCGGAGACCCGGCTGCGCCCCGGCAGCGTCCGGCCGGCCGTGGGCGTGCCGTCCGCGGTGGCGAACTCCGCGGCGATGCCGGTGTGGCCCAGCCCGTCCAGCGACGCGCGCAGCCCCTCCGCCGTCAGCTCGGGGTCCTTCTCCCGCATGCCGGCCAGCAGCGCGTCGAACTGCTCGTCCGTGACGATCCGGCTGAGCTCCTCGGTGCCGACGATCACCCGGCCGTCGTCGGTGACCGTGTAGAGCCACACCGCGTCCGGGTTGCCGGTGATCAGCAGGTCCGGGTCCACCTCGTCCAGCGGCACCCAGGCGGGGTTCAGCCGTACGTCGCCGTCGTCGTCGCGCTCCTCGGCCTTGACGCGTTTGGGGCGGACCGCGTCGCCGAACCGGTCGCCGGGTTCGGCGTCGCTGCCGTCGTAGTGGTCGCTGCCGTTGTAGTAGACCTCCATCCGGCGCAGGGCGTTGTCGGGGCCCGCGCCGCTGATCCGCCGGGCGCCCGACGGCAGCGGCCGTACCACGTCCGTCAGCACCCCGAACGCGTGCGCCAGCAGCGGCAGGAACGTCTCGCCCGCCGGAGTCCCCCAGCGGTTCTCCCAGTGGGTGACGGCGTCCACCAGGAGGGGGAGTTCCTCCTCGTCCAGCGGGGCGGTGCTCTCGGTGTAGGCGGTGGTGAGCAGCCGGCCCAGGGCGGCGTCGTCGAGGTCTCCGGGGGCCGGCAGCAGGCCGTGTTCCGCCAGGTGCTCGAACATCCGGCGCGGGCCCAGCTCCGCGGCCTCGGCCGCCAGGGCGGCCCGCGCGTCCCGCGCCGGGACGTCCGGGCCGGGAGGCGTCGCCGCCAGACGGGCGTCGACGTAGCGCTCCAGCAGGTCGTCGGGGTCGAGCGCCTCGGGCACCGGGACGGACCTGACCCCGTGGTGGGCGAGCTGGGCGAGCATCTCCGCCCGGTCCATGCCCTCGACGCGGGCGGCGAAGGCGTTGGCGGACGTCTGCCGGAACTGCCCGGTGATCTGCGGGTGCAGCCGTCCCCCGCTGCGCTCCACGTACGCCTCGACGTAGGACCGCACGGCCCGCAGCGCGGCGACCGCGGGGCCGGTGGGCGGCCGTCCGGTCCTGGCGCTCTCGTCGGCCTGCCGGACCAGTTCGCGGCGGACGTCGGCGGGGCGCCCGAGCCAGTCGTAGGCGGCGCGGTCGGTGGCGGCCAGGCCGCCCAGCCGGCTGCGCAGGTGGACGGGGTCACCGGCCATGAAGGAGTACAGGAGGCACTCCCCGGTGGCGGGCACCCGGACCCGGCGGCCCCGCGCGCGGGTGTCGCCGGCCGGCGACCGCCCGTCCTCCGTGTCCGGGTCCCCGGGCGGCGCGGGAGGCGTGGGCGGGGCCGGTGGGGCCGGCGGCGCGGGCGGTTCGTCCGGGGACGGGTCCGTCCGCGGGTCAGCCGGGTCGGCCGTCCCCGTCCCCGCCGGATCAGCCGGATCGACCGGGTCCGCCGGGTCCGCCGAATCGACCGGGTCCGCCGGATCGGCCGAGTCAGTCGGCAGCGCCAGTTGGTAGTGGCGGTCCTGGAGGCTCAGCACCACCGGGGTGGTGGGGCGTGCGGAATCGGCGACCAGCCCCCGCAGGCCGCTGTCCGCGGCCGGGTCCGCGGGCGGGAAGGTCTGGAAGCCGCCGTCCGCCCGCACCACCGTGACCGGCACGTCGAAGGTCCGGGCGGCGAGCAGCGGGAGCAGGTCCGCCGCGCCGTGGTCCCAGCCGGAGCCGTCCTCGGCGTCGCCGCCCCGCAGGAGCTGCGCGACCGCCAGTTCGGCCCGTACCCCGGGCGTCAGGTCGACGGCGTGCGGCAGCAGACCGCCGAGGCCGTCGAACTCGCGGCGGGCGGGGGTGTCCGTGCCGAGGTCGAGGCCGGCCGCGGCGATCTCCGCCGCGCTGAAGGCGTCGGTGGCGTCCGGGGCGACGACGGCCAGCAGGTCGGCGTCGGCGTGGTCGGTGAGCCAGGACGCCGTCCGGCGGCGCAGGTCGGCCATGGCGCGCGGACCGTCGAGGTCGATGCCGTGCGCGGACAGCAGCCCCGGCGCGGTGTGTTCGAGGCCCTGGGCGAAGGCGCGGAAGAAGGCGTCGCCGTCCCTCGGCACGTCGTGGAGCGTGTACGTCTCGCCCGTGGGGGACGTCAGGACGGTGTCCGCCCCGGTACCGGTCCTGGTGTAGCGGGGCGGGGCCGGTGAGGCGGGCGCGGGCGCCTTGGGCGGCGCCTGGTAGGTCACCGGCGGCGGTTCGGCGAGGCCGTCCAGTTCCGCGCGGCCCTCCTCGGTGGCCGCGAGCCGGTGCCAGCGGGTGAGCTGGTCGGCGCCGGCCCGGACCCGGTGGTACTCCGCGGCGGCCGTCTCCGCCGTCTCCCGCAGCGCCTCCAGTTCGGCGCGGCGGGCGTCGAAGGCGTCACGTGCCGCGTCCCGGCGGGCGGTGGCGGCGTCGAGGGCCCGGCCGGGCGCCCGCGCGGACAGCAGGGCCGCGTCGAGCCGTGCCTCGGCCGCGGCCTTGTCGGCGCGCGCGTCCGCGACCCGCTGGTCCGCCGTGCGGCGCAGGGCGTCGGCGGCCGTCCGCGCCGCGTCCAGCCGGGCCCGGGCGGCGTCCAGTCCGTCCCGCAGGAGCTGCGCCCAGCCGTCGTGCTCGGGTTCGGCGGTGCTCTCGTCGGCGGCGGCCGTGTCCACCTCGGCCTGTGCGGCGGCCACCGACGCGTCCGCGCCGGCGTGGTCCCGGCGGGCGTCGGTCTCGGCCTGCCGCAGGGCGGTGTCGGCGGCGGTGACACCGGCCCGGGCCAGGTCGACGGGGCGTTCCGCCGTGCGGGCGACGGCGGCGGCCTCGTCCAGGGCGGTCTGCGCGGCGTCGAGGTCCGTGCGCAGGGCGGCGGAGGCGCGGCGCTTCTTCCAGTAGGCCTTGTCGGCGTCGACCCACGCCTTGCTCGCGCGGTCGACGGCGTCCCAGGCCGACTTGACGCGGGCGGGGAAGTTGGCGTCGGTGATGAGTTTCAGGTCGCGGGCGACGTCCTCCCGGATCCAGGTGACGACGTACGCCTCGGACTCCATCGCCTGCGGGCCGGGCCGGGCCCTGCCGCCGAAGGTGCCGCGGACGCGGTCGGCGAGTTTCGAGTCCACGACGCCGCGGTGCACGTCGCCGACGGCGAGCCAGGTGGCCGGGACGGCGAACAGGAAGGACCGGCCCGTCTTCGGCTTGAGGTTGCGGGAGGTCAGGTGGTCGTCGCCGACCGGCATGCCGTCGCCGTCGAGGTCGTTGGGGCCGGGGACGGACAGGCCGATCTGGTTGAGGCCCGCGTTGTCCGGCGAGTCGTACAGGAAGGCGCCGCCGAGACCGCCGGCCTGGGTGTGCTCGGCCGCCGCCGACGTGCCGGCGTTCTCCCCGTACCGCCTGAGCACCTCCAGTTTCTTGCCGTCGGCGACGGTCAGCAGCCGGGCGCGGCTGAAGTCGGGGGTCGAGCGCAGGACCAGGTGCCCGGTGTCGGTGCCGACCAGGGACTTCTCGGTCAGCCCGACCACCTGGTAGCCGTCCGGGTCGGTGGTGCGCGGGAAGAACGCGGTGAGGGCGGTGGAGCTGGTGCCGTCCTCCAGCGCCTGTGCCGAGCCGGTGCCGAGCCGGGTCAGGCCGGTCTCCCGGGTCCTGCGCAGCAGTGCGACGAGGCCGTCGGTGCCGGGACCCCCCTCGGCCTCCAGGGCCGCCAGGGAGAAGCCGGCGTCGTAGGCCCGGGTGAGCAGGAGGTCGTTGGCGATGCGGATGTTGTCGACGCCGATGATGCCGCGGGGGTGCATGCCGTTGTCCGGGAAGGTGAACGGCCGCAGGGTGCCCTCGCCGTCCCGGACCAGCACCTCCGTGCCCGTCTCGGGCAGCGGCACCGGCCGGGGCGCTCCGGCCAGGGCGGGGTCGGCCGCCGGGTCGGGCGCGGGCAGCCGCCGGGGGGCCGGG
This sequence comes from Streptomyces sp. SYSU D01066-1, assembly GCF_054956795.1. Taxonomy (NCBI): domain Bacteria; kingdom Bacillati; phylum Actinomycetota; class Actinomycetes; order Kitasatosporales; family Streptomycetaceae; genus Streptomyces; species Streptomyces sp. SYSU D01066-1. The sequence continues at coordinate 32,518 of NZ_JBUDHV010000018.1, read as the reverse complement.
GAGGTGCCGGTGCCGTCCGCGTCGGGTGCCGCGGGGGCCGGCACCGGCTCCATCAGGCTGAGCGGTACGTGCTCGCGCAGCTCGCCGACGTCGTCCTCCGCCACGACGCGCAGCCGGTTGCGGAACCGGTCGAGGGCCGTGGTCCCGTCCGCGCGCGGCTCGCCGGTGGCGCGGGCGCCGGTGTGGGGGGTGTCGTCGGCCTCCAGGGTGATCCGCATCCGGTAGGGGGTGACGACCTCCGCGTGCGGTTCGGTGGAGGCCGCCCGGTAGATGGTGACCGTGGTGACCGTGTGGCTCGACGAGACCGTCTGGCGGTGCGAGCCGCCCTCGGCGTACACCGGTCCGGCGGCGGGGACCTGGGCGTTGCCGGTGTGCGCCAGCTGGGAGGTGAGCAGGCCCACGTCGGCGCCGGTCACGGACTCGGAGCTGTCCTGCGCGGTCTCGATGGCCCGCCGGTTCTCCTCCAGCTCCGCGCTGTGGTCGAGCCCGTCGAACACGGGGGTGCCGGGGATCAGCTCGACGCGGGTCCGCACCCGTCGGTCGCCGATCCGCACGCTGTCCCAGCCCCAGGCCCCGACGGTGACCGTCGTCGACGGGCCGGTGGTCGTCATCTCCCCCTTCAGGGCCCGGGTGGCGCGGGCCGTGACCAGTTGCCGGATCCGCTCGTGGCTCGCCTCGTCGAGTCCGAGTCCGCGCAGCCGTTCCTCGAAGGCGAGCAGCACGTCGGTGGGGTCGAGCGCGTTCACCGCGTACGTGCCGAAGGCGGCGCGGCCCAGCCAGGGCTGCGGCGTCCACTCCTGCCGCGTGTAGCGGGGCACCTCGCCCATGCCGTCGTCGAGCAGCCCCATGCGGTGCGCGCTCTTCTCGGGCAGGTGCCCCAGCAGGCCGCCGGGGGTGGTCAGTTCGGTCCCGGCCGCGCCGGCCAGGGAGCGCGGTACGAGGGAGCTGGCCGCCGCGGCCGTCCCGATCCGTCCGGTGCCCAGCCGGCTGGTGGTCAGCGCGAACCAGTGCCGCACGTCGCCGGCCACCAGCACCTGGTGGGTGAAGCCCTTGCGGTTCATGTCCGCGACGACCGTCCGTACGACGGTGGCGCTGCGGGCGTGGGACGTGGAGACGGGGTTGGCGACGACGCCGTAGCTGCTCAGCAGGCCGTGGCCGGGGTTGCGGGCGACGGCGTAGACCAGCTGGCCGCCGAAGACGAAGCTGGTGCTGTTGCTGGTCTTGCCGGCCGCCTGCCGGGTGCCGCCGAGGGTCATCTCGGTGTCCATGGACATCGGCGGGGTGAGGACGTGCAGGTCCCCGACGGTCGTCGCGTACCGGAAGGTCCCCCACAGCTCGCCGAACGGGCCCTTGCCCAGCAGTCCGCTGCCCACCAGGCCCAGCGGCCCCGAGCTCTGGTCGAAGCCGGCCGCCAGGTACTGCGGGGTGAAGGTGCGGACGATCGCCTCCCGGGTGGGGGCGCCGTCCCGCACCAGCTGCCAGGCGCTGCCGGACGCCGTGCGCAGGACCCGGTCCACCTCCGTGAGCAGGGTGGGCGACAGCACCATGTTGACGATCACGAACGGGTGCTGCCGGAACTCCCGGAACCGCCGGGTCCCGCGGTCGGCGAGCCGTCCGGCGGGCTGTCCGTCGCCGGTGCCGGCGGGCAGCACCAGGTCGCCCCTGGCCAGGGCGAGGGCCCGCCCGGTGGGCAGGTCGACGGGGGCGGGCTCCTCGGTCAGGTAGGGGTTGAGCGCCCCGTCCGCGTACGGGTCGGCGTCGGGGGTGTGCTGGACGGGCACGCCGATGAGGACCTGTCCGGTCATCGGGCCGCCGTCGCTCAGCAGGCCGGTGGCGGTCCGCCCGAAGAGCACGTTGACCGGCTCGTCCAGGACCAGCAGGCCCGGCAGTCCGAGGCCGACGCCGCGGACCAGGCCGCGGGGCCGCCAGTAGCCGCCCAGGGTCGCGGTGAGCGCCATGTCGTAGCGGTAGAGGTGGGTGGGCTGGTTGCTCACCGACATCGGCTCGTTGGTGACCGTCGAGCCGAAGGAGGTCTCCGCCTCCCACTGCCCTCCCCAGCGCGCGCCCAGGGTCAGGCCGAGGGTGTTGCGGGGGATGCCCGCGCTGTCGGTGTTGTTGTCGCGGCCGGAGAACGTGCCCTCGAAGCCCAGGTCCAGGCCGCGCTTCGCGCTGCTCTGGCCGTCGAGCCGGTCGATGCCCTGGGCGCTGAAGCGCATGCCCTCGCTGGTGTCCTTGCCCGCGTACCGGCGCCCGGTCAGCGTCGCGTGCGCGCGCAGGGTGTAGTAGGTCTGGCCGACGGCGTCGGGGTCGGTGAGCCGGACCGGCAGGCCGACCGTGGTCAGCGCCTCCAGGTTGGCGGTGACGTTCTGCTGGGAGAGCACCCCGAGGACCTGGAGGGTGTTCTGCAGCGCGATCCGGTACTTGACGGGGTCGGTCCACTGCGGCGGCACGGGCAGGGCCTGCGCCGCGCGCAGCACCCGGTCCGGGCGGCGCGCGAGCAGGTCGTTGAAGCGGGTGCGCCAGCCCTTGGGCAGGTTCGGCGGCAGCAGCTGGTCGAGGGGGACCACCAGTCCCCGGCGCCGGCGCGCGAGGGCGTCCACCACGCCGTCGGCGAAGGCGTCCAGCAGGGTGCGGCCGACGCCGTCCGCGGCGTCCGGCGTCACCCGGGTGCGCCGGCCGTCGTCGAAGGTGAACTCCTTGACCCGGTGCATGCCCAGGGTCCGGGGGCGGTCCACGGTCAGGTAGGCCGGGACGTGCGGCGGGGCGGCGCCGTTGCGCAGGGCCATCGTGCTGCCGTCGTCCCAGCCGGCCAGCCGCCGCGCCTCGGAGCTGGTCATCCGGTCCAGGCTCCAGGTGAGGAACCGCGTCGGCGGCGTGTTGTCCCCGGCCTGCCGCACCCGGACCGACTTCACCACCAGGTACAGGGCGGTCCTGGGGCCCTTGACCTGGCCGGCCGACTTGAGGGTGCCCGCCCCGCCGAGCCCGGCCGACCAGGTCCGGGCGTACGTGTACTGCCCGGTCGGTCCGGCCTGGAGCCGCAGGTCGAAGGGGGCCGTGCCGGGGTCGTGGAAGTTGAAGGCCGGTCCGGCGACGGCCTGCAGCAGCAGGCTCCTGCCCTGCGCCCGGCTCCGCTCGCTGCGGACCGTCGAGGTGTTGATGTCCCGCATCTCGGCCTGGTCGGTCTCGCCGACGAGCACCGCCGCCCGCGGGATCACCTCCTCCACCACGAACACGCCCAGCGGCGACTTCTTCTTGTCGTCGGCGAACAACGGCGGGGTGGTGACCCGGCCGCGGGCCAGCGTGCCGCCGTGCCGCTGGAAGCTGTCGGACGAGAAGAAGGTGTCCAGCTCGGTGTAGGCCGAGCTGCCGGGCAGGGCGCCGATCCGGCCGGCCGCCCAGTCGCGGATCATCGCGACGGGACCGAACCCCTCGATGCGGACGAACCGGTACTGGGACTCGCGGTCCAGGTCGATCGAGCGGGGGATGCGGCCCGGTTCCGGGATCTTGGTGACGCTGTCGGGCAGGCGCACCAGGAGCCCGTTGACGATGCCGAAGGTGGCCCGGGCGGGGGTGGCGGGGCCGGTGAGGGCGCCGGTGCCCGTCTTCGGCCGCGCGCCCGCCGGTACGTCCCGTGGGTCCTCCGCCGCGGTGACGGTCCGTCCGTGGGCGTCGGTGACCCGTATCTCGTAGTGGACGTCGTCCAGGAACGACCGCGAGCCGTCCAGGGTCCGCGTCTCCATCTGGTTCATGCGCTGGTCGGTGAGCGTGTAGCCGACCTTGTCGATGAAGCCGAACCGCAGGGCGAGGCGGCCGAACCCGGCGAACGCCGCGGTGCCCGCCGGACCGATCGGACCGCCGAGGCCGAACTGGGAGTTGGCCTGCATGTTCTTGGTCAGCCCGAACGTGGCGGCGCCCCGGTGCATGCTGTCGATCTTCGAGGCGTGTCCGACGCCGTCGTCGAACTGCGACCAGTTGCCCCGGTGCAGCGCCCTGACGTACAGGACCCGGGCCTCGCCGTCGGCGTTGACGTACGGGAAGGGGCGCCCGGTGCCGTCGGCCAGGGTCTTCGGTTTGTCCCGCAGCGTCAGCCGTACGTCGGTCAGCAGACGGGTGTCCGTGGCCGGCCGGGTCGCCCGCCTGCGCCGCACCACGCGGTCGATCTCGGCCAGCGCCTGGTCGATGCCGCGCAGGGTGACCGTGCTCTGGCCGAAGGTGCTGGGGCTGGACAGGAGCTGGGCGGTCTCGGCGTCGGTGAGGCCGGGGGGCAGCAGCGACCGGAGGTCGTCGACGTACTTCGGCATCCGCCGGCCGTCCTCGAACCGGGCGGGGGTGCGGCGCGGGTCCGGGGGCGGCATGTCGGGGTCGAGGCGCGGGCTGCCCGGCGGGGGCGGCGGGTCCGGCTCCGTGCGCGCCACCGTCGTGAGGGGGCCGGTGGAGGGGGTGACGAGGGGGGTGGGGGTGGGGGTGGGGGCGGACGTCGTCGTGGTCGTGGTCGCGGTCGTGGTCGCGGTGGTCGTCGGAACGGTCGTGGTCGCGGTCACGCTCGCGGGTGCGTTCGTGGTCGCGGTGGTCGCCGGAGCGGCGTCCTCGCCGGCGAAGGTGACGGTCTGGCCGGTGCCGGTCCCCGTGGAGGTGATGCTCGGTGGGAGGAGGTCCTGGGGGCGCACGACCCCCCAGTCGGAGGCCACCTGGCCACCGGGCACGGTGGACAGCAGGGTAGGCATGTGCGGCCTGGACTGACCGGTGGATGCCAACCCGGCGTTGCCCCGCGAGGCCCACACGCCGCGGCCGGTCACCGCGCTGACGACGGTGCGCGGATCGGTGGCCGAAGGGCTTCCGGCCGCGGCGGGCGTGGCCGGTACCGCCTTCGAGACGGCCAGCACCACGTCGACGTCCAGGTGGTGGTTGGACAGCACCGGGTCCCGCGACAGCACTTCGGCGACCTCGTCGTACGGCACCCGGCGCCGCGGCAGACCGGGCAGGGTCATGAGGACGTGGCCCGTCTCGCTCCCGGCCCACACCAGGTACGGCGTCGGCCGGCCGGGGGCGCTCCACGGCGCGGGCTCCACCCGCACCGGCTGGTATCCGCCGCCGGGCTTCGGCTCGGCGACGACGACCCGTTCGATGTCCGCCTTCACGCCCGGCGCGGACTGCGCCCACAGCCGGCCCACCGGCTCGTCGGCGGGGTTGCGCAGCTCCGTCTCGGGGGCGAAGGCGCCCAGCACCTCCAGGTGGAAGGCGGCCAGCTCGGTCGGGCTGTCCAGGTTGCGTCCCACCGCCGCGGCCTGTGTGACCAGCCGGAACAGGTCCGCGCGCCGGGCGGGGTCCGGCTGGTCGAGGTGGAGCGCCTTGGCGGTGAGGGCGTCGGGGTCGGCGGTCCGCCCCTCCCACTCCAGGGCCTTGACCGTCGCCCAGAACAGCCGGGACCGCTCCGGCTCCCCCACCGTCGCCGGGTCGCCCTCCAGCCGCAGGACCGCGGCCGCCTCGGCGTCCAGGTTCACGGTGCCGCTCAGCCGCCGCGCCGCGGCGACGACCTCGGGCAGGGCGACGAAATCGGCGAGGGCGCTGCCGGGCCGGCGGTGCGCGGCCTCGGTGGCCGCGACCAGCAGTTCCCGGTAGGCGTCGGGGCCCACGTCGCCGTCGGCCGTGCCGTGCCGTTGCAGGCGGTCCGCCCGGGCCGCGCGTTCGAACAGGTCCATGGTGAACGGGCCGAAGCCGCCCAGCACCGGATCACGCTCCCGCATCGCCTCCAGCTCGCCGATGCCGCGCAACAGGTCGGGATAGCCGGGATCGTCCTCGACGGCCGGGCCGAGGGCCAGCCGCAGGGCGCGCACCAGGCGCAGCGCCCGGTCCCGGGTCGCCTCGGGGGCCGGTCCGGGGCCGGTGTGCAGGCCCGCCGCGCGGGCCCGGTCGTCGAGTACGTCGCCGGCGGGTTCGGGGCGGTGCTCCACCCACCGGCCACGCCGCCCCTGGGCGTCGGTGAACGAGACGTGCACCCAGCCCCGGCCGGGCAGCGGCGCGAGCCCGACGGACCGGGTGCCGCCGTACACGGTGCGTCCGGTGATGTTGGCGGTCTGCTGGCCCTCGCTGAGGGCGCCCAGCGGGTCGGGGACGAAGGCGTCCCGCGCGGCCCGGCGGGGGCGGGTCACCCCCTCCTGGGCCGCGTCCCAGCACGCCTCCATCACCACACCGTGGTCCGGGGGGAGCTGGGCGAGGCTGGGCCGCCGTTTGAGCATGCGCCCGGTCTCGCCGCCGCGGGCGACCTTGACCGTGTTCCCCTCGGTCGGCAGGTGCGTCTCGCCGGACCGGGCGTGGGCGGCGAAGACGTACACCGGCTTGCCCGCGAACGGGACGGGCTGCGGGTCCCGGGTCCAGACCTCGGTGGCCGGGTTGCGGTGCCACAGCTCGGTCGCCTTCGTCGCGTTCCGCAGCGCGTTCAGCGACTTCGGGGCCTCGGCGTCGTCGAACACGGCACGGCCGATCGGCCCGCTCTCGGTGACGATGGTGTGGGTCAGCAGCTGGCGCTCCCACGCCGGGACGTCGTCGTACTCGGCCGGATCGAGGACCTGGCCCGGGGTGCTGCGGATCCAGTCGGCGCGCGGCCGGCCGTCGCCGACCACCAGGGAGACGATGTCCGGCAGGGACGGGTCCTGCTGCGGATCCAGCCGGACGGCGCCGTTGGCCGACCAGACGTCCCTGCCGGTGCGGGCCGCCGCCCGGCGGGGCAGGTCCAGGCCCCGGGCGCCCGCCCCGGGGACCAGCAGGACGACGGGGACGTCCGCGGGGAGCGCGGCCAGCGCCGGATCGCGGACGAGCAGTTCGGCGAACACGTCCATCGGCACCCGGCGCGGGCTGCCGTCGTAGCCCCGGACCACGACGTGGTCGTACGCGCCCGACGCGATGATCACGTACGGATCCGGCCCCCCGGGCCGGCTCCACGGGGCCGTGGTGACGTCCCCGTGCCGATAGGTTCCGTCGGCCTCGCGGACGGCCCTCCCCACCTGCGTCATGTCCACGTCCGCGATATCCACGCCCGTCCAGTTGCGGCCCCACGTGGTGCCGTCGAGGGCGGTCAGGGCGTGCGAGGGGGCCAGCGCCCCGCGAAGGTCGAGGTGGAACGCGGCCAGCTCGGAGAGGCTGCCGGCGGACTCCACCGCCTCGTCCATCGCCACCCGGAACAGTTCGCCGCGGTGGGCGGCGGTCACCGGCACCGTGGCGTCCAGGCCGAGCACGCGGCGGGCCACGGCGTCCAGATCGAGCGGGCCGCCGCGCAGGTCGGGGTCGAGGCCCCGCAGGTGATCGAGGCGGCCGATGGCCTCCTGGACGCCGGGGTAGATGCGCTGGGTCGCGATGTCGTTCCCGAAGACCTCCGTCAGCAACTGCCGCTGGTGCGCCAGTTGCTCCGGCGTGAACGACGGCGCCTGCGGCGTCGCGTCCGCCTCGTCGTCGGTGTCGCCGTCCTCCCAGTCCATGATCATGTCGGTCGAGTCGGGGGAACCGGCGTCGGAGCTGAAGTACTGCATCCCGGCGGGACCGGCCTGGCCTGCCACGGGGGCCACTGGGGCCGTCCCCGGGGCCACCGGGTCGGCCTGGCCGACCGGCACGGCCTCGGACTCCGTCGACACGGCGGGCCGGCGGGGGGTGGCCTCTGCGAGGACGTCGGAGTCGTCGGTGGGGGTGGGGGTGGTGCGGAGGGCGGAGGTGTGGGAAGTGGCGGGGGTGGTGGACGTTGTGGGGGTGGTGGACGTTGTGGGGGTGGTGGACGTTGTGGGGGTGGTGGACGTTGTGGGGGTGGTGGACGTTGTGGGGGTGGTGGACGTTGTGGGGGTGGCCGGTGTTGTGGAAGTCACCGACGTTGTGGGCGTGCTGGATGTGACGGGGGTGGTGGGGGCTACTGGCGTCGTCGAAGTAACCGGTGTCGCCGGAGTGACGATGCCTGTTGGGTCGGCGGAGACGACGGAGTCCGTGTCCGCGGTGTCCCTGGTGCCGGCGGGGACAACAGAATCCGTGTCGGCGGTGTCGCTGGCGGCGACGGGCGAGGCGGCCGGAACCGGGTCGGCGTCGAAAGAGGTGTTGGGGCGTGCCGTGGGGGCGGTGGCTGTCGGGCTGCCGCCAGCGGTGCCGGCGGTGGAGGGGAGCTGCGTCGCCGGGACCGTGGATGTCGGCGGCACCTGCCCGGGGAGCATCGTCTCGTCCTGCCCGGTCACCGAGTCCGTGGTGTCGACGTCGACCTGGCTGAGGTCGGACTGGACGACAGGGGACGTGGCGGGCGTGACGTCCCCGTCGAAAACCACGTCCGTGTCCACGTCCAGGTCCACGATCCGCTGTACGGGATCGGAAACCGCGGAGGGCTGCACACGGCTCGGGACTGACGTCGTCCCGTCCTGGTACTGGGTGACCGACTGCGCTACGGGAACGGACGAACCGTCGGCCGAGTCGTTGCCGTAGTCGCGCGTGTAGTCCGTGTAATCCGTGTAGTCCGGCACGTAATCGGACGTGAGGTCCGACAAGGAGTCCGGCGTGTAATCGGACGAGGAGTCCGGCACATAGTCAGATGTGCGGTCCGATGAGGAGTCCGGCACGTAGTCGGACGTGGAGTCCGGCACGTAGTCGGACGTGGAGTCCGGCACGTAGTCGGACGAGTAGTCGGAGATGGAGTCCGATGTCGTCCGGGAGTTGAGCGTCGAGAAGACGGAGTCGCCGCTCAGGCTATCCGTCGAGGAAGACGAGTACGGCGAGGAAGAGCTGTAAGGCGAGGAAGTGGTGTAAGGCGAGGAGGAGCTGTAAGGCGAGGAAGAGCTGTAGGGCGAGGAGTCGCTGTACGGCGAGGAGTTGCTCGTGGGCGTGGAATCCGGGACCGACCGGTTGGTGGACTCCGTGCCGTAGTCGTAGCCGGAGTCGGAGTCGGAGTCGTAGCCGGAGTCGTAGTCGACGTCATTGTTCAGGTCATTGGTCTTGACGTAGTTGTTCTTGTTGCCGGCGCCTGTACTGACGTCACTAACGTCAGTGTTGTCGTTGTTGCCGAAGTCGGTCCGATTGACGTTCAGGTTCTGGAAGAAGTTCTGGTTCAGCCATTTCCCGCCGTACTCCGCGACGCCCGAGGCCGCCTCGAAGAGGAGCCCGCTGGTGCCGGCGGAGAGGAACGTCCCAGGATTGAGGGAGAACGTGCCGGTGAAGAAGAGCTTGGTGAACGCCTCCGCGAAGGTTTCGGCCTGGCCTTCGTTGATGAAGGTGAGGGGGAGGTCGAACACCTCCTTCCATGCCGGGCTGTCCTTGAAGAACTTCTTCACGAACGGCGCGGTGACCTCCGAGAACACGCCTCCGAACAGCCCCGCCAGGGCGCCCACGACGGCTGACTGCCCGATGTCCGTCCAGTCGAAATTGTTGCGCCGCCGGTCCGGGTCGTCCGGCGCGGTCATCGAGATGACCTGCGACATGAACGTGACGAACGCCTCCTGGATCGCCTCCAGCACCGCCGACAGCGGGGTCGGGATGGCCCGGCTCATCCGTTGCAGGATCAGCAGTATGCTGAGCGCGGTACGCGCCTTCGTCAGGGCTATCTCGGTCAGCGAGGTGCCGCCGGTGATGAGGGCGAGCGCGGCGATCAGCGCCAGTTCGATGTTCATCAGGATGAACTCGAGGAGGATCTGGTATTTTCCCTCGCTGAGTTTCATCGACCGGTCCGTCTGCCGGGACCCGATGTCCCGCAGCTCGGTGGAGAAATTTTTCAGGTGATTCTCTCCGCTGTCGTCGACGAAGAGCTTCACCGCGGCGACGAATTCCTTGGCGATCTCCGGGGGGAGCGACTTCCCCGCGGTTTCGATCGCTCCCTTCATCGCGTCGGACAGCGCGTCGATGTCGTCCGCCAGCCGGTTGTAGGCGCCACGGCTGTCGAAGCCCTGGTCCTCATTGCCGGTGGCGACGTTCGCGCCGACCCAGACCTCGATGAACTCCCGCAGAGCGGGTGGGAAAATGATCGCCATTGCTACCGACGGCTCTCGCTCTCCGCGCTCAGCGTGTCGATGTCGTCCACCGCCTGGATCTGCGGACGCTGGACGTTGTCGGCCTCGTTGGCGACCGCGTCGACCAGGGCCAGGAAGCCGCTGGTGATGTCGTTGATCGTCTGGGTCACCTGCTCCTTCTCCTGGCGGCACTGGGGCCCCACGGCGTCGGCGAAGTCGTCGCCGCCCTCCTCGCCCCACCACCCCGCGGTCATCTGCCAGTTCTGCTCGAACCGGGGCCCCAGTTCCTCGGCCCCCCGCACGGCGTCGTCGATGTACTTCGAACTGGCCCGGATGTCCGAGACGTTCGCCGAGTACTCACTTGACATCGCCACTGGCTCCTTGTCCGTCCTCGTCGTCCTCGTGGATCTCGTCCCGGAGCCGGCTCATCGGTGACGGCCCCTTCTGCACGGCGGTCTCCTTCAGCAAGGACCCGAAGATCGAGTCCCAGTCGACGCCCATCCGTTCCGGGGCCATGCCGCGGGAGGTCATCCTGGTGAGCGGGTCGAGGGTGTCGACGACCCGGCGTGCCATCTCCGCGCGGGCCACGTTGGCGGCCTCCAGCACCGCGGCGGAGAGCTGCGAGGCCGCCATGGAGCGGTACTTGCCGTCGAGGAACTCCAGGCTCGTCAGCTCCCCCTTGGCCCCGACCGTCACCCGCACGGACCGGTCGGCCGAACGCGCGGTCACCGACGCCGCGTTCAGCTCGCCCCGTGCCTTCGCCACCGCTTCCTCGGTGGCCTTCAGATGGGCCATCGCCTGGGCCACCCGGCTGTCGATCGACTCACTCATCCTGATCTCCTCACCCGGGACGCTCATCGTCCCAGTGCCTGTGGTGCGCCGCCCTCGTCGGTGCCCCAGACGTCCTCGTCCTCCGCCAGCCACGTGGTCCGCTCGCGGTCGCTGCTCTCCGTCTGCTGTCCGGGCCCGCCCGCCCCGGGCATGCCGCCCATCGGGGGCATGAAGGGCGTGCTGCTGCTGGTCTGCGTGGTCCTCGGGACGACCTGGTGTTCCTCGTCCTCGACGGTCGCGGTGGCGCCGGTGGCCCGGGCGGTGCGGCCGGTGCCGGGCTCGATGACGGTGCGGACGCGTTCGCCGGACGACCCCGACTCGCCGCCCGCGCCCCGCATCATCGGCATCATCGGAGCGCCGGAGCCCCCGGTGGTCCCGTCGGACGACGAGGACGAGGCGGCGAGGGCGTCACTGCTCTGCGGCCGGCCCAGCGCGGACGCCAGGTCGTCCTGGCCGTAGAGGTCGTCGCTGAACGCGGAGGCGTACTCCGAACCGGTGGAGCCGACGGAGGCGGCCGACGGCACGTACGACGAGAGGTCGGGGGCCTGCGGCAGGTCGGCGATGCGCTGACGGATCAGCTCGTCGATGTCCTTCTCGTCGGCTGCGATCCGGTCGTACTCGGCCTGGATGTCGCCCATGCGCTGGTCGTACTCGGCCTTCGCGTCCCGACGTGCCTGCTCGGCGTCGGTACGTGCCTGGTCGCGGGCCTCCTGGGCGGCGGCCTTCTCCTCCTGGTACGCCTCCTTGGCCTGCGCCTCGGTGGCGTCGGCCTGCTGGAGGGCCTCCTGCTCGGCGGCGTCGATCTCGGCGATCCGGTTGTCGTACTCCGCGCGGGCCGTCTGCTCGTCGGTGCCGGCGGCGATCTCGCGGTCGTACTCCTGCTGCGCCTCGGCACGTTCCTGTTCGGCCTGCTGCTGGGCCTGTTCCCGTTCCTCCTGGGCCTCGGCCTTCTGCTGCTCGTACTCCTGCCGCGCCGCGGCCTCCTGGCGGTCGGCCTCCTGCTCCGCCTCGGCGCGCTCCTGCCGGGCCTCGGCCTTCTGCTGCTCGTACTCCGCCTGGGCGTCCGCCTTGGCCTGTTCGGCCTCCAGCCGGGCCTGCTGCTTCTCCGTCACGGCGTCCTGGCGGGCCTGCTCCTGCTGGCGTTCCGCCTCGGCCTGCGCGTCGGCCTGCTCCGCCTTCAGCGTGGCCTTCTCCTGCTCGGCCTCCGCCTTCGCGGCCTCCTGCTCCCGCTCGGCTTCCGCCTGAGCCGCGGCCTGCTCCTGCTTCGCGGCTTCCTTCTCCGCTGCGGCCTCCGCCTTGGCCGCCTCCTGCTCGGCCTCGGCCTCGGCCTTCTCCTGCTCCGCCTTCGCCTCGGCCTCGGCCTTCTCCTGCGCGGCCTCCGCCTTGGCCGCGTCCTGCTCCTGCTTCGCGGCTTCCTTCTCGGCTGCGGCCTCCGCCTTCGCGGCCTCCTGCTCCGCCTCCGCCTCGGCCTTTTCCTGCTCCTGCTCGGCCTCGGCCTCGGCCTTCTCCTGCTCCGCCGCCGCCTTCTCCGCGGCCTGCTCCTCCTTCGCCGCCGCCTTCTCCGCGTCCGCCTCCGCCTTGGCGGCCGCCTGCTCCGCCTTCGCCTCGGCCTTCTCCTGCTCCTGCTCGGCCTTGGCCTCGGCCTTCTCCTGATCGGCCTGCGCCTGGGCCTGGGCCTGGGCCTGTTGCGCCTCGGCCTTCTCCTGCTCCTGCTCGGCCTTGGCCTCGGCCTTCTCCTGCTCCGCCTTCGCCTCGGCCTCGGCCTTCTCCTGCGCGGCCTCCGCCTTGGCCGCGGCCTGCTCCTGCTTCGCGGCTTCCTTCTCGGCTGCGGCCTCCGCCTTCGCGGCCTCCTGCTCCGCCTTCGCCGCCGCCTTCTCCGCGTCCGCCTCCGCCTCGGCCTCGGCCTTCTCCTGCTCCGCCGCCGCCTTCTCCGCGGCCTGCTCCTCCTTCGCCGCCGCCTTCTCCGCGTCCGCCTCCGCCTTGGCCTCCTCCTGGGCCTTCTTGTCCTCCTCTCGCTGCTGCTTCGCCAGGGCGAGGGCGGCCGCCTGCTGCGCGGCGGCCTCCTGCTTGGCCTGCTCCTGCTCCGCCTTGGCCTCGGCCTTCTCCTGCTCCTGTTCGGCCTTCGCCTCGGCCTTCTCCTGATCGGCCTCCGCCTTGGCCGCGGCCTGCTCCTCCTTCGCCGCCGCCTTCTCCGCGTCCGCCTCGGCCTTGGCTTCTTCCTTCTCCCTCTGCGCCTCCGCCTTCGCGGCCTCCTGCTCGGCCTTGGCCTCGGCCTTCTCCTGCTCCGCCTTGGCCTCGGCCTCGGCCTTCTCCTTCGCGGCCGCCGCCTTCTCCTCGTCGCGGATCCGCTGCGCCTCCGCCTTCTCCTGCTCCTGCTCGGCCTTCGCCTCGGCCTTCTCCTGCTCCGCCTTGGCCTCGGCCTCGGCCTTCTCCTTCGCGGCCGCCGCCTTCTCCTCGTCGCGGATCCGCTGCGCCTCCGCCTTCTCCTCCTCGCGGAGCCGCCTCGCCTCTTCCTTCTCCTGCTCCGCCTTGGCCTCGGCCTCCGCCTTCTCCTTCGCGGCCGCCGCCTTCTCCTCGTCGCGGATCCGCTGCGCCTCCGCCTTCTCCTCCTCGCGGAGCCGCCTCGCCTCCTCCTTCTCCCTCTCCGCCTTGGCCTCGGCCTCCGCCTTCTCCCTCGCGGCGTCCTTCTTCTCCTTGTCGGCCTCCTCGGTCGCGGCGATCTCGGAGAGGTCCCGCTTGTCCTTGTCCGTCACCTTCGTGTCGAAGGCGTCCTGCGCCGTCGCGAAGGCGTCGGAGATGGCGACGATGGCGTCGGCGCCCGCCACGCTGAGCCAGTTCTGGACGGACTGCTCCCACCGGCGTACGGCCTCCTCGCCGATCGCCTTCCACGTCGCCATGTCGCTGGGCGGACCGTAGGACTTGCCCTCGATCATGATGTCGTTGGAGAAGCCGGGCTTGGCCACGACCACGAGCCGGCTGGCGCTGCCCATGCCACCCGAGATCACGTCGATGTCCGTCTTGTCGAACTGCGTGTCGAACAGGCCCAGCCGGGCGTTCTGCAGCATGTCGTACAGCCAGCGCTGCGGATTGCGCTCCGGCCGCCACGCGTTGTACGCCGCCACGAGGTTCTTCGCCTGGGTCAGCAGGGTGTTCTGGGCCGTGGCCAGCGCGCGGGCCGGGCCGGACGTCACGGTGACGCCGTCGACGGTCGCCGCGCTGCCCGTGTCGACGTCACCGTTGATCTGCTCGGCGTAACTCTCGTAGTTCCGCGCCAGCTTGTGGATGAGTTCCTTGAAGATGGCGGCCGAGGTGCCGTCCCAGTCGTCGCTTCCCTCGCCGATGTTCTCGGTGTCCCACTTGCCGACGGTCAGGGAACTGTCCTGGAAGAACTTCACCGCCCGGTCGAACGCCTTGGCCACCTTCGTGAACGAGCCGAGGTCGACGTAGGCGGCGTCGTTCACGGAGATCCCGCGGTCCGAGAACCCGTGGGTGGTGTGCGGCCACAGCAGCAGCTGGTCGAGGGCGGCCTTGGAGCCGTAGATGTACCGGACCAGGTCGTTGGTGTCCCAGTCGAGCTTGTCGCCCTCCTTGTTCCACCCTCCCTTGTCCTTCAGCTTGTCGCTGGTCTTGGTGTAGCCGGGGATGATGTCGTCCCCGCTCGGCGGAAGCGCCTGGCTCGATCCGAGGAAGGTGATGTGCGCCCGGTACTCGGAGAGGATGCTCCCCTCCGAGACGCTCTCCGGGTCGTGGTACTTGCGGTAGAACGGGATCGTGTAGTCGGTGTTCTTGGTGTGCCAGCCGCCCGAGGAGATGAAACCCGAGGAATAGTCGTCGCTCACGTGGTCCAGCCGGACGTGCATGAGCGGGATGCCGTCGTTGCCCTTCAGATTCTCGAACAGCTTGTCCCGCGACGGCAGGATGTAGCCGGTGAGCATGTCAACTGCGGCTTTCCAGTTGTCATTGTTGTTGTCCTTGGGGTCGGCCATCACCGTGCTCCGCGAGGTCGGGGGAGAAAAGAGGGCGGTCGGTCCTGCCTCAGATCGGGCTATTCCTCTTCTTCTTCACTGTCCGAACCGCTCAGATCGCTGTCGACGTCCTCGAAGATGTCCATGAACTCGTCGGCGACGATGTCCTGGAGACTCTTGTCCTGGTTCTTGTTCAGTTCCTCGATCGTCGCCCAGAGCGCGGCCTCCAGGTCCTCGAAGAGAACCGTCTGGTCGTCGATGATGCGATCGATCTCGCTCGCGGCCTGCTGGATGACCGTGTTCAGCGCGTCACCGCCGACCACCGCGTTCTGACCCGCCATCCCGCCGAGGATCAGCGGCTTCGCGGTGTCGATCGTGGTGTTGGTCGCCCTGCTCTCGGCGATCGTCTTGATGGCTGGACCGCTGGTCGGGTCGTCCTTCGCGATCCGCTCCAGGGTGGTCGCGAACGCCTCGATCTGGTCGGTGATGAACTGCTTCAGGAAAGTGCTGTTCAGGACCGTGACATCGGCCATGTCATTACCCTTTCGTGCGGCACCGGGAACCGGGTGGTCCGGCGGACGGGCGGTCGGGGATCACGCGGTCATGCGTCGGGCGCCGTCGGCCTCGGCTTCCGCACCGCGTCGGCGGCGCCCGGAGAAGCTGAGGCCGACGGCGCCCGGTGGTGCGTGCGCCGTTCCCACGCCCGGCTGGGGGCTTGCCCGTGCCGTCGTGCACGGAAAGGACGGGAGACGGCCCTTGCGGGGTCAGCGGCTGCCGATCCTGATGTCACCCCACCGCTGCGAGAGGTTCTGCTCGGTGTAGCGGTAGTTGGCGGAGATGTCGGTCAGCAGATTGGAGTGGTTGGCCAGCAGGTCCTTGATGTTCTGGACGGCCTGGTCCCATTTCGCCTGGACCTCGCTGTAGACGTCCCGGTCGTCACCGATCCAGCTGTTCCTCAGCTCGGCCAGTTCCATTTCCAGGTTCGCGATGATGCTCATAATGGCCTGGGACTGGCTGATCATGTCTTCGGCCGCGCCCTCGGCGTGGTTGTAGTCGACGTAGATGTAGCCGTCGGAGAAGTCCATCAGAATCCTCGATTCGCCGCGAGTACGGTGATGTGTGCGGTCGGGTCGGCGGGCGGGACCGGGGCCGCTGAGCGGTGATCGCCGCGAGCGGTGCCGCGGGAGAACACGGGTGGGGCGCCGGCGGTCAGCCGGAGTTCGTGGTGGTGCCGTTCAGCTCGTCGAACACGGCGGTGGAGCGCGAGTACTCGGTGTCGATCGTCTCGCTGTTGGAGCCCTGCACCAGGCCGTGCTCCTGGAGGGTGTTGTTCAGCTCGTCCACCATCCGGTCGAGGTTGACCAGGATCGTGTCGACGTGCGAGTCCCACTGCTCCAGCAGCGACTTGTACTTGCCGCCGTCCGCGCCACCGTAGTTGTTGGCGAGGTTGTCGGAGGTCGACTGGACGTCCTGCTGGCACCGCTGGACACCGGTGAAGGCCTGTTCCAGCGCCATGATCCCGTTGCGGGTCGCCTGCTCTTCGGACTGCTGCATGGCCATCAGAAAACTCCACTCCCTTTCGGCGTGAATCACCGACCTGTGGGCCCCGCACCCCGTGGGCAGACAGGGTTCCCGCGTTCACGAGTGTTCTCGCGGGCCAGGGGTGGCCAAATGCTAGGCAGGGCGCAAGTTGTTTCGCAATTGACCGGCCCACCGCCCGGGCGGCACACACACACGTTTTCCGGCGCTCGACTGAGCGGTCCGCCCCAATTCACGCCGCTCACGTGAGCGGCGGCGCGGCGCCTGGTCAGGCAGATCGGACATCGCACCCCTCCTCATGGCGGGCACATGACTTCTGGATTAATGAAAGGCGGCCTGGGGGACGACAAGAATTCGCCCCGCCGAAGGAATCACGGCGGGGCGATGTACTCCGGTATGTCTCCTATTCCTCCGGGCAGCGCAGCGTCACCCGGGCCTCCCCCGAGGTGGCCGCCTCGGGGGTGAGGTCCGGTCCGCTCGGCAGCATGGCCAGCATCGGGGCGGGCATCGTGTGCTCCTCGGCGCTCCCGTACCCCAGCGCCTCGACCCCCTCCTGGGAGAGCAGCCGGTACTTCACGCCCTCGTCCGTCACCAGGTAGGTGGTGTCGCCGAGCGCGCTGCCACTCGCGCTCACCGCCCTGACCAGCGCGCCCTTCCCGGCCCGCACGGCGATGGCGTCGACCTTCAGACAGCCCGGCACGACCTCGGGGGCCGGTGGCTGCGCCGCCGGGGGCAGCGCGCCCTCCGGCAGCACCGAGGTGCCCACCCGTACCCGGCCGTCCGCGGAGTCGACGTCGGCGCAGGCGAGCGAACCGGTCGGCACCCCGACCGCCGTCGGTGGCTTCTCCGGCAGCTGGGCCGGGTTGACCACCGACGTCTCGGAACCGGGGGCGAGATGGCCGGTGAGGACGTCGGCCCCGATCGTCACCACGGCCGCGGCGGCGCCCCCGTACGCCTTCTCACGGGTCTGCGGGTCGGCCAGCAGCAGCGCGGCACCGGTGGCCGTGAGCGGGACCAGGCCCTCCTCCTTCAGCAGGTGGTACCGGGGTGCGGAACCCGGTACGGCGACGCGGAAGACCTGGCCGATCCGGGTCTCGCGGCCCGCCAGCGCGGGCCCCTCCTCCCCCCTGCCGGGCACGTCGGCGGGTGCCAGGTCGGGCCCCAGCGGGAAGGCGTCGAGGAACGTCGCCGAGACCGGGCGCGGTGAGACGCTCCCGTACCCCAGGGCCTCGGCCGCGTTCGCGCGCTCGTCCAGGCGCAGCCGGCTGCCCTGCCACAGCAGGTACGCCGTGCCGTCGGGGCCGGCCACCAGGAGGCCCTCCTCCTGCCCCAGGGCACGCCCGCCGGCCACGTCCTCGGCCCGGTCCGCGCCGAGGGCGAGCGTCGTGGTGGCGGTGACCACCCCGGTCGTACGGGGCAGCAGGCCGGAGCAGACCAGCCACGGACCGGTGTCCAGGTCGGCGGTGCCCGGCAGCGCCTCGGGGCCGTCCGGGATGCCGACGGGCGACCCGTGCGGGGTGCCCGCCAGCGAGGAGGTGCCCACCGTGGTGACGCCGAGACCGCCGCCGGCCATCAGCTGGGCCGAGGCGTAGTTGCGCACCGGGCGCAGCCGTCCGTCCAGGTACAGGTAGCGCGCGCCCGTCTCCTTGTCGAGGATCAGGTTCTCCCCGCTGCGCCAGGAGTCGTTGCCGCCGGGCTTGATGAGCCCGAAGACGAAGGCTCCGGCGCACACCAGCACGGCGATGATCAGTCCGATCGCGGCGCCGCGGTTGGTCCTGCCCAGCGGGCTCTCCGGGTCGTCGGGCTCGGAGCGCAGCATGGCCGAGGCCAGCCTGCCCATGACGAAGAGGTGCGCCTGTACTTGGTCCCGTTTGCTGTGCATGTCACCGTTCTCCCGGATCAGCCGTTGATGCCGCGGAGCAGGCCGTAGACGCCCATGGACCAGAGCATCAGCGGCAGCATGCTGATGGCGGCGAGCGAGTGCAGCAGCTCGGCCGCGCGTCCCCAGTACGGCACCAGCCGCCGGCCCGGCACGGACCAGGAGGCGATCGTGAGCACCGCGGTCAGGCCCGTCAGCGCGGCGGTGAGGATCAGCCGGTCCGCCGGGTCGAGGGAGCGGGCGGCCACGGCCAGCAGCAGCGCCACGCCCCAGGCCCCGGCGGTGGTCAGCGCCAGCCGCTGCAGGACGTTGCCCAGCCCCCTGCTGTGCAGCAGCAGCAGCAGCGACAGGGCCACGACGGTCAGCACCCCGGCGAGACCGGGCTCGGTGACCAGCGCCGTCAGGCAGGGCACGCAGACCAGGCCGATGGCCGTGTAGAAGGCCGTCATCCAGCCGTCGGCCAGCGTGGCGCGGGTCTCCACGTCCGAGGAGGAGTACGGGTCGATGCCCTGCTGCAACTGCTGGACGTTGGTGGGCAGCGGCGGCATCCGCATGCCGGAGAGCCGGAACGACAGCGAGGGCACGAACCCCCCGAACAGCACCACGACGACGGCGACCAGGCTGGCCGCCTGTTCCGGCGTCAGGTCCAGCAGGATCAGGGTGGCGCCGAGCGCTCCCGCCACGGCGATCGAGGCCACGCCCATGAACAGCGCCGGGAACACACCGACCGTCGCCAGCGCCAGCACCGCCGCGCCCCCGCCGGCGGCACAGGCCGCCAGCAGCCGGGCGCCGAGGACCGCCGAGCCGTCCGCGCCGCCCAGGTCGCCGCCCGGCAGCAGCCAGCCGGCCAGCGCGAAGTAGGGGCTCGCCATGAGGCCGAGCACCGAACCCGCCCCGGAGTCACCGACGGCACGGGCCGCCGAACCCGCCCCGGCCAGCAGCAGCAGTCCGACGACCGCGGCGGCCAGCGCCCGCAGCCAGCCGGCCGGTCCGGGCACGGCCAGCAGCGCCAGGCCCAGCGCGAGGGTGGCCACGGCCAGCCCGAGCAGCACCCGCCGGCCGGCCTCCGCGCTCCAGCCGTAGGGCCGCTGCTGCATGGTGGTGGAGATGCCGTCGACCAGGTCGTCGAGGTGAACCTCGGGCAACGCCTCGGTGCGGGGCCGCAGCCAAAGGGCCTCACCGTCCCGCAGACCGAGGGAGTCCAAGGTACTCTCTGGATCGAGCGGCGGACCGCCGAGGCGCTGGAGCACCCAGCCACCGTGCTCCAGGCCGGTTTCCTCCAGGTTCTCGCCTCCGTAGCCGATCACAGTGGGCAGCAGATCGGCGACGGGGACGTCGGAGGGCACGGCCAGGTCGACGACCCTGGCCGGGGCACGTACGGTGACGCGGCACAGGCTTGCCGCCTGAATGTCAGTCATGGGCTTCTGCTTCACACTTTCTTGCGGAGTGACAGGGCGTCGGGCGCAGCACGCGTCGATGAGTTTGACGGTACGTCCGGCATTTTCGCAACACCACCGAGGAATTCAGCGCCTGACGGTATCCCCCTTGCAGAACTGCGCCGGCCACGCGGGACTTCGAGCCTTTAGCAGCGTAAACCGGACCGACCCTTGCCGTTGCCACGGAGTTTCTCCGATTTCACTGAGGAGGTTATTCGTTGAGCGTGATCCTGTTCCGCCGTCCCGCACGCCGCAGGGGTCCGGAATTGCCGTCGGGAGAACTGAGTCTTCAGGAACCGCCGACCCTTCCGGAAGTCGTTCCGGACAGTTCCGCAGTATGGACGTACCTGCCGATGGCGTTGATGTCCGTCTCCATGATGCTGATGTTCATGCGGCCGGGGATGACCAAGTCCAGCGGCGGTTTCATCTACATCGCGCTCGGTGTGATGGTGGTCGCGTCCGCGGGGATGATGCTGGGGCAGGTCATGCGCCGCAACGGCGAGCGCAAGCAGCGCATGAAGGGCGAGCGCCGCGACTACCTGCGCTATCTGCGCCAGACCCGTCGCAAGGTACGGGCCTCCGTCGTCGAACAGCAACGCGCCCTCGCCTGGCGCCACCCCGAGCCCGACGCGCTGTCCTCGTTCGTGCGCAGCACCCGGCTGTGGGAGCGCCGCGCCGCCGACGACGACTTCGCCGAGGTCCGCATGGGCGTCGGCGACCAGCGTCTGGCGCTGAAGCTGGTCCCGCTGTCGACCAAGCCCGTCGAGGACCTCGAACCGCTGTCCGCGCACGCGCTGCGCAGCTTCACCAAGGCGTACTCGACCGTGCGCGACCAGCCCATCGCCATCTACCTGCGGGCCTGGTCGAAGGTGCTGTTCCGCGGTGACGAGGAGCGGATCCGGGGCCTGGTGCGCGCCCTGCTCGCCCAGCTGGCGGTCTTCCACTCCCCCGACGACCTGTGGATCGCCCTGTGCGTGTCGGACGAGCGGCGGGCCGAGTGGGAGTGGGCGAAGTGGCTCCCGCACAGCCTGCACCGGCACGAGGAGGACGGCGCGGGCCCGGCCCGCATGATCACCTCGGTCTTCACCGAGCTGGAGAACCTGCTCGGCGCCGAGTTCCAGGAGCGCCCGGCCGCCGACCCCGACGCGGTGCCGGGGCGGGAGGAGCCGTACACCGTCGTCGTGGTCGACGGCTGCACCGTGCCCGCGGGCCACCGGTTCGACGGTCACGGGCTGCGCAACGTGGTCGTGCTCGACCTCACCGGGGCGCTCACCTGGAAGCCGGGGCGCACCACCCTGCGGCTGGAGGTGGACGAGCGCGGGGTCGCGCTGGTGCGCACCGACCGCGACCGCAAGGAGCAGACCACGGTGCTGGGCCGGCCCGACCGGTTCGGCACGGTGGGGGCGCTGGCGCTCGCGCGGCTGCTGGCGCCCTACCGGATGAGCATGGGCGGCGACGACTCCAAGCCGCTGGCCGACGACGTCGAGCTGACCACGCTGCTCAACATCCCCGATCTGCGCCGGCACGACCCGGCCACCCTGTGGGAGCGGTACACGGGCAGTGCCCGGCTGCGGGTGCCCATCGCGGTCAGCGGCGAGGGCCGGCCGGTGGAACTGGACATCAAGGAGTCCGCGCAGGGCGGCACCGGACCGCACGGCATGCTGATCGGCGCGACCGGTTCCGGCAAGAGCGAGCTGCTGCGCACCCTCGTGCTGTCCCTCGCCCTCACCAACTCCTCCGAGACGCTGAACTTCGTCCTCGTCGACTTCAAGGGCGGTGCCACCTTCCTGGGCCTGGACGAGCTGCCGCACACCTCCGCGGTGATCACCAACCTCGCCGACGAGGTCGCGCTGGTCGCCCGGATGCAGGACGCCCTGCACGGCGAGCTGATACGCCGCCAGGAGCTGCTGCGGGCCGCGGGCAACTACACCTCCGCGCTGGAGTACGAGAAGGCGCGGCAGTCCGGGGCGCCGCTGCAGCCGCTGCCCAGTCTGTTCGTCGTGGTCGACGAGTTCAGCGAACTGCTGTCCGCGCACCGCGACTTCATGGAGCTGTTCGTGATGATCGGGCGGCTCGGCCGGTCGCTCGGGGTGCACCTGCTGCTGGCCTCGCAGCGGCTCGACGAGGGCCGTATGCACCAGTTGGAGAGCCATCTGTCGTACCGCATCGGTCTGCGCACCTTCTCCGCGATGGAGAGCCGGGGTGTGCTGGGCGTGCCGGACGCCTACGAGCTGCCCGCGCAGCCGGGCGCCGGTTTCCTCAAGAGCGGGGTCGACGCGCTGACCCGGTTCCGCGCCGCGTACGTGTCGGGTCCGTACCAGGGCCGTCGTTCCGTCGTACAGGCGCAGGTCGCGCGGCAGGTGGTGCCGTGGAGCGCGGACTGGGTGGTGCCGCGGGCACCCGCCGACCCGGATCTCACCGGGGAGGGCGAGGAGGAGCCTGCGGAGGGTGGCGGCGAGGAGAGCGGTGAGACGCTGCTGTCCGTGGCGCTGGACCGGCTGCGCGGCTCCGGGCCGCCCGCCCACCAGGTGTGGCTGCCGCCGCTGGGCACGCCGGCCACCCTGGACCAGATCCTGCCGCCGCTGGCGCCCGACCCGGTGTACGGGCTCACCACGGCCGGCTGGGCGCTGCGGGGCCGGCTCACCGTGCCGGTGGGCATCGTGGACCGCCCCTTCGACCAGCTCCGGGACCTGCTGACGGTGGACCTGTCGGCGGCCGGGGGCCACGTGGCCATCGCGGGCGGGCCGCAGAGCGGCAAGAGCACCCTGCTGCGGACCCTCATCACCGCGCTGGCCCTCACCCACACCCCGCGCGAGGTGCAGTTCTACTGTCTGGACTTCGGCGGCGGCACCCTCGCCGCGCTCGACGGGCTGCCCCATGTGAGCGGGGTCGCGGCCCGGGTGGACACCGAGCGGGTGGGCCGGGTGATCGCCGAGGTCAACACGCTGCTCAGCAGGCGGGAGCGGTTCTTCCTGGAGAACGGCGTCGACTCCATGCCGACGTACCGCAAGCGGCGGGCCGCGGGCGAGTTCCCCGACGAGCCGCACGGCGACGTCTTCCTGGTCATCGACGGCTGGTCCACCGTGCGGCAGGACTTCGACCGGCACATCCCGACCTTCAACGCGCTGGCCGCCCGCGGTCTCAACTACGGTGTCCACCTGCTGATCACCACGGCCCGGTGGGTGGAGCTGTCGTCGTCGGTGCGCGACCAGACCGGTACCCGGCTGGAGCTGCGGATGGGTGATCCGATGGACTCCCAGATCGACTCCCGCAAGGCGGCGGCGATCCCGCGCAGCCCGGGGCGGGGCCTGACCGCCGAGAAGCTGCACTACCTGTCGGCGCTGCCGCGCATCGACGGTGTCGAGGACGCGGACGACCTCGCCGACGGTGTCGCCGGGCTCGTCTCCGCGATCGACGACTACTGGACGGGGCCGGCCGCGCCCCGGGTGCGGATGCTGCCGACCAGTCTGCCCGTCGGTGACCTGCCGGAGCCGGAGGGCGAGGAGGGGCTGCGGGTCGCGATCGGCCTCGACGAGAACGAACTCGCCCCGGTCTGGCACGACTTCGCGGAGAACCCGCACATGATCGTGGTGGGTGACAGCGAGTGCGGCAAGACCAACCTGCTGAAGGTGGTCGCCCGGGGCGTCACCGAGCGGTACACCCCGGCCGAGGCCCGCATCATGACGGTGGACTACCGGCGGGAGCTGGTGGAGAGCGTGCCCGAGCCCTACCGGCTGGGCCACGCCGTCTCCCTGGACATGCTCAAGGACCTCGTGGACGGGGTGGCCCGGGCGGTACGGCAGCGGGTCCCGGGCGAGGACATCGCCCCGTCGCGGATGCGGCTGTGCGACTGGTGGCAGGGGCCGCGGCTGTTCATCCTGGTCGACGACTACGACATGATCGGCAGCGGTCCCATGGCGCAGCCGTTCGCCCCGCTCCTCGACCACCTCGCGCTCGGCCACGAGGTGGGCCTGCACCTGATCGTGGCGCGCTCCTCGGCCGGCGCCGGGCGCGGCCTCAACGAGGCGCTGCTGCGCAGGCTCCAGGAGGTCAACACCCCCGGCCTGCTGATGTCCTGCCCGCCGAGCGAGGGCTACCTCTTCGGCAGTGTGAAGGGGCGCGAGCTGATCCCCGGGCGCGCGGTGCGGATCGCCCGCCGCAAGACGCTGCAGGTGCAGACCCCGCTGGTGGAGGCCGACTGATGTCCCGCACCGCGGGCGGCGGGGGCCGCTCCCGCTCCTCCGGGCCGGTCCCGGCGGCCACCCGCGTCCCTCCGGGGGCGCGGGCGGTGCCGCGTGGGGGCGGTGCCGCCCGGACCGGCCGTCGGGCGGCCGGTCCGGGTGCCGGGGAAACCGTGCGCGGAGCCGGCGCCGACCGGCCGCCGGGCGGCATCCGCCGTGCAGCGGCCGGTGGACGCCCCCTCCCCCCGGGACGGCGGAACGACACGGCACGTGAAACCAACGCCCACCAGCCGACAGCCGGCCCGGAGACGCCGGACGTCCCGCACGGCGCCGACGCCCGCCGACCGACGGCCGATGGACGCCCCCTCCCCCCGAGACGGCGGAACGACACGGCACGTGAAGACGGCGCCCACCGGCCGGCGGCCGGCCCGGGGGCGCCGGACGTGCCGCACGGGACCGGCGCCGGCCGGCCCCCGGGGGGCGCCCGTCGCCTACCGGCCGGTGGGCGCCGCGTCCGCCCGGCGTTCGCGGGGGAGCCAGTTCCTGGCGCGGCCGCGTGGGATCACCACGGCCATGGCGGTCACCAGCAGGGCGACCGCGAGCCCCCCGGCGGCGACCGCCAGGGCCCGAACGCGGGGGGCGGGGTCGGCGGGCTCGGGGAAGTCCGCGGGGACCGGCTCGGCGGCGGCCGTCTCCCGGCCGTCCCGGCCCGCCACGGCGGACAGCGCGGCGTACGGGTCGAGCCGCGGCGTGTCCGACGGGTAGGCCGTGGTGAGGAGCTGCCGGGCGACCTCGGCCGCGCTCCACTCGGGCTGGTAGGCGCGGACCAGGGCCGCGGCCCCCGCGACCCCCGCGGCGGCGAGCGAGGCGCCGGAGCCGATGTAGTGCCCGCTGCCGCGTGGGCCGACGCTGACCATCGAGCCGCCGGGCGCGGAGAGGTCGGGTTCGTAGGCGGGCGGGGCGTCCTCCTGCCGTACGCCCCCGGGACCGAAGTCGACGACGGCGAGCACGCCCGGCGCGGCGGCCGGCCAGTACGGTCCCCGGGGCGGTTCGTCGTCGGAGCCCTGGTCCTCGTCGGACAGGGCGTCCGGCGCGGCGGGCGCCACCACGAGCGCGTCGTGCTCGGCGGCGTAGGCGGTGGCGGCGGTCAGCTCCGCCTTGCCGGTGGCCAGGGCCTGGCCGACGTAGATGACCTGGGCGCCCCGGTCGGCCGCCTCGCGTATCCCGTCGGCGACGCGCGCCACGGAGGGCACGCCGCGGTCGTCGGTCCCGCGCAGCGCGAGGACGCCGGCCCCCGGCGCGACGCCCGTGATGCCGCTGCCCTTCTCGGGTGCCGCGGCGATGAGGCCGGCCGCGAAGGTGCCGTGCCCCACGCAGTCCTCGTCCGCGGTGCCGAGGGCGGTCACCCGCCCGGACAGGCTGGGGACCCCGGTGGCGACGCCGGTGTCGACCACCGCGACGGTCACTCCGTCGCCCCGGGAGACCTGCTGGGCGCGCGAGAGTCCCAGTGCCGTCTGCGACCAGGCGACCGCGGTGGCGGTCCGGTCCGAGGCCCCGGTGCACGGGCTGTCCTCGCCCAGCCGGACGGGCATCGGCGGCAGCAGCGTCGTGGCCGGGTCGCCGGTCTCCGCGGTGGCCGGCGACCCGACGTAGGCGGCGGAGGCGGGCCCGCACGTCATCAGCAGGACGGCGGCGACGCCCGGCGCAAGGCTCACATACCTGCGTTTCATGGCATTGCGCATAAGTCACATGATATGCACACGACTTGCTCGGGCGCACGCACGGGGCAGGACCAAAGACGAATGAACACAAGGAGGTTCGAGGCGCGTGGCACGGCAAATACTCACGGTCTGCCCGGAACGGTCGGACAGCTTCCAGACGATCGGTGAGGCGCTGGCCCAGGCACGCACCGGGGCGGTGATCCGGGTGCGTCCCGGACGCTACGCCGAGAATCTCGTCATCAGGAACCGGGTGACGATCGTCGGCGAGGGCGAACCGGGGACGGTCGAGATCTGCCCCCGCGCCGGCTCCGCCGTCAGCCTCATGGCCGACGCCGTGATGCTCGGCACGCTCACCCTGCGCGGCCGGGACAAGGAACTCCCCGTCGTGGACGTACCGGCCGGCCAGGCCGCGCTCGACGGCTGCTTCGTCACCGGCGCGGGCTGGACGGCGCTGCTGGTCCGCGGCAAGGGCTCGCTGGCGGCCCGCGGCTGCCGGATCAGCAACCCCGGCGGGGCCGGGTTCGTCGACTCCTCCGGGACCGAGAGCGTCATCGAGGACTGCGCCTTCGAGAACTTCGGCACCTCCGCGGTGGTCCTGGGCGAGAGCGCCCGGCCCCTGATCCGCGACTGCCGCATCCGCGGCGCCCGGGCCAACGGCGTCCTGGCCAGCGGCGAGGCCGGGGGCACGGTCGACGGCTGCGACATCTCCGGCACCGACAAGCCCGCCATCGCCCTGGAGGGCCACAGCTCGACCCGCGTGGTGCGCTCCACCGTCCACCACACCTCGGTGGGCCTGCTCGTCACCAGCGTCTCCCGGCCGGAGATCGAGGAGACCACGTTCGAGTCCATCGCCCAGAGCGCCATCGTCGTCTCCGGCGGCGCGGACCCGTTCCTGAGCCGCTGCGTCACCCGGCGGACCAAGCAGAGCGGCCTGCTCGTCCTCGACCGCTCCCGCGGCACCCTGGAGAACTGCGCCTTCCACACCGCGGCGGAACCCGCCGTCCGGGTCGTCGAGGGCAGCGCGCCGATGCTGCGCGACACCCTCGTCAGCGAGTGCTCCGACACCTCCGGCGCGGTGCTGCTGACCGACGACTCCACGGCCGAGTTCGACCGTCTGGAGGTACGGGACGCGGCCGGCGTCGGCATCTCGGTGCGCTCCGCCGCCAACCCCCTGCTGCGCCACGCCCGGGTCACCGGCTGCGGCGGCGACGGCATCGCCGTCACCGGCGACGGGCGCGGCCGCCTGGAGCACTGCGAGGTCGAGTCGCCGGGCGGCTGCGCGCTGAGCATCGACGACGACGCCGACCCCGAGGTCAGCGACACCGTGCTGCGCTCCGCCGCCCGTTCGGGCGTCGTCGTCGGCGAGCGCGGCCGGGGGACCCTGCGGGACTGCGAGATCAGCGACAGCGCCGACGCCGGGGTGAGCGTGCAGGACGGCGCGGACGTCGCCCTGGACCGGGTCCGGATCAGCGGCTCCCGGGCGCACGGCGTCCAGGTGTCCCGCGGCGGCCGGGCCGCGCTCACCGGCTGCGAGGTGACCGGCAGCACCGGCGACGGCATCCGCGTCGACAGCGCCGAACCGGTCCGCGTCGACCGGTGCGTCGTACGCGACAACCGCGGTGCCGGACTGCGCCAGAGCCGGGCCGGCGACCGGCTCACGGTCGACGCCCTGACCAGCGCGGACAACGGCGCCGCCGACAGCTGGGGCGCGGACGCCGGGGCGGCCGGCGCACCGGGCCCGGCGGACGGGTCCGCCCAGGGCGGCGGCGAACCGACGGGTCCGCTCGCCGAGCTGGAGGCGCTCATCGGCCTGGACAACGTCAAGCACCAGGTGAGCACGCTGGTCAACCTCAACCAGCTCGCCGAGCGCCGCCGGCGGCTCGGCATGCCGGTGCCCTCGATGAGCCGGCACCTCATCTTCGCGGGGCCGCCCGGCACCGGCAAGACCACCGTCGCCCGGCTGTACGGCAGCATCCTGGCCGACCTGGGGGTGCTGCGCTCCGGCCACCTGGTGGAGGTTTCCCGGGCCGACCTGGTGGCCCAGGTCATCGGCGGTACCGCCATCAAGACGACGGAGGCCTTCAACAGCGCCCTCGGCGGCGTGCTGTTCATCGACGAGGCCTACACCCTCACCCCCGAGGGCGGCTCCTCCAACGACTTCGGCCGCGAGGCCGTCGACACCCTGCTGAAGCTGATGGAGGACCACCGCGACGACGTGGTCGTGGTCGCGGCCGGCTACTCCGAGCAGATGGAACAGTTCCTGTCCGCCAACCCGGGCCTCGCCTCCCGGTTCACCCGCACCATCGAGTTCGGCAACTACGCGGTCGACGAGCTGGTGACCATCACCGAGAACATGTGCCTCCAGCACCAGTTCGAGCTGGGGCCGCTGACCCGGGAGGCGCTGGCCGTCCGCTTCGAGCAGATGACCCGCGACGCGTCCTTCGGCAACGGCCGCGCCGCCCGCGCGGTGTTCGAGGACATGGTGGACCGGCAGGCGTTCCGGCTGGCGGCGATGGCGGACCCGGGCGAGAGCGACCTGACGCTGCTGCTGCCGCAGGACGTCGGGGAGGCGGAGGCCGAGGCCGTCGGCGGCACCCCCGGCGACACGTCCGGCGCGGCCGACCCGATGGCCGAACTGGAGGCCATGGTGGGGCTCGGCGCCGTGAAGCGGGAGGTGGCCGACCTGGTCAGCCTCCTGTCCAACGCCCGGCAGCGGGCCGCGGCCGGACTGCCCGCCCCCAGGATCAGCAGCCACCTGGTCTTCACCGGACCGCCCGGCACCGGCAAGACCACCGTGGCCCGGCTGTACGCCCAGCTCCTGCACTCCCTGGGCGTGCTGCCCCGCGCCTCCCTGGTGGAGGTGGCCCGCGCCGACCTGGTGGGCCAGTACGTCGGGCACACCGCGCAGCGCACCAAGGAGGTCTTCACCAGCGCGCTCGGCGGCGTGCTGTTCATCGACGAGGCCTACACCCTCACCCCCGAGGGCGGCTCCTCCAACGACTTCGGCCGCGAGGCCGTCGACACCCTGCTGAAGCTGATGGAGGACCACCGCGACGAGGTCGTGGTCATCGTCGCCGGGTACACCGAGGAGATGGACCGCTTCCTGGCGTCCAACCCCGGTCTGGCGTCCCGCTTCTCCAAGTACGTGGAGTTCGAGGACTACAGCACGGAGGAACTGGTCACCATCATCTCCCGGCACGCCGTCGCCTCCGGCTACGAGTGCGGCCCCGACACCCTGGCGGCGCTGCGCGCGTACGTGGACGCGATCCCCCGGGACCGCTCCTTCGGCAACGCGCGGCTCGCCCGCCGGCTGCTGGAGACCATGATGACCAGCCAGGCCCGCCGGCTCGGCGCGATCGCCACGCCCAGCCTCACCGATCTCACCACGCTCCTGCCGGAGGACCTCCCCGCGGAGCAGCACTCCGCGCGGCGCCCGCAGGCCACCGCGTGAGACGGCGGCGCCCGCCGGGCCGGCCGGCCCGGCGGGCGCCGTCCCGCACGGCTCGTCACGGAGCCGTACGGGGTGAGCGGGTCACACGGTGAGCCGGACGGCCTCCAGCCAGTGCTTCTGGTTCACGTCCCCGCCGAAGATGTAACCGCCGGGTTCGTCGCACTTGAAGCCGAGCCATCCCGAGACGCTGACCTGGGCGTTCTGGCAGACGATGCCGTCGTTGACGCTGATGGCGAAGCCGGAGAGGTTCGGGGCGCTGTTGCTGGGGCTGCCGATGGTGAGGTCGGTGCCGGCCGACACCCCCTCCCACTTGGTCGGCCAGCCGGTTCCCTGGACGTACTCGTTGGCGTTCACGCCCTTGGTGTCGGTGACCGCGATGTTGAGTGCCTTGATGGGGCGGTCCTGCCCCTCGGTGCCCGCCGTGGCGCCGTCGCAGACCGGGGCCTGCCAGCCGATGCCCTTCACATAGGCCCGGTAGCAGACGTGCCGGCCCGGGCTGGACGTCGCCAGCCGCTGGACGGCCAGCGCCGCGGTGTTCGGCGGGGGCTTGGGGGTCTCCTGCTCGGCCTGCGCGGTGGCCTTCTTCGTCACCGTCGGCTCGGGCGCCGGAGCCTCGCTCGTCCGCACGACCGTCGGCTTCGCGACCGGCACCGTGCTCGGCTTCGTGGTCTTCGCGGACGGCTTCGGGCTCGGCGTCGGCTCCGCGGTGGGGGACGCCGGGGCGTAGTCGCCCTTGGGGGCGTCCAGCGGCTCGTCGTCGAGGAGGGTGTCGGACTTCGAGGCCACCTCCACCTCGTCCTTCTTCTCGGAGTCGTCCGTGGCCCAGATCAGCAGCGGTACGGCGAGGAAGAGCACGCCGGCGATGCCCGCCGCCGCGAGCAGCGGGGTCTTCGGGTTGCCGGACGGCGGCTCGTCGTCGCCGTGCGCGCTGCCGTCACCGGCGGCCTCGCCCATCGCGGTCGCGGCCTCGGCCTCCGGGACGGCCGCCGACGCGGCCGACGCCTTCCGCGTCCCGGCGCTCGCCGCCGCGGCCTGCGGCTGCGCGGCCTGGGCCGTCCGCGCGCCCTGCGCGGCCTCCTCCTCGGCCGTCCCGCTCGCGGTGGCCGGTCCTGCGGACGCGGAGGCGGCGCCTTGCGCCGGGGTGCCGGGGCGCGGCCGTCCCGTCCCCTCGCCCTCGGCCCGCGCCCCGTCGGAGGACGGCGGGGTGGCCGGTGCCAGCATCGCGCCCGGATCCGCCGCGGCGGACCCCAGCGCCACCGCCCGGCGGACGGACGCTCCGTCAGGTCCGGACGGCTGGTGACGACTAGTCATCATGCTCCTCTTCGTTACGTGCGGGGGATCGTACGGAGGGGGTTGTACGGGAGTGTGCACGGGGATGTGGACGGGGGCGTGTACGGGAGGTGTGTACGGGGAGGAGTTGTACGGGGGTTGTACGGAGGGGGTCCGTACGGGGGTGTACGGACTCGCTCCCCCGGGCGGGTTCATGACGGTTCGCGCCGCCCCACCGGCCCGGTGCAGCGTTCCGGCCAGTCCTGGTCCCCGCCGGTGGGGAAGCCCTTGTCGAGCGCCTCTTCGAGCTGCGCGAGCGCCTTGAGGTCCAGACCGGTCAGTTCCTCCGCGCCGTCCATGTAGGAGGTCGCGTCACCGGGGAGTTCGCGCAGCAGCACCACGGCGGGACCGGCCGGCTCCGGCTTCCGCACGCCCAGCACGCGGAAACCGGTGCCGGGTACGAAGACGATCTCGTCGTACGGGGACGGCTCGGGCCGGTCGAACAGCTGGCGCACCTTGCGTCCGGTGACGGACCAGATCGCGCAGCGCACGGAGGACGCGGGGGGCAGCGCCGACGTCCCGGCCAGGGCGCTGACGGGCCCGGGCTCCCGCAGCAGCGTCCCCACGGCGGGCTCGGGCACCTCGGTGCCGTCACCGCGCAGCGCCACCCCGCGGTAGGAGGGCAGCCGGCGCAGCGCGGAGGCCAGGCACCCGGCGTAGGGCAGCAGCCGCCCCTCGCCCGTGCGCAGGTCCCGGACCAGCTCGCGGTGGTGCAACGGCCCTTCCTCGGTGGTGAGGTAGGCGTGCGCGGCGATGAGATCGGCCCGCGCCGCCTCCAGTTCGCGCCCGCGCAGCGCGGGCATCCGGGTGAGCACCCGGGAGACGGCTGCGGCGTGCCGCTCCCAGTCGGCCGCGGCGAAGTCCCGGAACGCCGCCCGCTCGGCGACACCGCTGACGTGCCCCGGCCCGACCGGCAGGGTGACGGGCGTCCGCGAGCCACGTGCCGCGCCGCCGCCCGCTTCGGCCCTCCCGTCCGGGACGACCGGGTCGCCCGGCCGGGCCGGACGCTCCGGGGTGACGGGGCCACCGGGTGCCCCGGCCTGCCGGGAGGGCCGGCCCGGGCGAACCGGGCCGTCCGGGCGGCCGGCCCGAGTCCCCGAGCCGTCCGGGTGACCGGCTCCAGTCCCCGGGCCGGACGCGTCGGCCCCGCCGGGCAGCTCCTCCGGGCCGGGAAGCCGGTCCGGGCCGCCGACTGGGCCGGACGGGCCGGACGGGCCGTCACCGCTGCCCGTCCCATCCGGACCAGCCGATCCGGGCCGGCCGTTCGGGAGGCCGACCCTGGCGGCCGGTCCGTCCGAGGCGGTCGGGCCGTCCTCGCTGGACGAAACGACCGGGCTGGACGGGACGACCGGGCTGGACGGGACGTCCTCGCCGGCCGGGACGACCGGAGTGGGCGCACCGTCCGGACTGGAGGGACCCACCGGGCCGGACGGGGCCACCGGGCCGGACGGCCCGTCAGTGCCGTTCGCCCCGGCCGGTCTCGGCCGCACTGGCCGTGGCTCGGCACGCCCAGGCTGCTCGGCCCGCCCCTCCGGCTCCGGCCGCCCGGCGCCCGCGGCACCCTCGGCCCGCTCGCCGGGTTCGGGCCGCCCGACGGGTTCGGGCCGCCCGGCGAGTTCAGCCCGCTCAGCGGGTCCGGAGAGGCCGGCGGGTCCGGAGAGGCCGGGCTGTCCTGTCCGCTCCGGCCGTTCGGTTCGCCCGGAGCGCTCGGCCCGCCCGGCGCCGCCAGGCGCCCCGGCCGGCTCCGCGCGTCCGGCCCGCCCCGCCGCTTCCCCGTGCCGGACCGGCTCCACACCCTCGGGGCCTCCGAGGGCCCCCCGCCGCTCGGGCCGCTCAGGGCCCCCGGCCCCCTCCAGGCCCTCGGGCCGTACACCCGGCACGCCGTTGACCGGCCCCGCGGGTGCCCCGGTCCCGGCTGCCGGCCCGTCCGAACCGGTGCGCGCCGAGGCACTCCCAGGGGTGCCCGCAACGGTCGGGCCGCCCGGGAACGGGCCGGCGCCGACGCCGTTGGACCCGGCCCGCGCCGCCCGGCCGGCCGGCACCGGCCGTTCCCGCGCCGCACGGTGCCCGGCGGGCTCCGGCCCGCCGGGGGCCGTACCGCCCTCCGGAGCCGGTCCGCGTCCCCTCCGGCCCGGCGCCGCCCCGCCGACGCCCGCCACGCCGACGGGCACCGCTCCCGGCACTCCGGTCCCCGGCACCGGGGACGGCACCGGTGCGGGCCGCG
>NZ_JBUDHV010000017.1:110635-131962 GCF_054956795.1 Streptomyces sp. SYSU D01066-1 | reverse complement strand
GCCCCGCGCCGGGCCCGCGCGGCCGACGTGGCCGGCGCGGCCGGCACCGGCACTCCGGGCTCCCCGGCGGCGGCCGTCGGGTCCGTCGCCGGGAGGGCCCGCAGCGGTACCGCCGGCACGCGCTGCACCGCCGGGCCGCCCGCCGCGGCGATGACCTGGGGCAGGGCACGCGCAGGCCGTTCCAGACCGGTGACCGGGGTGCCCGCGCCGCCGACCGCCGTCGCGGGCGGCAGCACACGGTGCGGTGAGGTGTCCAGGACACCGACGGTGACGGGCTCCGCGAAGGAGGGGTTCTGCCAGGTCGGCAGGCGTCCGCCGAACCGGTTGTCGGCGACCCCGGGGGAAGAGGCCGCCGCGGACCGCTGGATCGGCGGCAGCGCCGACCACGCGGCCCGGACCACCGGCGCGGGGCCCGGCGCGGAGGCCGCGGCCGGGGCCGGGGCCGGGTCCGCCCCGGACACCGGCGCCGGGCCCGCCGCCGATGCCGCCACGGGTGCCGCGGCCGGTGCCGCCGCCGGTGTCGCGGTCGTGGCGGCGGGACGCTCGCCCCGGCTCCGCAAACGGTCCAGGAAGCCCACGTCTAGCCCTCCGCCTCGGCGCGCGTCACGAAGGACGCGATCTGTTCCGTGTACTGGCGGCGGTCATGGTGTTCCAGGTCCAGGATCGCCTCCAGGCTCCAGTGGAAGTGGTAGGCGACGTACGCGATCTCCTCCTGGAGCCGGTCGGTCGCGTACGTCACGATTCCCCCAGGCGGCTCCCGCCGAGTTCCACCTCGAAGGGCTCGGAGCAGTGCGGGCACTCCACCGCCGCCCGGGTGTGGCCCTCGGCGTTGATCTGGCGGTAGAAGTCCTGGAGGAACGCCAGGTCCGAGGCGAACATGCTCTCCACGATCCCGTCGTGCACCGACGGCAGCGTGCCCAGCCGGGTGATGACCCGGCCGAGCAGGACGACCGACAGGTACGCCGGGTTCTGCTGGACGCGTACGTCGCGCAGCGGCACGAGTTCGTCCCGTGCCGTCGACAGGCGCATCACACCCTCGCGGTGCACCGTGCCCTGGTCGTCCACGTAGCCGCGGGGCAGCTCGAAGGGGAACTCGGTGCGCAGCGTCTGCCGCGGTGCCACGTCCGCCGGCGGCGCGGCGGCGGGAGCCGCGGGCGTGGCCCCCGCCGCCGCGGACCGGTCGGCCGCGGGCGCCTCGGCAACCCTGCTCGCACTCGGCGCGCCGACAGCCGAACGCCGCATTACTCGACGACCAGTTCTTCGAACACGATGGTCACGGTCTCGGTGAGCGGATTGGTGTCACCCGCCTTCAGCGTGCCCATCACGATCTTGCTGCACCAGGCGTTGCGCAGGTTCCAGCGCCTGACCGGGTTGTCCTCGTAGTCCATCAGGATGATCGAGGCGTTCTTGCGGGCGGTGGCCATCCGGCCGTTCAGGGAGTCGTCGATCCACTGGGTGAACGCCGGCGACTGGCTGGCGCCGCGCTCGACCTGGACCTGCCCGTCCTTGGCCACGCCCGGCATCAGGGTGACGTTGTTCCGGCCGGTCACGCCCGCGTTCTGCTGGTACTTGATGACGTCCTGCTCGACCTGGAGGCCGCTGACCGAGTTGAGGTACTCGACCATCACACCGTCGATCTGGAGACCGAAATTCGGTGCTACGAGGACGTCTTCTTCTTTGGGAAGAGCCATGGGTTCGCTGTCCTTCTAGGAAAAGTGGGGGAGGGGCCGCGGGAGCGCGGTTCGCCTACTCCTCCAGCTCGCCGCTGCCGCTGGAGAACTGGGCCAGCCGGAAGATGACGAACTCGGCGGGCTTGACCGGCGCGATGCCGATCTCGCAGATGACCCGGCCGAGGTCGACGGACTCCGGAGGGTTGGTCTCCTCGTCGCACTTGACGTAGAAGGCCTGCTCGGGGCTCTGCCCGAAGAGGGCGCCGTTGCGCCACTCGTTGACCAGGAACGCCGAGACGTTGCGCCGGATGCGGGCCCAGAGGTTGTGGTCGTTCGGCTCGAAGACCACCCACTGGGTGCCGATCAGGATCGACTCCTCCAGGTAGTTGAAGTACCGGCGGATGTTCAGGTAGCGCCACGCCGGGTCGGAGGAGAGGGTGCGGGCGCCCCAGACGCGGATGCCGCGGCCCGGGAAGGAGCGGATGCAGTTGACGCCGATCGGGTTGAGCAGGTCCTGCTCGCCGCGGGTGATCTGCAGCTCCAGGTCGACGGCGCCGCGCACGACCTCGTTGGCGGGGGCCTTGTGCACACCGCGCTCGAAGTCGTTGCGGGCCCAGACGCCGGCCATGTGACCGCTCGGCGGGACCAGGCGGGCCTGGCCGGTGGCCGGGTCGAAGGACTTGATCCAGGGGTAGTACAGGGCGGCGTACTTGGAGTCGTAGCCGGCCGTCTCCTGGCGCCAGACGCGGACCTGGCGGGCGTTGAGTCCCGGCGGCGGGTCGATGATGGCGACGCGGTCGCCCATCAGCTCGGCGTGGGCGATCAGGCCGAGCTGGACGGCCTTGACGGCCTCCAGGTCGATGGCGCCGGCCTGGTAGGCGGCCATCAGGTCGGGCACCGCGACCATGGAGATCTCGTCGATCGCCTCCAGGCCGCCGAAGCCGGTGCGGTCGGAGCTGTCGCCGAGGTACTGGGCGGGGCCGGGCTGGGCGATCTCGTCCGGGGCCTGCTCGACGGGGGCGGCCGGGGCGGGCGGCGCGGCCAGGGTCACCGTCTGGTTCTCCGGGCGGGCCAGCTGCGCGGCCGGGGCGGCCTCGGTGACGGTGATGAGCTTGGAGCGCTCCTTCACCTGGGTGACGACGTAGGAGCGGTTGCCCTTCTTGGCGCTCACGTCGAACGTCTCGACCGGCTTGTCGCCGTCCTTGACGATCAGCTTGAAGCGCTCGGCGGGGCCCTCGCCCTCGGGGTCGGCGACCTCGACGGTGAGCGGGCCGTTCTGACCTGCCGTCGTCGCCGTCACGGCGAACGTGCCGAGCTGCTTGGGCTCGGCGGCGGGCAGCGCGGCCGGGGCGGCGGCGCCGTTCACGGCGGCGGGGGAGGCGGCGGTGCCCGCGCCGGCGCCCTCGGGAGAGCCGCCGACACGCACGACGTACGCGGCCGAACCGCCGTTGTTGAAGAAGCCGTAGACGGAGTGCGCGAGGTAGTAGCCGTCGGTGAAGTCACCGAAGGACGCGACGTACTGCGTCCAGTTGGTCACCAGCGTCGGCTCGTTGAGGGGCCCGGTGGGCGCGAGCCCGACAAAGGCCGCCACGGACGTGCCCACCCCCTCGATCGGGCGCGAGCCGCTGGCCACCTCCTCGACGTAGACGCCGGGCGACAGGTAGGACGGCATGCTCTGCTCTCCTCGGGGTACGAGACAGGACGCCCCTCAGCCTCACGCGCGCGTTGTCCCCGTCGAAACGGCCTCCGGTGCCAGGCCGGGGGCACCTCCGATGCCCTTGATCGTGCCCGTTGGGGCAGATTCCTCGTTTTTCTCTGGCGATCGACCGCCGTTTCTGTTTCAACGGCTCATGTTGAGTGCCAGTTCGCCAGGATGTCATCTCGTGGTCACGCCCCGGATCGGGGTACGCCGTCCCGCCGCACCGGGCGCGGTGCCGCGTGCTCCCGCATGGTGACGGACGTCAGGAGGGGCTGTCCGTGTCGGACCGCTTGCACGAACCGAACGCTCGCCGCACGGACCCGGCCGTCGCGGTACGGACCGGCCCGCGGGCGGTCCGGCCTCCGCTCGCCTCCTTGCAGGCCAGCGCCGGGAACAGGGCCGTCGCCACGGCGATCCAGCGCGCGACGGCCACGCACGAGGAGACCGCGGGCGCGAGCCGGACGCAGGCCGGGCCCTCGACAACGCGGGCTGTGGCGGCCGGTCCGGGGAGACCGGAGCGGGCCACGGGCGCCGTGGACCCGGTGGTCGCGGTGCCCGGGACCGGGCAGGCGCCGGCGGAGCGGCGGCAGGGCGACGCCGGGGCCCGGGACAAGGGCTCAGGGAACAAGGACTCAGGGGGCAGGGACTCCGGGGGCAGGGACTCAGGGAACGAGGACTCCCAGGACAGGGCGAAGAGGCTCAAGGCCGACGTCGCGGACGCGGCGCTGAAGCGGGCGGACGCCGAGGCCGTGGTGTGGGACCGGACCGTGGTGGCGGCGGAGGCGCGTGGCCGGGCGGCCGAGGCCGACGGCAGGGCCGCCACGTGGAGGAACGAGGCCGAGGAGGCGTGGCGGAAGCGGGAGCGGGCCGCCGACGAGGAACGTGAGTGGACGCGGAGGGCCGACGACGCCCGGGAGCGGCGCGAGGAGGCCGAACGCGACGTGTGGACACGGACCGGCGCCGAGGCCGACGCGGGCAGGCAGGCGGAGGAGGCGCGGCAGCGGGCCGAGGAGGCCAGGGCCGAGGTGGGGAGGTGCCGGGCGGCGGCCGAGGAGGCGGAGCGGGCGGCGGCCCAGGCCACGGCCGAAGCGGAGCGGCACCGGAAGGCGGCCGAGGAGGCGGAGCAGGCCGCGGCCGAAGCCAGGAAGAAGGCGGAGGCCTGCAGGGAACACGCCGACGGCTTGGCGGAGCAGGCCGAGCGGGCCGAGGCCGAGGTGAGGGAACGGGCGCAGGCCGAGGCCGAGGTGCGGAAGCAGGCGGAGCAGGCCGCGGAACAGGCGCTGGCCGAGGCGCGGGCCGCTGACGCGGCAGCGCGAAAAGCCCTGGGGCAGGCGGTCGGGGCCGAGGCCACGGCGGCGCAACGGACGGAGCGGGCCCGGACCGCGGACGAGGAGCGGGAGAAGGCCGACAGCACGGTGGAGAAGTGCGCCGAGGCCCTGTCGGACGCTCACCGCCGCTTCGAACGCGCCGATGCCGTGCTGCGGGAGCGGACCGAGCGACTGGCGGTCGCGACGCGGCGGCGCCAGGAGGCGGAAGGCGAGCTGGAGGCGCGGGCGCAGGCCGAGACCGAGGCACGCGGCAGGGCGGAGCGGGCCGCGGACGCGTGGCGGGAGCACGAGCAGACCCGGGCCGACGCGGAGCAGAGGGCGCGCACGGCCGGCGCGGAGGCGGAGGGCCATTGGCGGGCGGCCGGGGAGGCGCAGGAGCAGGCGGCGGCCGCGGCGCGGAGGCAGTTGGCGGAGGGAGACGCCGAGACCTCGGCACGGACGGCCCTGGCCACGGCGGAGAAGGAGGCGGCCGAAGCGGCCGAGCAGGCCGCGCGGTCACAGGAGGCCGCGCGGTCCGGCACCGGCAAGAAGGGCGTGCGGGAACGGGTCAGGCAACTCCCCGCCAAGGTCAAGGGGGTGCTCGACGTACCCGACACGCTGAACCTGCGCATCACCTCGCCGGTCGGAGGGGGTCTGCGGGCCGAAGCCACGCGGGACCACGACCTCGCGAAGCTGGCCGGGACCGCGCAACAGGGGCAGGTCGAGACGGGCCTGAACGCCGTGGCGACCGGCTTCAACCTCACGACGGACCTCCAGGGTCTGGCGGCCGGGCTCGAGAAGCACAAGGGAACGGGACCCGATTCCCACCAGGCCAGGAAGGACGTGAGGGGGAAGTCCGTCGGCGCGGCCACGAACGCCACCATGGGGGTCGGCGACGTGTCGAAGATCGTCGACAACGCGGTGAGGAACGCGGGCACCACCGGCGGACTGGCGGCCCTCGGGCACGTCTCCGGTGACGCCACCGTGGTGTTCTCCACGGTCATCGCCGCCCGTGACGGCAAGGCCATCGCGAACGCCGTCGACAAGCGCCGGAAGCTGGAGGCACGCCTGAAGGACGTGGAACCCACGCACGCGAGCCACCTCCAGGCGGTGCTTCACGGACTGGGCTCGGCCAGTGCGCGGCTCGCGCGGCACAGTGCCGGACCGGCGATCCCGCGGGAGGTCCCGAGCGAGGAGACGATCGCGGCCGTCGGCACGCTCAGGGCGGAGATCGACGACTACCGGAGCACGCTCCTGGCCCACCTCGCCTTCCTCAAGGACTACGCGGTGCGCAAACAGGACCGCAAGATCTTCAAGCGCGGGGCCAACCTGGGCGGCAACATGGTGCGCATCACAGGAGCCGCCCTGTCGATCGCGGCCCTCTCCGGGGCCACCCTCGGTGTCGCCCCGGCGGTCGTCGGGGGTCTGGGAGCGGGAGTCCTGGGCCTCATCGCCGCCTGGAAGGGCGGCAGGAAGGGCCGCAAGCGCGTCGAGGCGATGCGGCACCCCGAGAGGTGGGCACGCACCACCCTGGCGCCGGGCGAGACCGAGGACACCGAGGCCACCGCCCGGAGCACCGGGAACGACACGCAGGGCGCCGAGAACACCCAAGGCGCCGGCACCGCCCAGGACGCCTCGGCGGACGCCTCCGGTGACCTGCGGACGCGGGCCGCGGTCCTGGAGTTCCTGAAGGTGCTGAAATCCATCGAGCAGGGCGAGCGCCAGCTCATGGCGCAGGAGTTCTACGCGCTCGCGGCCGGGCCGGCCGTCCCGGCGGGCCGGCACGTGCCCGGTGACATCCGCGAGCTGACGCGCGGCATCCTCAGGGAACTCAAGTGCGGCCCCGACAAGCACAAGCAGACCGAGGAGGAGTGGGCGGCGTCGCTCAACGACCCCGACCTGCAGAAGGAGTGGGAGGGGTCGATCGCCAAACAGCTCGCCTCCTGAGCGGGCCGGCGCCGGCGCCGGCGAACCCTGCCCCCGCGACTGCCCTCGGGACCGTTGCGGCGGGGGGTGCCGCGGGGTAGATCTGACAGCAGCCCCACCTACGTGCCGAATACAGCATCCCTCAAGGAGTGTCGTGCGCGCACACGGAACACAGCCCGCCCGACAGGCCGGCGAGCAGAGCACGGCCGGCCGTCCGGGCGGCCCGGGCGGTACCGCCGGCCGGATGCTGGCCCTCCAGCGGCTGGCCGGGAACGCGGCGGTGTCCCGTGCCGTCCAGCGGTCCCGGCACGAGCACGGCCCCGGCTGCGGCCACGCGGACGCCGAGACGGAGGTACAGCGGCGGGTGTCCGAGTCGGCGCCCGGGTTCGAGGAGCCGCGGGTCTCGGTGGACGAGGCGATCAACACGCCCGCCAAGCCGCTGCCGTCGCACATCCAGCGGCGGGCGGAGGAGGTGTACGGGATGAGCTTCGGGCACGTCAAGGTGCACGACAACCCGGTGGCGGAGCGGTCCGCGGTGGGCCTCCGAGCAGCCGCCTACACCACCGGCAGCCACATCGTCGCCCAGCGCTCCGCCCTGGACGACAAGACGTTCTACCACGAGACCCACCACGTGTGGCAGCAGTCCCAGGGCGCGGTGGCCGGCACCGACAACGGGTTCGGGGAGTCCGTCTCCAGCCCGGACCACTCCGAGGAGATCGAGGCCGCGGAGGTCGGCGCCCGAATGGCCCGGGGCGAGATCTGACAAGCGTGACCTCCCGCCGCACACGCCGCGCACGGTGACGGTTCCCAGGCAGGACGCGGCCGGCGGCGGGCGACCCGGGCGGTACGAGGGCGCCGGCGCCGGCCGCCGGCGCTGACCGGGGCGGCCGGCGCCCCCGCGGCCCGCACCCGGCGGACGCGCGGATCGAGCCGGGCCGTGCGGTGTCCGCCGAGGGGACACCGGGGACACCGGGGACACCGGGGACACCGGGGCCGCCGGGGCCGCCGGGGCCGCCGGGGCCGCCGGGGACGCCGGGGCCGCGCGGACAGCCCCGGAAAGGACGGGCTCCGACGGGAGGCGGTCCGCCCCGCCGTGTGACCGGGACCGCCGTGCACCCCGGGGGGCCGCCGGGGCAGACGGGTCTGCCCGGTGGTCCCCTCCGTACGCCGGTACGACGCCGTACCGTCGTCGTGTGAGCCTCTGGACCTCCCTTGAGCCCGCTTCCGCCACCGTGGATCCCGGCAGCAGTACGCGTGTACGGCTGCGGGTGCGCAACACGGGTGACGTGGTCGACGAATACCGGTTCGAGCCGGTCGGAGACCTGGCGCCGTGGACGGTGATCGAGCCGCCGACGATGCGCCTGTACCCGGGGACGACGGGGACGGTCGAACTCACCTTCTCCCCGCCGCGCACGCCGGACGCGACGGCGGGCCCGAACCCGTACGGGGTGCGGATCACGCCGACGGAGCACCCGGACGCGGTGACGGTTCCCGAGGGGAACCTGACGATCACTCCGTTCACCGAGGTGCGGGCCGAGTTGGTGCCGACGACGGTGAAGGGCCGGTTCCGGGGCAAGCCGCGGCTGGCCGTGGACAACCTGGGCAACACGAAGGTGACGGCGTCGATCGCCGGCAGCGACCAGGGCGACCAGCTCTCCTACGACCTGCACCCGGCGAACGTGCAGATCGAGCCGGGGCGTGCCGCGTTCGTCAAGGGGACGCTGCGGCCGAAGCAGACCATCTGGTTCGGGTCGAAGGAGGAGCGGCCGTACGCGCTCACCCTCCAGCGCTCGGGCGTGGAGCCGTTGGAGGTTCCGGGCACGTTCGTCCAGCGGGGTTTCCTGCCGCGCTGGCTGGCGACCTTCCTGAGCGTCTTCCTGGCGCTGGCGATCGCGTTCGTGATGATCTGGATCGCCTACAAGCCCCAGGTGCGCACGGCCGCCACCGAGAAGGTGGACGAGGCCGGTGTGGCGCTGGCGCCCAGTCCGAGCGCGTCGCAGGAGCTGGCCGCGCCCAGTGCGGCGGCCGAGTCGCCCGCGGCGCAGGCCGAACAGCCGGGGGCCGGGGAGTCCCAGGACAGCGGCTCCGGCTCGGGCGGCGGCGACGGGGGCGGGGAGGCGTCGCCGTCCGCGACGGAGCAGACGGAGCAGAGCGTCGTGCCCGCGCAGAACATCATGCTGCACAACACCACCAGCGACATGTGCGCCGAACTCCCCGGGCGGGAGAAGGGCACGACCGACGGGCCCGTCCAGCAGGCCGAGTGCGCCGCGGGCGACCAGGACAACCAGATGTGGAACCTGGAAGTGCTGTACCCGAAGGACGGTCCCGGCGGGACGGATCTCTTCCAGATCCGCAACACCAAGGACCAGTACTGCATGGACCTGCCGAACCACGTGCCGGCCGCCGCCGGCACGCCGGTCACCGAGTTCACCTGCGACAGCCTCGACAAGACCGACAACCAGCTGTGGTGGGTCGACAGGCAGGAGAGCGGCGACTACTGGATCCGCAACGTCGCCAGCGACAACCTGTGCCTCGCCGTGGAGGGCACCGGCGGTGGCCTCTTCACCAAGCTGGACATCTCCGAGTGCACCAACATCGGCGACGAGGAGTGGAAGATCATCAACCCGTCGGCCGGGTGAGTCACCAGGCTCCCTCGCCGGGCACCAGGCGTCCCGCCTTGCGGTACTCGCGGCGGGCGCCTTCCAGCAGGTCGGCCGCCGTCACCGCGGAGCCGCGCCCGGCGGCGAGGTAGGCGGCGGTCACCACGGCGCTGCGGATCGAACCGCCCGCCAGCTCGAACTCCTTGGCCAGCGGCGCCACGTCGACGTTCTCGACGGTCGGTACGTGCTTCAGCCCGTGCCGCCACAGCGCCAGGCGCTGCTCGGGGTCCGGGAACGGGAAGTCGACGACCAGGTCGAGCCGGCGGGTGAACGCCTCGTCGATGTTGGCCCGCAGGTTGGTGGTGAGCAGCGCGATCCCGTTGAACGCCTCCAGGCGCTGGAGCAGGTAGGCGCTCTCCATGTTGGCGTACTTGTCGTGCGCGTCCTTGACCTCGCCGCGCTTGCCGAAGACGGCGTCCGCCTCGTCGAAGAGGAGCACCGCGTCGGTCCGGTCGGCCTCGGAGAAGATCCGCTCCAGGTTCTTCTCGGTCTCGCCGACGTACTTGTCCACGACCGAGGAGAGCTGGACGACGTAGAGGTCGAGGCCGAGGTCGGCCGCGACGACCTCCGCCGACAGGGTCTTGCCGGTGCCGGACTCGCCCGCGAACAGGCCGAGGACGCCCCGGCCGCGTCCGCCGCCCGCGCTGAGCCGCCAGTCGCCGAGGACCCGGTCGCGGTGGCGGGCGCGCAGCGCCAGTTCGCGCAGCTGGGTCAAGGGACCTTCGGGCAGCACCAGGTCCCCCCAGTCCACGTCCGGGCGGATGCGCCGGGCGTGCTGCTCCAGGCCCGAGGCGGACTGCTGGCGGGCGGCCAGGCGCAGATGGCCGGCGCCGACCGGGGTGCCGTCGAACGCGGCGAGCGCCCGCGCGGCCCGGGCGGCGCGCACCACGCGCTCCCCGCCGAGGTGGTACGGGGCGACGGTGGCCGCCAGGTCCAGGCCGGGGTCGGTGCCGCCGGCCGGGCCGAGCGCCGCCGACCAGGTGTCCACCGCCCCCGTGCGCCGGGCGGGCGCCTCCAGGACCAGCGGGTCCCGCTCGCACCACTGGGGGTCGTAGGGGCCCCGCGAGACGATCAGGACCGGTACGTCCGGGGCGGCGGTCAGTGCGCGTACCAGGGCCTCCGGTTTCTCCGGGAGCGCGGTGAGGACGATCGCCCGGCCGGTCAGCCGGGCCTCGCGCAGCAGGTCGGGGACGCGTTCCTCGGGGCCGGTGAAGTGCAGTGCCGCCACGCCCGCGGTGTGCAGCGCGGCCGTCACGCAGGCCAGGCCGTCGCCCTCGCGGTGCTCGCGGACGTAGGCGGTCAGCGGGGCGTCGGCGAGCAGCGCGGCCAGCCGGCGCACGAACACGGCGTCCGGTGCCTGGGCGCCGGCCCCGTCCCCCTCGTCGTCGTACGGCACGACGGGCGCCGCCAGGGCGCGGATGTGCCCGGCGAGCGCGGCGTCCGGGGTGTCGTCGCCCAGCAGGTGGGCCGCCAGCCGGTCGGGGACCCGCAGGGACCGGCTGAGGAAGGGGCGTTCGGGCTCCTCCACGACCAGCAGGCCGAGCGCGGTCAGCGGCGCCGAGGGGTGCAGGCGGGAGCGGGCCGCCGCGTCGTGCACCGCCAGTCCGCACAGCTCCAGGGCGAGGGCGACGGTGGCGCGGCGGCGGCTGACGTCGTCGTTGAGGTAGCCGTACAGCGGCTCGAAGGCGCGGTCCAGGTCCGGGGCGAGGGCGACGAGCAGGACGGCGGTGTCCACGTCGGTGAGCCCCAGCCGGGCGGCCAGCGCGTCCAGCGGGTCCAGCGGGTCGCCGGGCGCGGCCGGCGCGGCCGGCGGGGCCGCCGCCGGGCCCGGGCCGGGGCCGAGGCCGGCGGGGCGGTACAGCAGGTGCCGTACCGCGTCCTCGGAGAGGTACAGGCCGCGCAGCGGGTCGTCGGCGGTGGGGTCGGCCGCCGCGCGGTGCTCGACCAGCGTCGCCACCCGTTCCCGCAGCCGGGCGAGCCGGTCCAGCAGCGCGGACGGGGCAGCCGCCGGCGGGGCGGGGGAAGCCGGCGGGGCGGGAGAGGCAGATGAGGTGGGGGAGACCGGCGGGGTGGAGGAGGCCGGTGAGGCGGGGGAGACCGGCGGGGTGGGGGAGGTCATGACCGTTCGTCGTCCTGTTGCGGGGTGTTCCGGGTGCGCCGCGCGCGTTTGGCCATCGCGACCTGCCGCGGCCGGTGGGCCCGTTCGTCCGTGAGGCGCTCGGTGCGGTCGGCCCAGTCGGCCCCTCCGCCGTCGTAGGCACGGACCCGCACCGCCGCGCCCTCGGTGACCGGCGGCCCGGCGTCGTACTCGCGGAAGGCCGGGAAGGGGGCGGTGATCACGACGTCCAGGGACGGCTTCAGCTCACCGCCGAGCGCGGACCAGATCTCGGCCAGCGAACGGGCCTCCGTCTGGTGACCGGCCAGCACCACCTGGACCGTCAGGCCCAGCTCGCCCAGCGAACCGGGCAGCTCGCTGGGGAGGATCACCTCGCGCGGGATCAGCGTGGCCATCACCGCGGACAGCAGCCGGTGTTCGTCACGCGGCTGCTTGGTCCAGGCGGTGACCAGGTAGGCGAGCCGGAACCAGCGCACCGGCTGGCGGCGCTTGACCACCACGTCGTGCTCGTCGTGCACGGGGATCTGGCCGCGGTGGCGCCGGGAGAGCTCCTCCCGGATGTCGTACAGATAGGCGTTGATGCCCGGCCCGTTGCGCCGGGCCGCCCAGTCGCGGGTCGGGGCGTCGAA
Organism: Streptomyces sp. SYSU D01066-1; assembly: GCF_054956795.1. Classification (NCBI taxonomy): domain Bacteria; kingdom Bacillati; phylum Actinomycetota; class Actinomycetes; order Kitasatosporales; family Streptomycetaceae; genus Streptomyces; species Streptomyces sp. SYSU D01066-1. The sequence continues at coordinate 119,955 of NZ_JBUDHV010000017.1, read as the reverse complement.
GGAGACGTCGATGCCGGAACCGGCCAACGTCCCGCTGCCGAGCAGGTTCTTGAGAACCTCGTCCACTTCGTGGATCACCGTCGTGCTCCTGCCTCGCCCGCTCGCTGTGCCGTTCCGTCGCCCGCCGCCGGACACGATGGTGCCCGGCGGCCCGTTCCCGCCGCACGCGCGACGGGGACGGACGCCGGGCAGCCGACGCTGCCCGGCGGTCCGCCTTCGATTGCCCGTTCGGTCAGATGTAGCCTTCCCTGAGGGCATAGGCCACGGCGTGCGCCCGGTTGCGCAGATGCAGGCGCGTGGTCAGGCCGTGCATCACGTTCTTGACTGTGCGTTCGGAGTAGGACAACTTGCTGGCGATCTCACCGGTGTCGAGTCCCTCGGCCACCAGCCTCAGCACGTCGACCTCGCGCGCCGCGAGGCCCAGGGGGGGAGAGCCGGCCCGGCCCGCCGCTCCCCGGTGCAGGGTGCCGACCTGGTTGATGAGCCGGCCGAGCAGATCCGAGGGCAGGTCGCCGTCGCCCCGGGAGGCGGCGAGCACCGCCTGCACGAGGCGGTGGTCGGTGGCCTCCCGGCGCCAGACGATGGCCCCGACGCCGCACTCGATGACGTCCAGCAGTTCGTTCTCGCGGATCGTGCCCACCACGAGCACGGCGCGGGCGCCCTCGCTGCGCACCAGCCGGCGCAGCCGGGTGAGCCCGGCGTCGTCGAGGGAGTCCTCGATCAGCAGGGCGACCGTGCCGGGACCGGTCTCCTCGCGCAGCTCTATCTCCGGGTGCCGGCGCAGCTGGCTGATCGCGCCCTCGCGGCTGATCGGGTCCGGAGCCGTGACCGACACGGGTGTCCTGCGCCCGGGGCCGGCCGCGCGGCCGGTGTCTGTGGTCCGGGGTGAGTTGAGCAACCGTTTCCCCCAAGTTCACGTGTCCGCACGTCCGGTGAGGGGCGGAGGCGGATGGGCGTACTCCACACTTCTGTGACTGCCGTGACGCACGCAATCGTGGAGGACCACGAGGTACACCACGAGATCAGCCCGAAAACCCTTGGAGCCGTTCCGGAAGGACCAACATCACCGCAGGTCAGCGGTGTTCGCGGTCGGCCGGCCGGTCTCCCGGCCGCCGGGCGCGCGCCGTGGTGAGCCTCGCCACAGCCGGGCGGTGGCCACGCAACCCCGTCCACCCCACCCCGTCCTACAGGCCGAGGCGCACCGTCCACCCCGGGAGGCAGCCATGATCCGACCGCTGCGCGAACGCGACGACGCGCACGCGCTGATCGCGGCCGAGACCGAGCGCGTCCGCGTCGGCACCGGCCGCCTCGTCCTGCTGCGCGGCGCCACCGGCACCGGCCGCACCGCGGCCCTGGAGGCCGCGGCCGAGCACGCCGAGGCCCGCGGACTGAAGGTGCTACGGGTGCACTGTTCCCCGCAGGACAGCGACGTACCCTTCTCGGCGGTCCGTGAATGCCTGAGCCACGTACCGGACTTCGCGGACCCGGTGCCCCGCGGCGACGACCGGGAGACCGCCGTCCGGCTGTGGCGGTGCCTGCGCGCGTACGCCGCCGACTCCCCGGTGATGGTCACCGTCGACGACGTCCACCTGGCCGACTCCGCCTCCCGGCGCTGGCTGGTCGAGGCGGCCCGCCGGGTCGTCCGTTTACCGATCCTGCTGGTCACCACCGAGCGCAGCCAGTACGACGTGGTACCGGGCCCGCCCGGGCTCACCCATGCCCTGCCCCCCTCCCTGGTCAGGGTCCACACCCTCGCCCCGCTCGGCGACCGCGCCGCCGCGGAGCTGTCACGTGCCGCGTTCCCCGCGGCGGACCCCGGCTGGACGGCGCAGTGCGTGCGCGCCGCCGCGGGCAGCCCGCTGCTGCTGCACGCCCTCCTGGACGACCTGGGCGCCACGGTGCCGGGGGACGGCGGTACGGCGTCCGGGGACGGTGCCACGGTGCCGGGAGGCGGTGCCACGGTGTCCGGGACCGGCGTCACGGCACCCGGGGAGGTGCCGTCGGCCGGTCCGCAGGGGGCACCGACAGGGGAGGTGCCGTCAGGTGGGGCGCCGTCGACGGGGATGCCGCCGACGGGAACGCCGTCGGCGGAGGACCCGTCGGCGGAGGTGCCGCCCGGGGGCGGTCCGCTCGGCGTGCCCGCACGGCAGGTGCCGCAGCCCGTGCCGGACAGCTGCGCCGCGCTGTACCCGGGCGCCTACCCGGCCGCCGTCTCCTGGTGGCTGGAGAACGCCGGCACGGCCACCGCCGAGGTGGCCCGGGCGCTGGCCACCCTGGAACAGGCGTGGACGACGGAGACCACCGAGGACCCCGCGGGCCTGCTCGCCGAGGCGACCGGCACCGACCCGGCCCGGGTCGCCGGCTGGCTCACCGCGATGACCCGGCTCGGCCTGCTCCGCCCCGACCCCGCCGGACGCCCCCGCTACGCCCACCCCCTGCTGCGCGACGCCGTGCTCACCGGCTGGCCCACCGCGCGCCGGGAGCGGGCCCACCGGGTGGCGGCGGAGGCGATGCTGCGCCGCGGCGGCCGGGTCGAGGCGGTCGCCCGGCACCTGGTGCGCACCCCGGCCGTCGGCCTGCCCTGGGCGCTGCGCGTGCTGCGGGACGCGGTGACCGTCGCGGTCGACGAGTCCCGGCCCGAGGACGCCGTCGCCTATCTGCGCCGGGCCCTCCAGGAGCCGCTGCCCGACGGCCTCAGACAGCGGATGCTGACCGAGCTGGGCTCCCTGGAGTACGCCGCGGCCGACGCCCCCGCGGCCATCGCCCGCCTCGGCGAGGCCCTGCACCTGCCCGCCGCCCCCCACGACCGGGCCGGCACCGCCATCGCCCTGGCCACCGCCCTGGCCGGCCGCGGCGAGACCGCTACCGCCATGGGGGTGCTGCGCCGCACCGAGGACCACCTCACCGGGCACCCGGACCTGGTCCGTACCGTGCGGACCGCCTCCGTGCTGCTGTCCGACCACGACCACGACCACGCCCGGCGCCAGGAGGCGTACCACCGGCTGAGCGAGTCCGCCGCCCGCTCCCCGAAGACGGCCGGTGCCGCCGGGCGGGCCCTGCTCGTCCGGTTCGAGGCGACGGCCGGGCGGATCTCCGCCGACGAGGCGATGAAGCGGGTGCGGGCACTGCTCGCGGAACCCGTCGACCCGCTCTCCGAACCGTTCCTGCTGGGCACCGCCGCCGCGGTCGCCCAGTGGGCCGACGAACTCGACGAGGCCGAACGGCTGGTGGAGCGCGGGCTGGCCGGGCAGCGGGTGTCCCTGCTGCACCCGATGCGGCACGCCCTGCTCGACACCCGCGCCGACATCGCCGCCGCCCGCGGCGACCACGCGGTGCTGCTCGCCCGCCTCGCCGACACCACCGCCCGGCGCACCCCGTGGGCCCGCGGCACCCCCTCCAACGCCGACGCGCACGCGCTGCTGGCCCTCGTGCACACCGGCCGCCTGGAGGAGGCGCGGCGCTTCGCCGACGGCTTCGACCCGGGGCAGGACCTCGACTCCTGGGAGCTGAACCGGTTCCTGTACGCGCGCGGCGCGCTGCGGGCCGCCACCGGCGACCACGCGGGTGCCCTCCACGACTTCCTGGAGTGCGGACGCCGCCAGTCGGACCGCGAGGTGCTCAGCCCCGTCGTCACCCCGTGGCGCACGGCGGTCGCCGAGTGCCGGCTGGCCCTGGGCCGCACCCGGGAGGCGCTGGACCTCGCGACGGAGGAACTGCGCCTGGCCCGGGTGTGGGACACGCCCCGCACGGTGGGCCGGGCGCTGCGGGTGCTGGGCACCGCGACCGGCGGACGGCGCGGCCTGGAACTGACCGAGGAGGCGGTACGGGTCCTGCGGGACGCGCCGGTCGACACCGGCGCGGAGCTGGTCGAGGCGCTGCTCGCCCGGGGCCGTCAGCTCCTCGACGCCGGCGAACGCGTCCGCGCCCGCGCCCTGCTGCGGGAGGCCGCCGAACGCGCCGAGGACAAGGGCGCCCTGCGCCTGCGCGCCCTGGCCTGGGCGGCCCTGCGCGAGGGCGGCGCCCGCCGGACCGGCACCGACCGCACCGGCAGCGACGCCCTGACCGGCAGCGAACGCCGGATAGCGGAACTGGCGGCGGACGGCCGGACCAACGCGGAGATAGCCGACCTGCTCCACCTGGCCCGCCGCACCGTGGAGACCCACCTCACCAGCGCCTACCGCAAGCTGCGGATACGCCGCCGGGTGGAACTGCGCGCGGTGCTCGAACCCCAGGGCCAGGGACAGGGCCAGGGACAGGTCCAGGTCCAGGGCCGACGGGACTGAACCCGCCGGCGGACACCAACCGCCGTACGCCCGCCCGCCCGTACGCCCGTCGGTCCGCCCGCGACCTCGCGGCCGGGCACGGTGGGCAGCTCGGGCGGCGCGGGCGCCGGGCCCCGCAGACCCTCGCGCAGGGCGGTGTCCAGCAGGTGGACGCCCGCGGCGCGGACGGCGATCCTGACCTGGCCCGGACCCGGCTCGGGGTCCGGGACCCGTTCGTGGGTGAGGTTTCCGGCCGGGCCGAAGGCGTGCGGACGGATGGCGTGCATGGGGTCCCCTCGATGCGGTGCGAAGCCGTGTCGTGCCCCGGCCAACGGCCTCAAGCGTGCTTGAGGTCAAGTCCCCGCGGCCCGAGCGCCAGCGACACCGCCGTCAGCGCGCTGTTGAAGGACACCTCCGACAGCACGCCCGGGGCCGCCACCTGGTCGCCGGCCAGGTAGACCCCGTCGCCCCGGTCGACGCCGGGCCGGTCCCGCCAGGTGCTGCCGGGCGGGTCGACCGCGCCGGTCCGGCCCCGCGCCACGGCCTCGCGCCGCCAGGTGACCCGCTCCCGCCACCCCGGGAACCCCAGGTCGAGCAGTTCCTCGGCCCGCGCGGCCCCGGCAGCCCTCGACTCGTCCGGCGCGATCGGGAACTGCCCCTGGATCAGCTGCTCGCCCGCCGGTGCCAGCGTCCGGTCCTGGGCGGTGAACCGCTCGATCCACCCCGGCGTGTCCAGGTCGGACACCGCGAACGCGTCCCCGCGCCGCGTCCGTACGGCGACGTCGACCAGGACGGTGCGCCCGCTCGGCCAGGTCAGCGCGGCGTCCCCGAGCAGCCGGCGGGCGGCGTCGAGGGAGGTGGCGACGATGACCGCGTGGTCCTCGGGGAGGGCGTCGACGCGGGAGCCGGTCTCGATCCGCACCCCGAGGTCCCAGGCGCGGGCGGCCATCCGGTCGATCAGCGCGGACCAGCCGCCGCGCGGGTAGTGCGCCTCGGGCGGCAGCTTGGCGGCCCGCCGCAGCCGTTCCCGTACGAAGGCGGCGGACAGCGAGCCGGGGTCGTGGTGGAAGAGCGCGACCGCGCAGTAGTGGGCGGCGGCCCGCGCCCCGTCCTCCCCGACGACACCGCCGGCCCAGGTCAGGAAGTCCACGTCGACGGGGGCCCGGCCCGCGCCCCGCCGCGCCAGCCTCAGCAGCGCGAGCGGCGGGGTACGGCGCAGCGCGCCCCGGTGCCGGAAGCGGAGCCGGGTCCCCTCCAGCGGGGGGAGGGGCGCGAGCGGGCCGATGAGGTCGCGCTCGCGCAGCCAGGTCCAGTGCGGGCCGCCGTTGTAGAGGGCGTGCGGGCCCTCGTTGGTCCGGTACGGTCCCTCGGCGGTCCGGGCCCGGCCGCCGAGGGTGCGATGGGCCTCGTGCACGGTGACCCGGGCGCCGGCCTCGGCGGCGGCGACGGCCGCGGTCAGTCCGGCGAATCCGCCGCCGACGACGGTGATGCGGTGCATGGGGATCCTCCCTTCCCTCCTGCTCACTCTGCCCCTACGACGGCCGGGGCGCCCGGGATGTGACAAGGCGCTGTCAGTGGTGGCGGGCAGGATGGGGGCATGGCGAGGCGATCGGCGGGCGGCACGGGTCCGGGGACGAGCACGGGTCCGGGGACGAGGGCGGGGGCGGGCACGGGGGCGGGGGTGAAGGCGGCGCGGCGGCCGGGGACACGGCTGCCGCCGCTGGTGGAGTACGACGGCGGGGGACTGGAGCCGGACGGGGACTACGACGGACTGGACGTGCGGGACGCCGACCTCGCCGGGCAGGACGGCGCGGGCGCCCGCTTCATGGACTGCGCCCTGACCGGCTGCGCGCTGGACGGGACGTCGCTGACCGGTGCCCGGCTGCTGGACTCGGTCCTCACCGGCGTACGCGGTGTCGGCACCGACCTCTCCGGGGCCACCCTGCGCGACGTCGAGCTGCGCGACGCCCGGCTCGGCGGGACGCAGCTGCACGGGGCGGTGCTGGAGCGGGTGCTGGTCCGCGGCGGCAAGATCGACTTCCTGAACCTGCGCCGGGCACGGCTCAAGGACGTCGTCTTCGAGGGCTGTGTGCTGGTCGAGCCCGACTTCGGCGGTGCCCGCCTCGAGCGGGTCGAGTTCGTGGACTGCGCGCTGCGGGAGGCCGACTTCGGCGCCGCCGTCCTCGTCGACGTCGATCTGCGCGGGGCCGAGCCGCTGGAGATCGCCCGGGGCGTGGACCGGCTCTCCGGCGCGGTGATCAGCCCCGCCCAGCTGCTGGACCTGGCGCCGGTGCTGGCGGCGGAACTGGGGGTGCGGGTGGTGGCGCAGGGGCGTGCGGGGGACCGGCGGCCCTGAGCACCAGGCAGGCCCTAGACACGGGGAAACCGTGCCTGAAGCGTCCAGAGGGCCGGGTTCTCCGCCAGGTCCTCGTGCATGTCGGTCAGGTCGGCGATCAGGTCGTGCAGGAAGTCCCGGGCCTCCCGGCGCAGTTCGGCGTGGGAGAAGGAGAGCGGGGGTTCGCTCGCCGGCAGCCACTCCGCCTCGATGTCGACCCAGCCGAACCGGCGTTCGAACAGCAGTCGGTCGGTGGACTCGGTGAAGTCCAGCTCCGCCCGCTGCGGCCGGGCCGCCCGGGAGCCCGCCGGGTCCCGGTCGAGCCGCTCCACGATGTCGCACAGCGCCCAGGCGAAGTCCAGCACCGGCACCCATCCCCAGGCCGTGGAGATCTCCCGGTCGGCCTTGGTGTCGGCGAGGTACACGTCCCCGCTGAACAGGTCGTGCCGCAGCGCGCGCACGTCCGCCCGCCGGTAGTCGGTCTGCGGCGGGTCGGGGAAGCGGTGGGAGAGGGCGTAGCCGATGTCGAGCACGTCCCGATGGTGTCATGGCACACCCCCGGCGCCGTCACCCCTGGCGCCGTCACGCACGGCGGCGTCACCCCCGGCGGCGTCACCCCCCCCGACGCCGTCACGCACGACGCCGTCACGCACGACGCCGTCACGCACGGCGGCGTCACCCCCGGCGCCGTCACGCACGCGCCGCAGCCGGTCACGGCCGCTCCGGCTTGCCGTCCCCGTGCAGCCACTCCTCCCAGACCTCCGTGAAGTCCTCGTCCGGCAGCCGCTGCTCCACGTACGCCGTGAAGTCGGCGGTGTCCGCGTTGCCGTGCCGGTGCGCCGCCGCCCAGCCGCGCAGCAGGGCGCGGAAGGCGGTGTCGCCGGCCCGCTGCCGGATCTTGTGCAGGACCATCGCGCCGCGCTGGTAGACCGGCGCGGCCGAGAGGTGCGCCGCGTCCGGCGGATCGGCGGGCGGGAACGCCCAGACGGCGGCGTCGGCACCGTCGCCCGCGAAGTAGCGGCCGGCGTACAGCGCGTCGAAGATCTCCTGCGCCGTGGCGCCGCCGTGGTCCTCCTGCCACAGCCACTCCGCGTACGTCGCGAAGCCCTCGTTGAGCCACATGTCCCGCCAGGTCCTCGGGGTGACGGAGTCGCCGTACCACTGGTGGGCGAGTTCGTGGACGAGCAGGACGAGGTCGGGGGCGCCGGGGAAGACGGGCCGGTTCTGGGTCTCCAGCGCGTAGCCGACGTCGGCCGGGCGGTCGACGATCGCGCCGGCCGAGGAGAACGGGTACGGGCCGAAGAGGTCGCCGGCCCAGTCGAGCACCTCGGGGATCCGCGCGAGCACGTCCTCGCTCGCCGCCGCCTGCGTCGGGTCGACGGCCGTGAACACCGGCAGTCCCTCCGCGGTGCGGGAGCGGCCGACGCGCCACTCGCCGACGGCGACCGTGGCCAGGTAGCTCGCCATCGGCTCGGTGGTCCGCCAGGTGTAGGTGGTCCGCCCGTCCGCGGTCCGCTCGCCGGCCGGTTCGCCGTTGGAGACGGCGCGCAGCCCCTCGGGCACGGTCACCGCGATGTCGTAGGCCGCCTTGTCGGAGGGGTGATGGTTGCCCGGGAACCACGCCATCGACCCCACGGGCTGGCCCAGCGCCAGCGCGCCGTCGGCGGTGCGCAGCCAGCCCTCCTTCGAACCGTCGGGATCGGTGACCGTCTCCGGCTCGCCGTCGTAGCGCACGGTCACCCGGAAGGTGTCGCCGTCGTCCAGTTCCCGGGGCGGCCGGACGGTCAGCTCCTGTCCGGCGCGCTGGAAGCGGGCGTCCTGGCCGTCGACCCGGACCGTGCCGACCCGCAGTCCTTCGAGGTCCAGGTCGAACGCCGACAGGTCCGCGGTCGCCCGCGCGGTGACCGTCGCCGTACCGGTGAGGCGGCGGTCGTCGGGGTCGTAGGCGAGGTCGAGGCGGTAGTGGGTGACGTCGTAGCCGCCGTTGCCCGCCTTGGGGAAGTACGGGTCGCGCACACCGCTGCCGCCGGGCCTGCCGTGCACCCCGCCGCACGCGGTGAGCGCGGTGAGGGAGAGGACGGCGGCCATGACGAGGGGGCGGGAGCGGGGTGTGCGCACGTCGTGAGCCTATGGGGAGCGGGCGGGTGGACGGCTCGCGGGAATCGGCCGGTCAGGGGGTGCCGACGGGCCTGGTGTGCAGCACCTCGCGGCCCTGCTCGGCGGCACGGGTGATGCTCTCGCCGACGAAGTCGAGGAAGCGGGCGATGTTCTCGTGCTCCGGTCGGTGGCCGACGTGGTCCTGGTCGGCGCGGTCGCCCGGATCCGAGCGGTGCCGTGACGCGTCTCCCGCATGGCACGGCGACGGAGCCCCGGCGTCAACGGGGTGGCCGTGAGTAACCCACACCAGGGACCTCTGTTCAGGTCACCCTCCGGCGTACCCCTGGGGCGTACAGCCCCGGCCCGGACACACGACGGGCCCGATAAACACGACTTCTCAGACAAAAACAAGAACGCGTCCCACGTTCCCCCGATTGCTGAACCGTTCCGTCACGGGAGCGTCTCCGTGGAGCGATTCCCGACGGAAAGGAGCCGGCGACATGGCCGACTGGAAGCAGATCAGCGGTGCGCTCGTCCGGATCTCGGCCGGGTCGAGGACCAACGTGTGGGGGGTCAACTCGGCCGGGAACATCTACCGCTACACGAACAACGACGCCAGTCCGTGG
>NZ_JBUDHV010000017.1:0-110535 GCF_054956795.1 Streptomyces sp. SYSU D01066-1 | reverse complement strand
GCGGACGGCACGGTGTGGGGCGTCAACTCGGCCGGCAACATCTACCGCTACACCGGCGACCAGGAAGGCGGCCACTGGAAGCAGATCGGCGGCGCGCTCGTCCGGATCTCGGCCGGGTCGAGGACCAACGTGTGGGGGGTCAACTCGGCCGGGAACATCTACCGCTACACGAACAACGACGCCAGTCCGTGGGTGCAGATCCCCGGGGGACTGTCGGACATCGGTGCGGCGGCGGACGGCACGGTGTGGGGCGTCAACTCGGCCGGCAACATCTACCGCTACACCGGCGACCAGGAAGGCGGCCACTGGAAGCAGATCGGCGGCGCGCTCAAAGCGATCTCGGCGGGCTCCCGCACCTCGGTCTGGGGGGTGAACGCGGGCGGGAACATCTACCGCTACACGAACAACGACGCCAGTCCGTGGGTGCAGGTCCCCGGGGGACTGTCGGACATCGGTGCGGGTGTGGACGGCACGGTGTGGGGCGTCAACTCGGCCGGCAACATCTACCGCTACACCGGCGACCTGCCCGGCTGACCCGCAACCGATCGGCAACCCGCCGCCGGACGTCAGGCCGGTCACGCCCTCAGGCGTGACCGGCCTCGCCGCGGCTGCCCGCCGTGCTCCGCTCCGGGGGAACGACACGGCCATGTACGTCACCCTGCCCATGGCTGGCACAGCCGGCAACGGCCGAGCCCGGCAGGTGCGGACGCATGCTCAGCGGCTCGGCTTCGCCGCGTGTGAGAGGAAGTCCGCCCACACGGAAGGCGGAAATGCGAGGTGCGGCCCCGGGAGGGCCTTGGAGTCGCGGACCAGGATCGTGGTCGGGGTGGTGGCTATCTCGACGCAGTTGGCCGCTTCGGCGCTGCGTGTCGACTTCTGCCAGTCGAGTTCGGGCACAGGGGCTCCTCACAGGGTCATGGCGATGTGATGGATGAGATCTCGGGACTTCGACTCGGAAAGCGATCGTGACTCCATGCGGTCCAGTACGGAGCGGTAACGGACCAACTGGGCGTCGGCGTCGAGGAACTCGCAGCCGTGATCGGTGTCCAGAACAATGGTGTCGAGTTGCGGTACCGGGCCGGTGGCGCAGGTGATCGGCTGACCAGAGGCGGGGAAGCCGGTCTGACCGAAGGGCAGGACCCGTACGGTGACGGTGGGTTCCTCGCTCGTCGCTGCGAGGTGGTGCAGTTGGGCTCGGGCCACGGCCGGGCCGCCGAAGCCCATACGCAGTGCGGCCTCATGGATGATGGCCGTGTACGGAGTGGGGACGCCCTCGAACAGGACGGCTTGGCGCTTCACCCGGTAGGAGACGCGATGCTCGATCTCGTAGGGGCGCAGAGGCGGTACCGCTTCCCGCATGGTCGCTCGTGCGTGCTCAGGGGTCTGTAGCAGGCCGGGCATGTGCACGGTGACGGCGACGCGCATCGCCGAGGCATGGTGTTCGAGTTCGGCCAGATCGAGCAGGCCGGCTGGAAGAATGTCGCGGTACTCCTCCCACCAGCCTCTCTTGCGGGCTCCGGTCATACCGGCCAGGGCGTCGACGTAAGCCTCGTCACCGCAGCTGTAGTTCCGTGCCAGCGTCCGTACACGATCGGCGCTCACTGCGTATCGGCCGGCCTCGATATTGCTGATGCGAGCTTGCGGGCTTCCGAGGAGCGCGGCAGCGGCCGTTGACGTCAGGCCGGCGCGCTCGCGGAGCTTTCGCAGTTCGGAGCCGAGGCGCTGCTGGCGCAGAGTTGTCGTGGTGGCTGGGGGCACGGTGAGTGGCCTTCCTCGACACAGGCTAGGAGCGTCACCCACACGGGTGGCTATTGGTAGAACTTCGTAGTTTCAATGGAAGAACTTCCATGGCTCTGCCAGGGTAGCGCTCAACCGCCCAACCTCCGCCCCGGAAGCGCACCTCCCCAGGCACTGCCACCGGCGATCGCGCGGCCGTTGGGCCGGCCGACCCCTCTTTCCTTCTCCGGAGACCTCCATGCGCACCGTATCCCCGCCCGACACCTGGGCGTACGCCCTCCGCCTGCCGCACGACCCCAGGGCCGCACGCGTCGCACGTATGACCGTGCGGGCCGCGCTCAGCGGCCACGGCCGTCATGAACTCGTCGACGACGTCGAACTGTTGGCGTCCGAGCTGGTCGTCAACGCCTACCGGCACGCGGGAGGACCCTGCTCCCTGCGGCTCACCGCGCTCGGCGACGGGCGGGTGCGGGTCGGGGTGTGGGACAGCCACCCGCACGTCCCGGCGCTGTTCGCCGATGCGGAGGCGGACGGGAGGCGCACCGTGCCGCCCGACGCGTCCGGCGGACGCGGACTGCACCTCGTGCGGGAGTACGCCGAGACATGGGGCGCCTGGTCGCTCGGGGAAGGGCTGCCCGGGCGGCGCGGAGCAGGGAAGCTGCTGTGGTTCGAGGTGGGCGCCCCAGACCGGGCGTGACGCAGCCCCCGGCCCCGCCGAGCCGTGACTCGACGGGGCCGGGGGCGGACGGGACGGGCGGGTCAGACGTTCACGCCGAAGTCCTGGGCGATGCCCACCAGGCCGGAGGCGTAGCCCTGGCCGACCGCGCGGAACTTCCACTCCGCACCGTTGCGGTACAGCTCGCCGAAGACCATGGCGGTCTCCGTGGCGGCGTCCTCCGACAGGTCGTAGCGGGCGATCTCCGTGCCGCCGGCCTGGTTGACGATGCGGATGTAGGCGTTGCGGACCTGGCCGAAGTTCTGCGAGCGGTTCTCCGCGTCGTAGATCGAGACCGGGAAGACGATCTTGTCGACGTCGGCCGGGAGGGCGGCCAGGTTGACGTTGATCGCCTCGTCGTCGCCGGCGCCCTCGCCCGTGCGGTTGTCGCCGGTGTGGACGATGGACTGGTCCGGCGTCTGCTTGTTGTTGAAGAAGACGAAGTGGGCGTCCGAGTAGACCTTGCCCTGGGTGTTGACCGCGATCGCGGAGGCGTCCAGGTCGAAGTCGGTGCCGGTGGTGGTGCGGACGTCCCAGCCGAGGCCCACGGTGACGGCGGTCAGGCCCGGAGCCTCCTTGGTGAGCGAGACGTTGCCACCCTTGGACAGGCTTACAGCCATTGTTGGGAGTCCCTTCCCTCGTGTGCGTACGGCAAGAAAGTTACAGCTACCCCGAGAACGACGAGGGGGGTGCGCAAGGTTCCAGCCCGCTTTACTTTCTTTACTCGGATAATCGGGTGACGCGGACCCGGCGGGGGCGGGACCATGGACCGCATGTCCCCGATGTCCGGCCCGCATGTCGTCCGAGGCTCCGTCTCCCTCCCGGAGGCCGAGCTGGTCTGGCGTTTCTCCCGCTCGTCCGGGCCCGGCGGGCAGCACGTCAACACCACCGACACCCAGGTCGAGCTGCGGTTCGACCTCGCCCGCACCCAGGCGCTGCCCGAGGTGTGGAAGCGGCGGGCGCTGGAGCGGCTGGCCGGGCGGCTGACCGACGGCGTCGTCACCGTCCGCGCCTCCGAGCACCGCTCCCAGTGGCGCAACCGCGAGGCCGCCGCCGTGCGCCTGGCGGCCCTGCTGGCCGAGGCGACCGCGCCGCCGCCCAGGCCCCGCCGCCCGACCCGCGTCCCGCGCGGCGTCGACGAACGCCGGCTGCGGGAGAAGAAGCAGCGCGCCCAGACCAAGCGGGGACGCTCCGGCAAGGGCTGGGACTAGCCCGGCGGGCGAAGGGGCCGGCGCGCTCAGCCCAACTGCCGGTACCGCCCCCGGAAGTACGTCAGCGGACCGCCCTCCGCGCTCGGCACCCGCGCGGTCAGCACCCGGCCGATGACCAGCGTGTGGTCCCCGGCGCTCACCCGCTGCTCGGTGTGGCACTCCAGGGTCGCCAGCGCCCCGCCGACCAGCGGCGCCCCCGACCGCTCGCCGCGCGCGCAGGGGATGTCCTCGAAGAGGAGGCGGTCGCTGAGGCGGCCCTTCATCGCGAAGCGGCCGGCGATGTGCCGCTGGCTCTCCGAGAGGACCGAGACCGCCCACCGGGGCTGTTCGTCCAGCAGGTCGTCCATGCGGGAGCCCTCGCGCAGGCTCACCAGGACCAGCGGCGGGTCCAGGGAGACGGAGAGGAAGGCCGTCGCCGTCATCCCCACGTCCTCCCCGGGCGGGGCGGTGGGGTCGTCCGGGTCCAGGGGCGGCTCCTGCGCGGTCACCAGGACCACGCCCGAGGCCAGCCGGGACATGGCGGCACGGAACTCGTCGTTGCTCACCCCCTCAGCATGCCCGGCGGCGGGGGAGGGGGAGGACGCGGAGGCGGGGCTGGTGTGGGACACACCGCCACGCTAACGGCCGGTCCGCGGCGCCCGCACCGGGCCCCGGGCTCGGGCCGGGGACCCGGGCGAGAGGAACGCCATGCGAAAGGTGCGTTCAGGAAACGCACAGGGAAAGTGCGGAAACATCACGCAATTGTTCATCTTCCGCTGTGACTTGAGTCACAAGAGGTAGGAATTGTTGACCCTGTGTACCGAGTGGGCAGCGCGCTGTGATTCAGTGGCGGGGAAGCTGCAAGAGCACCGTCGACGCGTCACCGAGAGCGCACCACCGGGAGCGCACCCCCGGACCGGCGCGTCACCGAGCATGATCCGTACGATCCGCATGATCCGGCAATGGCGCCGAAGATGACCCTTGATTCGCTGCGAGGTCTCGGGGGGAGGGCGAGCATGGAGACCGAGTCGGAACCGTACGTCCGCCTTGCGTCCCTTCGGCAACTGCACCAGGCCATGGCCGACATGAACACGGCCCGCAGCCTGGCGGACACCCTGCAGACCGTCGCCGACGGCGTGGTCCACGCCCTCGGCTACGAGATGGCGTGCGTCAACCTCGTCCGCCCCGACGGCGACCTGGTCGTCGCCGCCTTCGCCGGGAACCCGGCCGCCGAGGCCCTCATCACCGGCCGCGTCGGCCCCCGCGCCTCCTGGGAGCGCCGCCTGGCCATGGGCGAGCGCTGGGGCGACCTGGTCTTCATCCCGCACACCGAGGGCTGGATCCTCGACGACGACGACGTGCCCCAGTGGTACACCGACGGGCCCGCGCCCCGCTTCGAGGACGAGTGGCACCCCTCGGACCGCCTCTTCGCCCCCATGTACGCCCCCGGCCCGCAGGGCGGCGGCACCAGCGGCGAGCTGATCGGCGTCCTCTCCGTGGACCGCCCGCGCAACGGCCGCCGGCCCGGCGCCTGGGGCCGCGAGGCTCTGCAGATGTACGCGTTCCAGGCCGCCATAGCGATCAGCAACGCCCGGCTCCGCTCCAACATGCAGCGCGCCCTGGTCCGCCTGGAGCGCGAGCAGCAGGCCCTGCGCGCCAGCGAGGAGAGCTTCCGGCAGGCCTTCGAGTACGCCCCCTCCGGCATGGCCATCGCCGAGATGGGCGGCGACCAGCACGGCCGCATCCTGCGGACCAACGACGCCCTGTGCCGCCTGCTGGGCCGCCCCGCCTCCGCGATGCGCCGGTACTCCTTCTCCGACCTCGTCCACCCCGAGGACATCGGCACCCTGCTGCGCACCTCCGCCGAGGGCGGCCGGGCCGAGCTGCGGCTGCGCCGCCGGGACGGCTCCTACATCTGGACCTCGCTGCGCAACAGCGTCGTCGCCGACGCCGCCGACGGGCCCCGCTTCCTGCTCACCCACGTCGAGGACATCGAGGAGCGCAAGCGCCGCGAGCTGGCGCTGGCCCACCGCGCCTCCCACGACTCCCTCACCGGCCTGCCGAACTCCGCCGAGCTGCGCTCCCGCCTCTCCGCCCGGCTGTGCACCCGCCCCCAGTCGGCGCACCCCGCGGTCGACGCCATGGACGCCGCCTACGGGGGCACCCCGGCCGCCGACCCCGTCTTCGACTCCGGCGGCCACTACTTCGACTTCCCGCCCCACCCGGACCCGTACGACGGCCACGACCACCACGAGCACGCGGTCACCCCCGAGGGCGACCGGGACGACGGCACCAAGGGGCTCGCGGTGCTCTTCTGCGACCTCGACGGATTCAAGTCGATCAACGACCGGTTCGGGCACAACGCGGGCGACGCCGTGCTCATCGAGGTCGCCCGGCGGCTCTCCGGCGGCGTCCGGGACGGCGACACGGTGGCCCGGCTCGGCGGCGACGAGTTCGTCATCCTCGCCGACGGCCTCGGCCGGGCCGACGCCGCCGACCTCGCCGTACGGCTGCGCAACGAGATCATCCAGCCGATCCGGGCCGAGGGACGGGCCGTGCGGGTGGGCGCCAGCTTCGGCATCGGGTGGGCGCACTGCGGCATGACCGCCGACGAGGTGCTGAAGTCCGCCGACGAGCGGATGTACATCGAGAAACGATCTCGTCCCAAACAACACCGGCGGGCGGGATGACTCCCAGGTCAGCGAGTTGACGCGGTCCGGGCCCCCCGCTTGGGTCACCGGCACCGGGTAGGCTCGGCCTCTCACCACGCACACCGCACCCGCACCGCACCTGGTTAGGAGACCTAGGGATGACGCCCGGCAACAACGGCGCGAGCACGCCCGAGGACGACGACCCCTTCGGCTACCTGTACGCCGACGGGCAGGCCAACGGGGCCCAGCCGCCGTCCGGTGGCTACGGCTACCCCCACTCGGTCAACCGCGTGCGCCCGGTCGGTACCCGCCAGTACGGCGGGCAGGCCGCCGCCCAGCAGACCGCCCCGCCCCAGCAGGGCGCCTACGGCCGGCCGAACGCGCCCTACGGCGCCCAGACCCCGCCCTACGGCCAGAACCCGCACTACGCCGCCCCGGAGACGCTCCCCGGCGGCGCCCCCACCGCCCCGCACCAGCAGCCGGGGCACGGCGGCGGACACGGTGGCGGGCGCGGCGGGCGCGGCGGGCGTCGCGGCCCCAACACCAAGGGCCTGCTGATCGGCGCCATCGCGGTGGTCGCCGCCGTCGTCATCGGCATCGGCATCGCCATGACCAGCAGCGGCGGCGACGACGACGACACGAGCACCGACCAGGCCGGCGGGGCCACCCCGACCCAGTCCCAGAGCAGCGGCGAGCCCAGCCCGTCCGCCAGCGGCAGCGCGCGCAGCGACGCGGAGCTGCCGACGACCGACGCGGCCGGCCTCCAGCTCAGCGGCGCCTCCACGGCGTCCGACGTCGAGGGCGCCGAGTCGCAGGGCGGCACGTACGTGACCGGCCTCGACCAGAGCGGCGCCTCGGCCACCTGGACCGTCGACGGCATCCCGAAGGCCGGCGTCTACACCCTCTTCGCCCGCTACAGCACCGCCGACGCCGACCAGTCGATGACGCTGACGGTCAACGGCAAGGAGTTCGGCAGCAAGCTCAACCTGGGCAACTTCGCCGGCGCCAAGGACGGCGACTACACCAAGGGCTGGACCCAGACCTACGCCTACCCGTCCCTCAACAAGGGCACCAACACCATCTCCGTCTCCTGCCAGGACGGCGACAAGTGCGACATCCTGCTGGACCAACTCTGGCTGAAGGAAGGCCAGGTCACCGACTGACACCGGCGGCACGACCCTACGGGCTCTACGGGCTCTACGGGCTCTACGGGCCCTACGGCCCTCAGGCCGCGTCGGCCTCCGCCGTCACCGTCACCCGGCCCAGCAGCTCCCGGTAGGCCCGGTGGTCGTACTCGCCGGCCACCGGCGCCGGCACCGTCGCCGCCGACAGGGCGACCGCGCGGGCCAGCCGGTCCGGCCAGGCCAGCCCCTCGGCCAGGCCTGACAGCAGGCCCGCCACCGCCGAGTCCCCCGCGCCGGTCGGGTTGCCGCGCACCCGGGCGGGCGGGACGGCCCGCCAGCGGCCCTCCCCGGTCACCGCCAGCAGCCCCTCGGCGCCCAGCGAGGCGACCACGGCGCGGGCGCCGCGCCGCCGGGCGTCCCGCGTGGCCCACAGCGGCTCGTGGGAACCGGTCAGCTCGGCCAGCTCCCCGGCGTTCGGCTTGATCAGGTCCGGGCGGGCGGCCACCGCCCGGCGCAGCGGCTCCCCGCTGGTGTCCAGCAGCACCGGCACCCCGGCGGCGCGCGCGGCGCGCACCAGATGGGCGTAGGCGCCCACCGGGACGCCCGGCGGCAGGCTGCCGCACAGGGCCACCGCCGAGGCACCGGCGAGCAGTTCCCCGTACGCCTCCTGGAACGCGTTCCACTCGGCGGGGGTGATCAGCGGGCCGGGTTCGTTGAGCTGGGTGGTGTCGCCGGTGCGCTCGTCGACGACGGCTATGGTGCGCCGGGTGGCGCCGGCGACCGGCAGCAGCGCGTCGGCCAGCCGGGGCCGTCCGGCGAGGCCGTCGCGCACGGCGCGTCCGGTGGCGCCGCCCGCGAAGCCGGTGACCGTCACCTCGTGCCCGAGCGATGCCAGCACCCGGGCCACGTTGACGCCCTTGCCGCCGGGCCGCTCGGTCACCTCGGTGACGCGGTGGGAGGCGTGCGGCTCCAGACCCGGGACACGGTAGGTGATGTCGACAGCGGTGTTCAGCGTGACCGTGAGGATCACCGGGCCGACCTCCCCCGATCGCGTACGACGGCGCCGCCGCCCGGGGCGGGCGCCGGTGCTCCGATCATGCCAAACGGACGGCGGCCGGCCCAGTCGTGGGGGCGACGGGACCGGGCCGGTACGGGGACGGATCAGCCCAGGTGGGGATCGACCACCCACGCGCCCCGGCGCATCACGCCCACCACGTCGAACGCGGCGTCCAGCACCACCAGGTCGGCGTCCTTGCCCGGCTCCAGCGAGCCCACCCGGTCGTCCAGGCCGAGCAGCCGCGCCGGGTTGGCGGAGACCGCCGCGACCACGTCCCCGACCGGCAGCCGGTCCACCGTCACCGCCCGCTTGAAGGCGCGGTCCAGGGTGAGCGTGGAGCCCGCGATCGAGCCGCCCTCGACCAGCCGGGCGACGCCGTCCTCGACCGTCACCTCCAGCGGACCGAGCCGGTAGCGGCCGTCGCCGAAACCGGCCGCGTCCATCGCGTCGGTGACGAAGGCGACGCGGGCGGCCCCGGCGTGGTGGAAGGCGAGCCGGAGCGCGGCCGGGTGCAGGTGGACGCCGTCGTTGATCAGCTCGACGGTGACCCGCTCGTCCTCCAGCAGCGCCGTGATCGGACCGGGCGCCCGGTGGCCGATCGGCGGCATCGCGTTGAACAGGTGGGTGGCGACGGTCGCGCCCGCGTCGACGGCCCTGAGCGTCTGCTCGTACGTCGCGTCCGTGTGCCCGACCGCCGCGATCACGCCGTGCTCGGTGAGCAGGCGTACGGAGTCCAGGCCGCCCGGCAGCTCGGTGGCCAGCGTCATCATCCTCGCGTGGCCGCGGGCCGCGTCGACGAGCTTGCGGACCTCGGCCGGGTCGGGGTCGCGCAGCAGCCGCTCGTCGTGCGCGCCCTTGCGGCACGGGGAGATGAACGGGCCCTCGAAGTGGATGCCGGCGATGTCGCCCTGCTGGGCCAGTTCGGCGAGCATCCCGGCGTGCCGGGCCAGGAAGTCCAGGTCGCCGGTGACGGCGGAGGCGACGAGGGTGGTGGTGCCGTGGCGGCGGTGGGCGGCGACGCCCTTGAGGACGTCCTCGGCGGTGCCGCCGGCGAAGGAGGCCCCGCCGCCGCCGTGGTTGTGCAGGTCCACGAAGCCGGGCACGATCCAGTGCGCCCCGGCGTCGACGACGCGGGCGTTCCCCGGCGCGGTGGCGGCGATGCGGGTGCCGTCGACGACGACCTGACCCGCCTCGACGGTTCCCGTGGGGAGGACCACGGAGGCACCGGACAGCACGAGGGGCGCTCCGGCCGTCGCGGGGCGCGGGTCGTCCGTGGTCGCTCGGGCCCCGTGACGCGGGTCGTCCGTGGTCGCTCGGGCCCCGTGACGCGGTCGCGTATCGGCGCTGTCCCGTGCCCCCGGGGGCATGTCCGTCACGTCGCTTCCTCCGTACCGTCGGTGGTGTTCAGCAGGTCCCAGGCCAGGAGCCCCGCGCCGAGACAGCCCGCCGTGTCGCCCAGGGCCGCGGGGACGATGGACGGCCGGGTCTGGAAGGTGATCCGGCGCGCGACGGCCTCCCGCAGCGGTGTGAACAAGGTTTCCCCCGCCTCCGCCAGGCCGCCACCGATGATCAGCGTCCGGGGGTCCAGCAGGGTGAGGGCGGTGACCAGGCCGTCGGCCAGGGCGTCCACCGCCTCCTGCCACACCCGCGCGGCCCGTACGTCCCCGGAGGCGACGGCCCCGGCGCAGTCGGCGGCGTCCGCCCCCGGGTCGCCCGAGGCCGCCGCCCACGCCTGGCCGACGGCGCCGGCGGAGGCGTACCGCTCCAGGCAGCCGCGCTGCCCGCACGGGCAGGGGGCGCCGCCGGGGCGTACGACGACGTGGCCGATCTCGCCGGCGAAGCCGTGCGCTCCGGCCTCCACCCGGCCGTCGATGCCGATGGCGCCCGCGATGCCGGTGCCGAGAGGGACGAAGAGGAAGCGGTCGGAGCCCCGGCCCGCGCCGACGCGGCCCTCGGCGAGGCCGCCGGTGCGCACGTCGTGGCCGAGGGCGACCGGGACGCCGCCGAGCCGCTCGCTCAGCAGGGCGCGCAGCGGGACGTCCCGCCAGCCGAGGTTGGCGGCGTAGACGGCGGTGCCCCGCGCGGCGTCGACGATGCCGGGGACGGCGACACCGGCCGCCGCGGGCGGCGTGCCGAACCGCTCCGCCCCCAGGGCGCCCAGCTCGGCGGCGAACTCCAGGACGGACTCGACGACCGCCTCGGGCCCGCGGTCGCGGCCGGTGGGCCGGCGGGCCCGGTGCAGCGGCTCGCCGGCCGGCCCGGCCAGGGCGGCCTTCATCCCGGTGCCGCCCACGTCCAGGGCGATGACATGTCTCACGGGGAACAGTGTGGCCCGATGACCCGCGAAAGGTCTAGTCCACTGGTGTGGTGTAGACCTTGATCCGTTAAACGGACAACGATCGGCGGATACCGGTCGACGAAGCGGGGAGCGAACAGTGCAGCGGCGTGGGAGAAGGACGATCGCGGTGGTGTCCGCACTGGGCGTGGCCGCGGTCCTCGGCGGCTGCGGCTCGGACGGGTCCCACGAGGTGACCCTCCGCCTGGTCGCCGCCGACTACGGCGACAGCGAGTCCACCGGCTCGCAGCGGTACTGGGACGAACTGGCCGAGGCGTACGAGGCCGCCCACTCCGACGTGGACGTCGAGGTCACCGTCTACTCGTGGGAGGACGTCGACCAGAAGGTCCGCGAGATGGTCGACGCCGGCGAGGCGCCCGACCTGGCCCAGATCGGCGCCTACGCCGACTACGCGGACGAGGGCCTGCTCTACCGGGTCGACGACCTGCTCTCCATCTCCACCCAGGCCGACTTCGTCCCCCAGCTCGCCACCGCGGGCCGGGTCAAGGGAGTGCAGTACGGCATGCCGTTCGCGGCCTCCACGCGCGTGCTGTTCTACAACAAGACCCTCTTCGCCAAGGCCGGCCTCTCCGCGCCCAAGAGCTGGGACGACCTCGCCGACGCCGCCGAGGCGCTGAAGGCGCGGGGGGTGAAGTACCCCTACGCGCTGCCGCTCGGGCCCGAGGAGGCGCAGGCCGAGACCATGCAGTGGCTGCTCAGCGGCGGAGGCGGCTACACCGACACCGTCGGCGCCTACGCCATCGACTCCGCGCAGAACGTCGCCACCCTCACCTGGCTCAAGGACGAACTGGTCGGCAAGGACCTGACCGGCCCGGTCGAGCCCGGCGAGCTCAACCGGGCGGACGCCTTCACCGCCTTCGCCGACGGCGAGGTCGGCATGCTCAACGGCCACCCGACGCTGATGGCGATGGCCGAGAAGACGGGCGTGAAGTACGGCATGGTGCCCACCCCCGGCGTCGACGGGGAGAGCGGGAGCACCCTGGGCGTCACCGACTGGATGACCGCGTTCAAGCAGAACGGCCACCAGGAGGAGGCCGGCGACTTCCTCGACTTCGTCTACGAGGAGGACAACGTCCTCGACTTCTCCCGCCGCTACGACCTGCTGCCGGTCACCGGCTCCGCCGCCGGGACGATGGCCGCGGCCGAGGAGGACCAGGAGCTGAAGCCCTTCCTCGACGAGATGGCGACGGCCGAGCTGTACCCGGTCGGCGAGACCTCCTGGGCCTCGGTCAGCGCGCAGATCAAGAAGGACATCGGCAAGGCGGTCACCCCCGACGGGAACCCCGAGGCGGTGCTCCGGCTGCTGGAGACCACCGCGGACCAGGCCGAGAGCGCCGGATAGCGCGGGCGGGCGCCGTCGCCGGTTGTCGGCGCCCGGCGTTACGGTGCGGACATGGATGAAGGTGAGCGGCAGCCGCTGGGGGAGCGGGAGCGGCGCGTCCTCGCGCTGGAGCGCCGGGGCTTTTCCGGTCCCGGCGCCAAGGAGCGCGTGATCCGCGAGGAACTGGGCCTCGCCCCCGTCCGCTACTACCAGCTCCTCAACGCCCTCCTGGACGACCCCCGGGCGCTGGCGGCGGACCCGGTGACGGTGAACCGGCTGCGCCGGATCCGCGAGGCCCGCCGGGCGGAGCGTTGAGGCGGCGGGGTCGGGGAGGCGTGCGACCGGTTCCGCCGGGATAGGTTCGCGGTATGGGCAGCCACACGGACGCAACCCCCGACCCGCTGGACCACCTGCCGGCCCCCGCCACCGAGGCCGGGCGCGAAGGGCTCGACGGGCTCCTCGCCGACCCCGGCCGGGCGGTGATCGCGCTCGACTTCGACGGCACGCTCGCCGAGATCGTGCCCGACCCCGACCGGGCCCGCGCCCACCCCGGCGCGGTGCCCGCGCTGGCCGCGCTGGCCCCAGAGGTCGCCTCCGTCGCGGTGATCACCGGCCGCCCGGCCGAGGTCGCCGTCCACCACGGCGGCTTCGCGGGCGTACCCGGCCTGGAGCACCTCGTCGTCCTCGGCCACTACGGCGCCGAACGCTGGGACGCCGCCACCGGCACCGTCACCGCCCCGGCCCCGCACCCCGGGGTCGCCGCCGTCCGCGCCGAACTGCCCGGGCTGCTGGAGCGGGCCGGGGCCGCGCGGGGCACGGCGACCGAGGACAAGGGCCGCTCGGTGGCCGTCCACACCCGCCGGGCCGCCGACCCGCGGGCCGCCTTCGAGGCCCTGCGCGCCCCCCTCACCGACCTCGCCGCCCGCCACGGCCTGATCGTCGAGCCCGGCCGCATGGTCCTGGAGCTGCGCCCGCCGGGCATGGACAAGGGCGCCGCCCTCCTGGACCACGTCCGCGCCACCGGCGCCACATCCGTCCTCTACGCCGGCGACGACCTCGGCGACCTCCCCGCCTACGCGGCCGTCGACACGCTCCGCGCCCAGGGCGTCCCCGGCCTGCTGGTGTGCAGCGGCAGCGACGAGGTGACGGAACTGAGGAAACGCGCGGACGTGGAGGTGGACGGACCGGCCGGGGTGGTCGCCCTGCTCGGCGCCCTCACCCGCGGGCTGGCCTGAGAGAAGGTCACGGCGCGCGCCGCCCTCTGTCCCAGGGATGTCCCGGGGACGTCCTGACGCCACGCGCGGGGCGACCCGGCCGCCGCTCCCCGGCCTCCTCCAGGACGACCCGCCCGCTCACCCGGGCACCGGCACCTGGAGGAGGGACCATGTCCGCTCGCAGGACCCCGCTGCTCGCCCTCGTCGCCCTCGCCGCCGGCCCCTCGCTCACCGCCTGCGGCGGCGACAGCACCGCGTCGTCCCCGGCCGCGGCGACGACCACCGCGACGACCACGGCGCCCACCGCCGGCAGCACCCCGGAGACCTCCGCCTCGACGACCGGCGCACCGGCCCGGAACACCACCGACGGCCCCGTGGGCGACTCCGCCGCCGACACCGCCCCCGCCGTGGACACGAGCAGGTGCACGAACCGGATCGACTACGCGGGCGCCCCCCGCTCCAACGCCGAGATCAACTCCATCGGCGCGGACACCGGCTACTGCCCCGCCGTCCGGACGGAGTGACGAAGCGGCGAAGCGGCGAAGTGACGAAGCGCGGCGCCTCAGCCCCGCAGTGCCTCCAGCTGCTCCAGGAACCACCGCGCCGGCGGCAGCGCCGTCGCCGCCGCGGCCAGCCGCTTCGACCGCTCGGCCCGCTCTCCCGCCGGCAGGCTGAGCGCCTCGTGCAACGCCTCCGCCGTCCCCGTCACGTCGTACGGGTTGACGGTCACCGCGTCCTCGCCCAGCTCCTCGAACGCCCCGGCCTCCCGCGACAGCACCAGCGCGCACCCCTCCTCGGAGACGACCGGCACCTCCTTGGCGACCAGGTTCATGCCGTCCCGGATCGGGTTGACCAGCGCCACGTCCGCCAGCCGGTACGCCGCCAGCGACCGTGCGAAGTCGTCCTCGACGTGCAGCACGACCGGCGTCCAGCCGTCCGTCCCGTACTCCGCGTTGATCTCCTCGGCCACCCGCCGCACCTCGGCCGTGTACTCCCGGTAGACCGCGAGGTCCTGCCGGGACGGGTAGGCGAACGCCACGTGCACCACCCGCTCGCGCCACTCGGGCCGGTCCGCCAGCAGCCGCCGGTAGGCCAGCAGCCCGCGCACGATGTTCTTCGACAGCTCGGTCCGGTCGACCCGCACGACGGTCTTGCGCCCCGGTCCGATCTGCTCCCGCAGCGCCGCCATCCGCTCGTCCACGTCGGCCTCGCGCGACCGCTTCCGCAGGAAGTCCGCGTCCGCCCCGAGCCCGTGCACCCCCACCGCGGTCTTCCCCGGCCCGCCCACCAGCGCGTCGCAGCACGCGGTGAACGCGTCCGCCCACCGCCGGGTGAGGAACCCGAGCCGGTCCGCGCCCAGCATCCCGCGCAGCACCTGCGCGGCGATGTCGTCGGGCAGCATCCGGAAGTACTCCACCGGCGCCCACGGCGTGTGCGAGAAGTGGCTGATCCGCAGGTCCGGGCGCAGCTCGCGCAGCATCCCCGGCACCAGCGTCAGGTGGTAGTCCTGCACCAGCACGGCCGCGCCCTCGGCGGCCTCCTCGGCCAGCGCCTCGGCGAAGGCCCGGTTGAACGCCTCGTAGGACGCCCACTGCCGCCGGAACTCCGCGTCGAAGACCGGCTCCAGGGGCGTCTGGTACAGCATGTGGTGCACGAACCACAGCACCGAGTTGGCGATCCCGTTGTACGCGTCCGCGTGCACGTCGGCCGGTACGTCCAGCATCCGCACGCCGGCCTCGCCGGTCCCGCGCCGCACCGCCTCGCGGTCGCCGTCGGACAGTGCCGAGCACACCCACAGCGCCCCCGCGTCCGGGCCGATCGCCGACAGCCCGGAGACCAGCCCGCCGCCGCCGCGTTTCGACCGCAGCGAGCCGTCCTCCTGGATCTCGTACGAGACGGGGCCACGGTTGGAGGCCACCAGCACCTGAGCAGCACCGAACGTTGAAGCCATACGCCTCAACCTAGCCCGGCCGCCCACGGCTCAAACGTACGTTCACGCCACCTCGCGCCGGGCGTACTCGGCGATCTCCAGCATCGGCGGCCGTTCCTCGGTGTCCACCGAGAAGGTGCGCGGCTCGAAACCGTCCTCGCCGCGCTCGAACTGGGTCAGCGACGGCCGGACCAGATGGCCGCGGGCCAGCCGCAGCTGCGCGGTGCGGTAGATCGCGGCGGACATCCGGCCCAGCGCCTGCCCGTCCTGGTGCCGGTGCTTGCGCACCCCGACGTCCACCTGCGCCAGCGCGTCGAGCCCCACCAGGTGCAGCGCGTCCACCAGCATCCCCAGCTCCACCCCGTACCCGACGGGGAACGGCAGCCGCTCCAGCAGCGAGCGGCGGGCCGCGTACTCGCCGCCCAGCGGCTGCACGAACCCGGCCAGCCGCGGCCAGTGCATGTTCAGCAGCGGGCGGGCCATCAGCTCGGTGACCCGGCCGCCCTGGCCCGCGGCGGCGCCGAGCGGACGGTCGTACATGGCCTTGACCAGGTGCACGTCCGGCTCGGTGAGCAGCGGGCCGACGATGCCGGTCACGAAGTCGGACGAGAACTCCCTGAGGTCCGCGTCGACGAAGGCCACGATGTCGCCGCCCGTCACCAGCAGCGACCGCCACAGCACCTCGCCCTTGCCGGGCACGGGCGCGATGCGCGGCAGGATCTCGTCGCGGTGCGCGACGCGGGCGCCGGCCGCCGCGGCCACCTTCGCGGTGGCGTCCGTCGACCCGGAGTCGACCACCACGATCTCGTCGACCAGCGGCACCTGGCACATCAGGTCGTGCCGGATCGCCGCGACGATCTCGCCGACCGTCTCCTCCTCGTTCAGCGCGGGCAGCACCACACTGACCGTCTGGCCCGTGCGCTGCTTGGCGGCCAGGATCTGGTGGAGCGGCCGGTCGGTCACGGACCAGGAACGTGTGCTGAGCCAACGCTCGACTTCTTCCAGCACGGTCTGCGGCTCCTCCCTGTACGGACCACGCACCCCTCGTGTGATCCATCTCGCGCATCGGACGACTATCTCAACTGTCCTGGCCTTCGGTTACAGTCTTGGACAACGCGGATGACCATCGCATGTCGGGGGTGGCCGCCGCCGACAACCACATACAGCTCATCCAGAGGGGCAGAGGGACACGGCCCGATGAAGCCCCGGCAACCCTCCAGCCGGCACTCGTGAAGAAGCGAGGCTCCCGGCTCGGGAAGGTGCCAAATCCGTCTCACGGCGAAATGCGCCGTGAGGAAGATGAGGAGAAAGGGCCTCGCCTCCATGGCTGTGCAGACCGCCGAAAGCACCACCACTCCCGCCGCCTCCGTCGATCTCGGCTCCGCCACGGCGCTCTCCTGCCGGGAATGCGGCCACCGCGTGCCCCTCGGCCCGGTCTTCGCCTGTGAGGAGTGTTTCGGCCCGCTGGAGATCGCTTACGACTTCTCGTCCTACGACACCGAGAAGCTCCGCGCGCGCATCGAGGCGGGCCCCACCAACATCTGGCGTTACGCGCCCCTCCTGCCGGTCCCGGCGGACGTCGCCGACAAGCCCAACATCAACCCGGGCTGGACCAAGCTGGTCAAGGCCGACCGCCTCGCCGCCGAGCTGGGCGTCACCGGCGGCCTGTACGTCAAGGACGACTCCGGCAACCCCACGCACTCCTTCAAGGACCGCGTCGTCGCCCAGGCCCTGGAAGCGGCCCGCGCCTTCGGCTTCACCACCCTGTCCTGCTCCTCCACCGGCAACCTGGCCGGTGCCGTCGGCGCCGCCGCCGCCCGCGCCGGCCTGCGCTCGTGCGTGTTCATCCCGCACGACCTGGAGCAGGGCAAGGTCGTCATGGCCGCGATCTACGGCGGCGAACTCGTCGGCATCGAGGGCAACTACGACGACGTCAACCGCTTCTGCTCCGAGCTGATCGGCGACCCGGCCGGCGAGGGCTGGGGCTTCGTCAACGTCAACCTGCGCCCCTACTACGCCGAGGGCTCCAAGACCCTGGCGTACGAGATCTGCGAACAGCTCGGCTGGCGGCTGCCCGACCAGCTCGTCGTGCCCATCGCCTCCGGCTCCCAGCTCACCAAGATCGACAAGGGGCTGAAGGAGCTGATCGAGCTCGGCCTGGTCGAGGACAGGCCGTACAGGATCTTCGGCGCTCAGGCGGAGGGCTGCTCGCCGGTCTCCACCGCCTTCAAGGCCGGGCACGACGTGGTCCGCCCGCAGAAGCCGGACACCATCGCCAAGTCCCTCGCGATCGGCAACCCGGCCGACGGCCCCTACGTCCTCGACATCGCGCGCCGCACCGGCGGCGCGGTGGAGGACGTGAACGACGAGCAGGTCGTCGAGGCGATCAGGCTGCTGGCGCGGACCGAGGGAATCTTCGCGGAGACCGCGGGCGGGGTCACGGTGGGGGTGACCAAGAAGCTCATCGAGGCGGGGGTCCTGGACCCGGCGCTGACCACCGTCGTGCTCAACACCGGGGACGGGCTGAAGACGCTGGACGCGGTGGCGGGGACCGGCCTCACGGCGACGATCCGGCCGAACCTCGAATCGTTCCGCGAGGCGGGGCTGGCGTGACGCGCCCCTACGTAGATTCCCTGACCGGAGGTTCCAAGTGAGTGTCTCTGTCCGCATCCCGACCATCCTGCGCACCTACACCGGCGGGCAGGCCGAGGTGACCGCCGAAGGGGCCACCCTCGGCGAGGTCATCGCCGACCTGGAGAAGAACCACGCCGGCATCTCCGCCCGCGTCCTCGACGACCAGGGCAAGCTGCGCCGCTTCGTCAACGTCTACGTCAACGACGACGACGTCCGCTTCGAGCAGGGCCTGGAGACGGCCACCCCCGACGGGGCCGGCGTCTCCATCATCCCGGCCGTCGCCGGCGGCTGACGCGGTCACCCGCCGTCCCTGGAATTGCCCCCTCCGCAATAGAAGCGGAGGGGGCAATTCCATGTGGTTGAGCGGGGTAGAGTTGGGGAACGCGCCGATGATCGCGAAAGCGCGAACCGAGAATTCCTGCCGCACGCCCGACTAGATGTAGCCAAACTGTGGTCGTCCCTCGCGGCTTTTGTGGCCTTTGTGTGGCCCGACTTGCCCCGGATTCCAGTGATTTCTCGCCATATTCCGGACCGCGCCCGTCCGGATTTCTCGTCCAATTGACCTGTTGCGCAGGGCAGTTGGACAGATACATTCGGCCGCGGTCGACGCGTTCCGGCGCACGCCCCCGAACCGTTTGGGGGGCGAGGTCTGACCCGGATCCGCGAAGTGCGGATCTGTGCAAGGGCCAGTAATAGGGGAGTTAGGCATGGCTCAGGGCACCGTCAAGTGGTTCAACGCGGAGAAGGGGTACGGCTTCATCGCGGTCGACGGTGGTGCGGATGTTTTCGTCCACTACAGCGCGATCCAGATGGACGGCTACCGCACCCTTGAAGAAGGCCAGCGGGTCGAGTTCGAGATCTCGCAGGGCCAGAAGGGCCCGCAGGCCGACATGGTCCGCGTCACTGCCTGATCCGCGCGACCACCGCAGCGAACGGTCTTCTCCGCAGGGCCCGCGCCTCACCGAGGCGCGGGCCCTGCGGCATGTCCGGGCCGTGCCCGCGGGCGGCCGGGCGCGGCCCCCGGTCCGGGGGAGGCGCTCGCGCCCGCCCGCCGCCCGGCCGCCCCCCTCATCGGGCCCTCTTCGAGGGAGCGCCTTGCACTCGGAGGGGTCGAGTGCTAATCATTGCGTTAGCACTCTGAAGGTGAGAGTGACAACGAAGGACCGGGTCGGTGAGGCCCGCGGGCCGGCGTGGGGAAGGAACCACGGGGCCGGCGAGCCGTCCGTCGCGGGCGCGGGCGCGGTCCGAAGGAATCACCCCCAGTCCTGGAGGGACCACTTCACATGGCCAAGATCATCGCGTTCGACGAGGAGGCACGGCGCGGCCTCGAGCGCGGCATGAACCAGCTCGCGGACGCCGTCAAGGTGACGCTCGGCCCCAAGGGCCGCAACGTCGTCCTCGAGAAGAAGTGGGGCGCCCCCACGATCACCAACGATGGTGTCTCCATCGCCAAGGAGATCGAACTCGAGGACCCGTACGAGAAGATCGGCGCCGAGCTGGTCAAGGAAGTCGCCAAGAAGACGGACGACGTCGCCGGTGACGGTACGACCACCGCGACCGTCCTCGCCCAGGCCCTGGTCCGCGAGGGCCTGCGCAACGTGGCGGCCGGCGCCAACCCGATGGCCCTGAAGCGCGGCATCGAGAAGGCCGTCGAGGCCGTCTCCGCCGCCCTGCTGGAGCAGGCGAAGGACGTCGAGACCAAGGAGCAGATCGCCTCCACGGCCTCCATCTCCGCCGCCGACACCCAGATCGGCGAGCTGATCGCCGAGGCCATGGACAAGGTCGGCAAGGAAGGCGTCATCACCGTCGAGGAGTCCCAGACCTTCGGTCTGGAGCTGGAGCTCACCGAGGGTATGCGCTTCGACAAGGGCTACATCTCGGCGTACTTCGCCACCGACATGGAGCGTATGGAGGCCGTCCTCGACGACCCGTACATCCTGATCGCCAACTCCAAGATCTCCGCCGTCAAGGACCTGCTCCCGCTCCTGGAGAAGGTCATGCAGTCGGGCAAGCCGCTGCTGATCATCGCCGAGGACGTCGAGGGCGAGGCCCTGTCGACCCTGGTCGTCAACAAGATCCGCGGCACCTTCAAGTCCGTCGCCGTCAAGGCCCCGGGCTTCGGCGACCGCCGCAAGGCCATGCTCGGCGACATCGCCATCCTCACGGGCGGCGAGGTCATCTCCGAGGAGGTCGGCCTCAAGCTGGAGAACGCGACCCTGGACCTCCTGGGCCGCGCCCGCAAGGTCGTCATCACCAAGGACGAGACCACCATCGTCGACGGCTCCGGTTCCGCCGACCAGGTCGCCGGCCGGGTCAACCAGATCCGCGCCGAGATCGAGAACAGCGACTCGGACTACGACCGCGAGAAGCTCCAGGAGCGCCTGGCCAAGCTCGCGGGCGGCGTCGCGGTCATCAAGGCCGGTGCCGCCACCGAGGTGGAGCTCAAGGAGCGCAAGCACCGCATCGAGGACGCCGTGCGCAACGCCAAGGCGGCCGTCGAGGAGGGCATCGTCGCCGGTGGTGGCGTGGCCCTGCTCCAGGCCTCCCAGGTCTTCGAGAAGCTGGAGCTGGACGGCGACGAGGCGACCGGCGCCAACGCCGTGAAGCTCGCGCTGGAGGCCCCGCTGAAGCAGATCGCCGTCAACGGCGGTCTCGAGGGCGGCGTCGTCGTGGAGAAGGTCCGCAACCTCACCGTCGGCCACGGTCTGAACGCCGCGACCGGTGAGTACGTCGACATGATCGCCGAGGGCATCATCGACCCGGCGAAGGTGACGCGCTCCGCGCTGCAGAACGCCGCGTCCATCGCCGCGCTGTTCCTCACCACCGAGGCCGTCATCGCCGACAAGCCGGAGAAGGCGGGCGCCGCCCCGGCCGGCGGCGGCATGCCGGGCGGTGACATGGACTTCTGATCGGCCCGAGGGCTGATCGAGCGTCCTTCGTTCCGAGGGCGGCGCCTCCTGTTCTTCCGACAGGGGGCGCCGCCCTCGGCGTTTTCCGGCGGCCACTGTGAACCGGGTCACGGACCGCTCACGGCAGGAATGCCATGAGCGCGGGGACGGGTTGTGCCTGAGGCGCGCGTTGTATGCGCGTGCACATACCGTCCGGTTCCCCCCTCCCGACCAAGGAGCTCCCCGTGACCGACGCCGCCTCCCGCGCCGCCGAGATCCTCTCCCGGCCCACCACGATCAACGGCCTGACCGTGCCGAACCGCGTCGTGATGGCGCCGATGACCCGGATGTTCTCGCCGGGCGGCGTCCCGGGCGAGGACGTGGTGTCGTACTACGCCCGCCGCGCCGCCGCCGGCGTCGGACTGATCGTCACCGAGGGGACGTACGTCGGTCACCCCTCCGCCGGGCAGAGCGACAGCGTGCCGCGGTTCCACGGGGAGGAGCAGCTGGCCGGATGGGCGAAGGTCGCCGAGGCGGTGCGCGCGGCGGGCGGCACGATCGTGCCCCAGCTGTGGCACATCGGGATGGTGCGCAACGAGGGGGAGCCGCCGTTCGCCGACGCCCCGGCCGTCGGGCCGTCCGGGCTGCGGCTCGGGGCGGACGAGCCCACCGGCAAGGTGATGACGCGGCAGGACATCGACGACGTGGTCGCGGCGTTCGCGCAGGCCGCCGCCGACGCCGAGCGCATCGGGTTCCACGGGGTCGAGATCCACGGCGCCCACGGCTACCTCGTCGACCAGTTCCTGTGGGAGGGCACCAACCGCCGTACCGACGCCTACGGCGGCGACCCGGTGGCCCGCACGAAGTTCGCCGCCCGGATCGTGGCGGCGGTGCGGGAACGGGTCTCGGCGCGGTTCCCCGTCATCTTCCGGTTCTCGCAGTGGAAGTCGGACCACTACGGCGCCCGTCTCGCCCAGACCCCCGAGGAGCTGGACGCGATCCTCGCCCCGCTCGCCGCCGCCGGTGTCGACGCCTTCCACGCCTCCACGCGGCGCTACTGGCTGCCGGAGTTCGACGGCTCCGACCTCAACCTCGCCGGCTGGACGAAGAAGCTGACCGGCAAGCCCGTCATCACCGTCGGCTCGGTGGGGCTCGACGGCGAGTTCGGCAGGGCGTTCACCGGCGAGGGCGCCGCGGTCAAGGGCCTCGACGAGCTGCTGGACCGGCTGGAGCGCGACGAGTTCGACCTGGTCGCCGTCGGCCGGGCGCTGCTCCAGGACCCGCGGTGGGCCGAGAAGGTGCTGTCCGGCCGCTTCGACGAGCTGGCCCCGTTCGACCCGGCGGCGCTGAAGACCCTGAGCTGAGCCGGTGCCCGGCGGGGCGTAGGGTCCGTGAGATCACCAACTGGCGTACGGCCGACGGTAACCAGTCAGGAGTGGTCGATGACGGACACGCGGGTCAGCGGGGGCAGTGGGGGCAGCGGGGCCGGCGGGGTCGTGGTGGGCACCGCCGGCGGCGCGGTGCGCGGACGCCGGGAGGGCGGTCTCACCGTCTTCCGGGGCATCCCGTTCGCCGCGCCGCCGGTCGGAGCGGCGCGGTTCGCCGCGCCGCGCCCGGCGAAGGCGTGGGACGGTGTCCGGGAGGCGTACGCCTTCGGTCCGCCGCCCCCGCAGGACCTGCTGGTCCCGGGCCGGGCGGCGGCCGGGTCGGGCGACGGCGACTGGCTGACCGTCAACGTCTGGACGCCCGACGCCGATCCGGCCGCCCGCCGTCCGGTGATGGTGTGGATCCACGGCGGCGCCTACAAGCTCGGGCACGGCGGCAGCCCCGGCTACGACGCCCGCCGGATAGCCGCCGACGGCGACCTGGTCGTCGTCACCCTCAACTACCGGCTGGGGATGGAGGGGTTCGCCCGCATCGACGGTGCGCCCGCCAACCGGGGGCTGCTCGACCAGGTGGCCGCGCTGGAGTGGGTGCGGGAGAACATCGAGGGGTTCGGCGGGGATCCGGAGCGGGTCACCGTCTTCGGGGAGTCGGCCGGCGCCGGTTCGATCGCCGCGCTGCTGGTCATGGACCGGGCGGAGGGCCTGTTCCGGCGGGCGATCGCGCAGAGCGTGCCGGGCACGTTCTTCTCCGACGGGCTGGCCCGGGACATCGGCGCCGCCCTCGCCGCCGAGGCGGGGCTGCGCCCGACCGTCGCCGACCTCGCGGCCGTGGACCCCGACCGGCTGGTCCGGGCGGGGCAGACGCTGGCCGCGAAGATGCCCGGGTACACCGGCCGCTGGGGGCGGGCCGCGCCGACGGTGACGCCGTACTCGCCCGTCGTCGACGGTGACGTCCTGCCGGTCCTGCCCTGGCGGGCGCTGGCGAAGGGGGCGGCGCGGGACGTGGACCTGGTCGTCGGGCACAACCGCGACGAGTTCCGGCTCTTCGTCGCCATGGGCGGACAGCTCGGCACGATCGGGGAGGAGCGGGCGGCGTCCGCGCTGCGGATGTACGCGCCGGGCCCCGGGGGAGAGGCCGCCTACCGGGCCGCCTTCCCCGACGCGGGCGCCGGGGAGCTGTACGAGAAGGTGCAGACGGACTGGCTGTTCGCCGTGCCGACGATGCGGCTGGCCGAGGCCCACCTGGCGGGCGGCGGCCGGGCGCACGCCTACGAGCTGACCTGGCCGGCGCCGGGCGGCGGCGGCGGACTCGGCGCCTGCCACGCGCTGGACCTGCCGCTGCTCTTCGGCACGTTCGACGCGGACCTGGGCGCGCTGCTCTTCGCCGGGGCCGAGCCCGACGAGGCGGCGCTGGCGCTGTCCGCCCGCTTCCGGGCCTCGTGGACCGCGTTCGCCCAAAGCGGCGACCCGGGCTGGCCCGCGTACGACACCGAACGGCGGCTCGTGCAGGTCCTGGACGCCGAGCCCGCCGTCGTCCGCTACCCGGAGGAGACGACCCGGCGGCTGTGGGAGGGGCACGAGATCACCGAGCTGCCCCTGTGCGTCTGACCGGGGCGCTCACGGCATCGGTTCGACGTCCCCGCGCAGCGGTGTCCCCCACACCCGCAGCACCTCGTAGTCGGTGAACTCGTGGACGAGGCGGTACGCCGGGGCCGGGCGGGGGCCCCGGCGCTCCGCCGCGAGGTACAGCTCGGCCTCGCGGCGGTCGCGGCGCGGGGTGCCGCACAGCTGCCACGCCTGGCCGTTCCACGCCTCCGGGAGCCAGCGCTGCTGGGGCCGGGGGCGGTCGTCGCGCAGGCCGTAGCGGGACTGGACCGGCTCGGCGGGACGGGAGCGGGCGGGAGCGCCGCCCCCGTACTCGGCGCGGCGGGCGGAGCGGCGCCGGGTCTCGCACAGCAGGCACAGGTCGGGGGCGGCCTCGTCCACCGGCCCGCTGGGATGCTCGGGGCAGCGGGTGCTGGGGGCCGCCGTCGACGCGCTCTCCGCCAGCAGGTCCAGGGCGCGGCGCAGATCGCCCCGCATCTCGTGCAGCTTGGCGTCGGGGGTGTCGGCGGTCAGGGCCTCGCCGTGCTCACCGAGGAGACGCAGGGCGCGGCCCAGGGCGGTCAGCTGGGCGTGGTTCATGTCCTTCAGAATCGCACACCGCACTGACAGCGCCCGCCGCGCGCGGACCGCGCAGCCCGCCGAAGAGGTAGGTGGCCGCGAAGCCGACGGCGTACCCCGTCAGCAGCCCGCCGCCGTAGACCGCCGCCGTCACCGCCGGCCCCCGGTCCCCGGCCAGCAGCGGGAACAGGGCCCAGCCGGACGGGCCGATCGCCGTCGCCCCGACCTCGGTGCCGAGCATCGCGAACAGGCCGACGAACGCGCCGCCCGCCGCGCCGCCCGCGCAGGCCGTCAGGAACGGGCGGCCCAGGGGGAGGGAGACGCCGTAGATGAGGGGTTCGCCGACGCCGAGCAGCCCGGCCGGGAGCGCGGACCTGATCGTCGTACGCAGGGACGTGTCGTGGCGCAGCCGGACGTAGACCGCGACCGCCGCGCCGACCTGGCCCGCGCCCGCCATGGCCAGCAGCGGCAGCAGCACGGTGTGGCCCTGCTGGTCGATGAGGGTGGTGTGCAGGGGGATCAGGGCCTGGTGCAGGCCGAGCATGACCAGGGGGAGGAAGAGGCCGCCCAGGAGCAGGCCGGCCAGGACGCCCGTGGTCGTCAGCAGCCAGGTCGCCGCCGTGCCGACGGCGGACGCCACCTCGCCGGCCGCGTACATCAGGACGTACAGCGTGGCCAGGCCCGCGACCAGGACGGTCAGGGTCGGGGTGAGCAGGACGTCCAGGGTGCCGGGCAGGCGGGCGCGGCACCACTTCTCGACGTACGTGCCGAGCAACGCCGCCGCCAGCGCGCCGAGCACCCCGCCCTGGCCGGGGGCGAGCGGGGCGCCGAACGCGGCCACCTGGACGACGCCCGGGTGGACCACGACGGCGGCGACCGCGCCGCCCAGCACCGGCGTGCCGCCGAACTCGCGGGCCGTGTTGTGCCCGACGAACACCGCGATCAGCGCCATGAAGGCGGTGGAGAGGGCGGTGAGGGCGGGGGTGAGGCCGGGGAGCAGGCCGAGGCTGCGCAGGAGGCCGGCGGCGCCCGCGAGCATGCCGCAGCCGATCAGGGCCGGGACGAGCGGGACGAAGACGTCCGCCACCCGCCGCAGCCCCCGCTTCAGCGGGGTGGCGTTGCGCTCCTTCTGCCGCGCCCTCAGCGCCGCACCGCGCCGGGCGAGGACACCGGCCGTGTCAGGCCCGGCGCCGGCCGGGGCGCCCCCGTGCCCGCGCTCGCTTCCTTCCCCGCCCTCGCCCCCGTGCCCGCGCTCGTGCTCGCCCCCGTGCCCGCGCTCGCTTTCTTCCCCGCGCTCGCCCCCGAGCCCGCCCTCGCCCTCGCCCCCGAGCCCGCGCTCGCCCCCGAGCCCGCCCTCGCCCCCGTGCCCGCGCTCGCCCCCGAGCCCGCCCTCGCCCCCGTGCCCGCGCTCGTGCTCGCCCCCGTGCCCGCGCTCGCTCTCGCCCTCGCGCTCGCCCTCCCCTACGTCCTCGCTCCCCAGCAGCGCCTCGAACGCCTCCGTCACCCGTCCGACCCTCCCCGGCCCCAGCACCACCTGGTACGCCTCCCCGTCCTCCACCACGCCGAGGACGCCGGGCAGCGCCCGCAGGTCGGCGTCCCGCACCCGGGCCCGGTCGGCCAGGACCAGGCGCAGGCGGGTCACGCAGTGGGCGACGGAGACGACGTTGGCGGGGCCGCCGACCAGGGGGAGGAGGGCGGTGGCGGTGGCGATGGCTCGGGGGTCCTGGTGCACCCCCCGAGCCTGCGGGTCAGCGCGCCGTCGCGGCCAGCGCGGCGCGCAGCCGGCCGCCGGAGTCCTCCAGAAGGCGGGCGGCCGTCGGGCCGTCGACCCCCGCCAGCAGGATCAGCACGGCCTGCTTGACCTCGCCGCCGGCCGCGTCCAGCGCCCGCTCGATCTCCTCGTCCCCGGCGCCGGTGGCCTGCGCGACGATCCGCCGGGACCGGGCGCGCAGCTTCTCGTTGGAGGCGCGGACGTCGACCATCAGGTTCCCGTACGTCTTGCCGAGCCGGATCATGGTGATCGTCGACAGCATGTTGAGGACCAGCTTCTGGGCGGTGCCCGCCTTCAGCCGGGTGGAGCCGGCGATCACCTCGGCTCCGGTGACGACCTCGATGCCGTGCTCGGCGGCGGCGGCCAGCGCGCTGCCCTCGTTGCAGGCGAGCCCGACGGTGAACGCGCCCAGCGCGCGGGCGTGCGTGACGGCCGCGACGGCGTACGGGGTGCGGCCGGAGGCGGAGACGCCGACCACCGTGTCGTCGGGGGTGAGGCCGAGCGCGTCCAGGTCGGCGCGGGCCAGCTCGGCGGAGTCCTCGGCGCCCTCGACGGAGGTGATCACGGCGTCCGGTCCGCCCGCGATCAGGCCGACGACCCGCCCGGGTGCCGTGTTGAAGGTGGGCGGGCACTCGGAGGCGTCCAGCACGCCGATCCGTCCGGCGGTCCCGGCCCCGGCGTACACGAGCCGCCCGCCGCGTCCCATCCGTACGGCGATCGCGTCGACGGCGGCGGCGACCTCGGGCAGCCGCGCGGCGACGGCGGCGGCGACCTTGGCGTCCTCCCCGTTCATGAGCCGGGCGATGTCGAGGGCCGGCAGCCGGTCGATCTCGGCGAGGTCCGGCCGGACCGCTTCGGTGGAGAGACCGTCGAGCTGGGAGCGGAGTTCCGGAATGGAGGTCATGGAGTGACAGCCCTTTTCCACGTCGGTGTCGATGGCGCCCCGGAAGGAGCGCGGGGAACTGCGCGAGCGGCCACGGCAAACCCGCGGCCGCCCACGACGATCAAGCCCTGCGACGCCCCGGAGCGTGCCGGTGGGCCAACGCCTCGTAGGACGCGGACAGGGCCGGCCCCGCCGCCTCGTACGTCCGCTGCGCCACCCCCACGAACAGGCAGTCCACCACCAGCAGCTGCCCCGTCCGGGAGGACATCGCCGCCGGCCGCAGCTCGCTCTCCCGCGCCGCGGACGTCGTCAGCACGTGGTCGGCGTACTGCGTCACCGGCCCGTTCGGCCACCCCGTGACCGCCACCGTCGTCGCCCCGCGCTCGAAGGCGACCCGCAGCGGCTCGATCACGTCCCCGGTCGACCCGGAGTGCGTGATCGCGACGGCGACGTCCCCGGCGCGCAGCTGCACCGCGTTGGTGACGGCGAGGTGCGGATCGGAGTGGGCGTGGGCTATCCGCCCTATGCGCAGCAGCTTCTGGGTGAGGTCCTGGGCGACCAGCCCCGACGCCCCGATGCCGTACACGTCGGTGCGCCGGGCCCCGGCGAGCGCGGTGACCGCCGCGCCGAGCTGGGCGGTGTCCAGGCCGGCCGCCGTGTCCGCGAGGGTCTGCCGCTCGTCGTGGGCGAGCTTGGCGACGACGTCGGCGATCGGGTCGTCCACCGCGATGTCGCTGGTGAGGGCGGGCGCCCGCCCGGACTGCTGCGCGGCGGCGAGCCCGGCGAGGGCGAGCCGCAGGTCGCGGTAGCCGGGGTAGCCGAGCAGGCGGGAGGTGCGCACGACGGTCGCCTCGCTGGTGCCGGTCAGCTCGGCGAGCCCGGTGACCGTGAGCGCGGCGCAGCCCGCCGGGTCCCGCGCGACGGCCTCGGCGACCCGCTGCATGGAACGGGTCATGGACGGCGCCAGGGCGCGCACCTTGGCCGCGAGCACGGTGGGCGCGGCGGGCATGACCGGTGTGGCGGGCCTGGCGGGCCTGGCGGGCCTGGCGGGCGTGGCGGGTGAGGTGGATGTGACCGGGGTGGCCGAGGCGATGGGTGTGACCGGGGTGGCGGACGTGACGGACGTGGCGGGCGTGGGCGACGCGGGTGTGACGGGTGTGGCGGATGCGGGCGACGCGGGTGCCGTGCCGGAAGTTTCCTTCACGCCGTCAGTCATGGGTGAAAGATATTTTCGTTCCGGCGCCGGGGCAAGAGTGCGCACAATGGGTGCATGCATCCCATCAGCCCCCTGGAACAGGCGCTGCACGCCGCCCGCGCCCTGGTCCTCGCCGACCTCGTCGCGGGCGAGGTCGCCGAGGCGGACGTCGTCTCGCTGGTCGAGGAGTCCGTCGTGCGGCGGCGCTGGTGGGTCGGGCAGTGGCCCGACGGCGCCCCGTTCGTGGCGGGGCTGGTCGCGCAGGACGTGCAGGACGCGCTGCTGGAGCGGTACGGCCGCTGGCCGCTGTGCCCGGTGTGCGGCTCCGGCGACCCGCACGCCCTGGACGTCGAGCCGGAGCTGGGCCCCGACCCGCACTGGGTCTGCCCCGAGGCGGGCGTGAAGGTCGCCGCGGTGGGCTCGCTGGGCACGGCCCTCGGCGGACCGGGGGCCTCCTCGTGACCGTCTACGTCGATCCGCCGTCCTGGCCCGGCCACGGGCGCATGTGGTCGCACCTGGTCAGCGACGTCTCCTACGACGAACTGCACGCCTTCGCACGCCGCCTGGACGTGCCCCGCCGGGCCTTCGACCGCGACCACTACGACCTGCCCGCCCACCGGTACGCGGACGCCGTGCGGGCCGGCGCGCGGGAGGTGAGCAGCCGTGAGGTGGTGCGGCTGCTGCGCGGGGCGGGGCTGCGCCGCCCCAAGCGCGGCGCCGGGGCGGCCGGGTGATCAGCCCCGCAGTTCGTAGGCGAGGAATTCCGCGTCCACCGGGTCCTCGGTCGGCACCCGGGTGAAACCGGCCCGCTCCAGCACCGCCTGCGAGGCGTGGTTGTCCGGCTCGGTGCGGGCGAAGACGCGTCCCACCCCGGGCCGGGCCAGCGCCCACCCCGAGAGCGTGTGCAGCGCCTCGGTGGCGTAGCCGTGGCCGCGCGCCGCCTCGACGAGGTCGTAGCCGACCTCCACCCGGCCGTCCTCGTCGGGCGCCCCGTGGAAGCCCATCGCGCCGATCGCCAGTCCGTCCGCGCGGCGCACCAGCGCGTACATCCCCCACTCCGGCCGGTGCACGCCCCCCTCGTACGCCTTCACCACCATCCCGGCGCCCTCGCGCGTGCCGTCGACCGGCCCGCCCCCGGCCCAGGGGAAGCCGCCGTCGCCGCCGAGGGCGAGGTCGTTCGCGGCGGCCGGGGTGACCCCTTCGAGGACGAGCCGCTCGGCCGGGAGCACGAGGTTGTTGCACCACTTCCACCCGGTCACCGGGGCCCGGCCCGGCAGCTCGCCCCGCCCGGTGGCCCACAGCAGGGTGCGCCAGGCGTCGGTGCCGGGCCGCACGTGCGGGAAGATCCGCGTCAGGACGTACGCGCACAGCTCGGCGGGCGGCTCGTACGCCACGCCGAGGCCGGTGGTGATGTCGTGGGTGTGCAGCAGCACTTCGGCGATCCCCATGGCGGCGAAGCCGTCCCGGTTCGCGTTCCGGAAGGGGTACGGGTGGAAGGCGCGGACGTCGCGGGGCGTGGTGCGGACGGCGGCGGCGAGCAGCGCGCCGGTGGTCCGGACGACCTGGAGCAGCCCCTCGTTGCCGGTGCCCTCGTCCAGGGCGATCCCGAAGGGGACGTACGCGTCGGCGGCCCGCCCGGCCAACTGGCCCGCGTACGCGATGAGATCGCTCGCGATGTGCAGTGCCGTCTTTCGGCAGCTCCACTCCAGCCGCCCGGCCCGCACCGCCTCCCAGTCCCGGTCCGCCACCGTGCCCAGCACCGCCACGGCGTCCGCGACGGCCGCCTCCACCTGTTCCCCGCCCAGTTCGCCCGTGTTCCGCATGGCGGGCAGGCTACGGGGCCGGGGAACCGTCCGGCGACAGCATTTCCAGCTCTCCGGCGAGGTTGTACCGGGCGGTCGCCTCCCACGCGCGCCGCCCGTACGGCGTCCGGAACAGCCGGGGCAGGCCGAGGAGCCGGCGCAGGACCGCCGACCGGCCGGTGCGGAAGGCGTCGTCCGGCACGAAGTGGTACTCCTGGCGGACGGCCGCGGCGTAGGCGGCGTAGGCCGACGGCGGCGCGGCGAGGACCGCCAGGTCGGCGTCGCACAGCACCTCGCCGTCGCGGTCGCCGTCGGCCGGGTCGTGCGAGACGGTGAGCCGGACGAGGCGGGCCACCTCGGCGGTCCTCGCCGCCGGGACCCCGGCCTCGGTCAGGGCGCGCTCGGCGAGCCGCGCCGACCGCTCCTCGTTCTCCGACCGCTCCGGCAGGTAGACCGCGTCGTGGAACCAGGCGGCGAGGCGGACGACGTCGGGGTCGTCGGCGTACTCCTGGAGCGTGTCGACGTGGTCCAGGACCGCCGTCAGGTGCGCGACGGTGTGGTAGCGGCGCTGCGGCTGCGACCAGCGGGCGAGCAGGTCGTCGGCGTACGGCGCCGGGTCGGGTGCGGTGGCGTCCGTGCCCCGGACCCCGTCCAGGGCACGGGCGAAGCGGGCGCGGAG
Organism: Streptomyces sp. SYSU D01066-1; assembly: GCF_054956795.1. Classification (NCBI taxonomy): domain Bacteria; kingdom Bacillati; phylum Actinomycetota; class Actinomycetes; order Kitasatosporales; family Streptomycetaceae; genus Streptomyces; species Streptomyces sp. SYSU D01066-1. The sequence goes on along the minus strand of NZ_JBUDHV010000017.1, from coordinate 79,840 downwards.
GGCGTCGGGATCGGCCATGCGGTCATTCTCCCGCGACGAGGCGCCGCGACGCCCCGGCGGGGCCGTGCCGGCACCCGCCCGCCGGCGGCGCGGCCGCCCCCGTACGGCTCCCCGCGGGACGGCCGGCGGCGGCGCGGCCGGCGGACCGGCCGGGGCGCGGGAGCGGGAACCGGCCGTCTTCGGGCGGGCCGAGCGGCGTGCGCCGGGGCGCGCGGGCGGGGACGCTAACCTGTCCGGTGATTGGACTAGACCTGTAGCCGTGCCGGTGGACGCCGGTGGACGCCGACGAATGGGGCCCCATGAGCAAGCGTGCACTCCTGGAGGTGATCGCCCTCGACGTCGAGGACGCGGTCGCCGCCCGGGCCGGAGGCGCGGACCGCCTCGAACTGGTCACCGACATGGCGGCCGACGGACTCGCCCCGTCGGCCGCGACCGTCACCGCGGTCCGCGCCGCCGTCGACATCGACGTACGCGTGATGCTGCGGCTCGCCGACGGCTTCGCCGCCGGGTCCGCCGGGTCCGCCGGGTCCGCCGGGGACATCGAGCGGCTGGTGCGGGTCGCGGGGGAGCTGCGGGAGGCGGGGGCCGACCAGTTCGTGCTGGGGTTCCTCGACGCCGCCGGGGACGTGGACCTGGCGGTGGTGGAGCGGCTGGCGGCGGTGCTGGAGGGGTGCCGGTGGACGTTCCACCGCGCCATCGACCGGGCCGCCGACCGGGCCGCGCTGCGCAAGCGGCTCGCGGGCTTCCCCGGCCTGGACACGTATCTGACGGCCGGGGCGGCCGGCGGGGTCGACGAGGGACGGGACGTGCTGGTCGCCGAGGCGCGGCTGCGCGGCGAGCCCGGCTACGAGCAGCGGCTGCTGGTCGGGGGCGGGCTGCGGCTGGACCACGTGCCGGGGCTGCTGGACGCCGGGATCGACGGGTTCCACATCGGCGGGGCGGCCCGGCCGCAAGGGTGGGAGGGGCCGGTTTCCGCGGGGGCGGTCGCTCAGTGGCGGCGGGTGTTGGGGGACTGAGCGTCGGCTCCTGCGCGCCGGCGTTCGCGGGGGTGGGGCGCGGCCCGGCGCCGGCCGGGTGCCGCCGCGCCCGCCCGTGCCGCCCCGGGGGTGCCTCCCAGGCCGTTCAGGCACTGGGGGAGGCACGATCGCCCGCGGCTACGCCGCGAGTTGCCGCGGCAGCGGACCCGTATGCGTCACGATCAGCCCCGACACCGCCCGCGTGAGGCACACGTACAGCCGCCGCAGCCCCGTTTGCTCGTCCGGCTCCCCGTCCACCACCGCCCCCGGCTCGTCGAGGACCACGTAGTCGTACTCCAGGCCCTTGGCCAGCGAGGCCGGGACCAGGGTCAGCCGGGCGCCCTCCGTGGTCTCCTCGCCCGGCGCGAGATGCCCGACGCCCGCCTCCGTCAGCTCCCGCGCCAGCTCGGGGACCCGGACGTCGGCGGCGATGAGCCCGACCGACCCCTCCCGGCGCAGCAGCTCGCGGCAGGCCGCCACCACGTCGGCCGCACCGCCGGCGTCCCGGACCTCGAAGAAGCCGGGGTTCTCCCGGACCGACGCCACCGGCCTCAGCCCCGGCGCGATGTGCGGCAGCAGCCGGGAGGCGTACGCGATCACGTCCGTCGGCACCCGGAAACCGGCCGTCAGCTCCTCCACCACCGCCCCCTCCTTGCCCAGATGGGCCAGCGCCTCCCGCCAGCTCCGGGTCGCCCACGGCGTGGTGCCCTGCGCCAGGTCGCCGAGGACGGTCGCGGAACCGGTGGTGCAGCGCCGGCCCACCGCCCGGTACTGCATGGGGGAGAGGTCCTGCGCCTCGTCCAGGACGACGTGCCCGAGGGAGTGCGTGCGCTCGATCAGATCCACCGCTTCGTCGATCAGCACCGCGTCCGCCGCCGACCACTTGGCGGTCTTCACCGACCTGGCCGGCTTCGCCCACAGCACCGCCTTCTGCTCGTCCTCCGTGAGCAGACCCTCGGCGTGTTCGGCGAGGAACTCCGGCTCCGACAGCAGCCGCAGCACCAGTTTCGCCGGGTCGACGGCCGGCCACACCGCCTTCACGCACGCCTTGACCGCCGCGCTGCGCGCCACCGCGTTCTGCACCCGGTCGTCCGGCGCCTCGCCCGCCCGCTCCATCTGCACCAGCACGGCGTGCGCGATGCGCTGCGGCAGGGCCTCGCGGGCGGCGCCGTACCGGATGTCCCGGTCCAGCAACTCCCGCACCAGCTCCTCCACCTCGTACGCCGCCACCCGCCGGCGCCGCGAGCCGCGCACGACGACGACGGGCTCGACGGGCATCGAGACGTGCGAGTACAGCGCCCGGCGCAGCACCTCCGCCATCCGCGCGTCGCCCTTGACCACCGCCGTCGCCGCCTCGTCGGTGCCGCGCACCTCGACGTGGGCCACCAGGTCGTCGACGGTGGCCTGCCGGACGGTCAGCTCGCCGAGCGCGGGCAGCACCTGCTCGATGTAGTGCAGGAAGGACCTGTTCGGCCCGATGACCAGGGTGCCGGTGCGGGCGAGCCGCTCGCGGTGCGCGTACAGCAGGTACGCCACCCGGTGCAGGCCGACGGCGGTCTTCCCGGTGCCGGGACCGCCCTGCACGCAGACCGATCCGGACAGCCCGGCGCGCACGATCTCGTCCTGCTCCGGCTGGATGGTGGCGACGATGTCCCGCATCGGACCGACGCGGGGCCGCTCGATCTCCCGCTGGAGCAGCTTGCTGGTGGCCGCCGCCTCGGCCGGGTCGGTCAGCCGTTCGTCCTCGTACGCGGTGATCTCGCCGCCGGTGTAACCGAACCGGCGGCGCAGCTCGACGCCCTTCGGGTCCTTCCTGGAGGCCTGGTAGAACGGCTGCGAGACGGGCGCCCGCCAGTCGATGACCATCGGGTCGCCGTCGGCGTCGTGGACGTGCCGCCGCCCGATGTGCAGTGTCCGATAAGCGGCCTCCGGCCGCGGGCTCTCCCCTTCCGCTCCCTCCGCCCCCGGCGCGTGCGCGTAGTCGAGCCGGCCGAAGAACAGCGGGGTGTCGCTGAGGTCGGCCAGGGCCTTGACGCGGTCCTCGATCTGCCGCTGCAGGACGGCGGCGTTGACCCAGTTCGCGGTGACGTCGCTGATGTCGAGGGACTCGACGTCGGCCCGCATGGCGCGCAGGGCCGCACGGGACGCGGCCAGGTGGGCGCGCTCCCGGGCGAGGGGGTCGGACCCGGGGTCGGACAGGGGGGCGGACGCGGGGTCGTCGTGGACGGGCGTGGACAAGGGGGTGCCTCCGGCGGACCTGGGGTGGTGAGTGCGGATGCCGGCCGGTTTCCGTCCGGACGGCGGCGCTCCGTGAGGGAGGCGGGAAGAGCGGAGATTGTAGAGGAGTGCGCAGGCCAGGGGCCAACGGATTTCCCGCGTCCCTGAGGGACCGCCCCTGAGGGACCGTCCCTGAGGGACCGTCCCTGAGGGACCGTCCCTGAGGGACCGCCCCTGAAGACCCCTGCGCCCCTCAGGGGCCCCCTCCTCCCGCAGGCGTACGGGAGGAGGGGGCGGGTGGGCCGCGGGGCGGAGGCGACGGGCGGCGGGGTTCGGCCGGAGGACCGACGCCACCGGCACCCCGCCACCGCACCATGGACACATGAGCGCAGCGACCGTCTCCCCGACGGCAGCCCCGGCACCGGGCCGCACGTCCGCCGCCCCGCGCCCGGCCGCCGTCCACCGCCTGGCCCACGCCCTGCGTGCCGTCAAGACCTTCGCGGGCGCCGCCTTCGACGTCGTGGTCCTCGGCGAGTACGACGACGAGGAGGCGGGCGTCCGCCGCCGGCGGTGAGCCTCAGGCGTCCCCCGCCAGCAGCTCGTCCGCGTCCATGATCCGGTACGCGTACCCCTGCTCCGCCAGGAACCGCTGCCGGTGGGCGGCGAAGTCCTGGTCGAGGGTGTCGCGGGCGACCACCGAGTAGAAGTGGGCCTGGTGGCCGTCGGCCTTCGGGCGGAGCACCCGGCCCAGGCGCTGCGCCTCCTCCTGCCGCGACCCGAACGTCCCCGACACCTGCACGGCGACCGTCGCCTCCGGCAGGTCGATGGAGAAGTTGGCGACCTTGGACACCACCAGGACGTTGATCTCGCCCTGCCGGAACGCCTCGAACAGCTTCTCCCGCTGCGCGTTGGACGTGTCGCCCTTGATCACCGGAGCGCCCAGGTGCTCGCCCAGCTCGTCGAGCTGGTCGATGTACTGGCCGATGACCAGGATCTGCTGCCCGGCGAACCGGCGCACGATCGCCTCGGTCACCTTCCGCTTGGTCGCGGTCGTCGCGCAGAAGCGGTACTTCTCCTCGGCCTCGGCGGTCGCGTACGCCAGCCGCTCCGACTCGGTCAGGTTGACCCGCACCTCCACGCAGTCGGCGGGCGCGATGTACCCCTGCGCCTCGATCTCCTTCCACGGCGCGTCGAACCGCTTCGGCCCGATCAGCGAGAACACGTCCGACTCGCGGCCGTCCTCCCGGACCAGGGTCGCGGTGAGGCCCAGGCGCCGCCGGGCCTGGAGGTCGGCGGTGAACTTGAAGACCGGCGCGGGCAGCAGGTGCACCTCGTCGTAGACGATCAGCCCCCAGTCCCGGGAGTCGAACAGCTCCAGGTGCGGGTAGACGCCCTTGCGCCGGGTCGTCAGCACCTGGTACGTGGCGATGGTGACCGGCCGGATCTCCTTCCTGGTCCCGCTGTACTCGCCGATCTCGTCCTCGGTCAGCGACGTGCGCTTGACCAGCTCGTGCTTCCACTGCCGGGCGGAGACCGTGTTGGTGACCAGGATCAGGGTCGTCGACTTCGCCTGCGCCATCGAACCGGCGCCGACCAGCGTCTTGCCCGCACCGCAGGGCAGCACCACCACCCCGCTCCCGCCGTGCCAGAAGTTCTCCACCGCCTGCTTCTGGTACGGGCGCAGCGCCCAGCCGTCCTCGGCCAGCTCGATCGGGTGCGCCTCGCCGTCGACGTACCCGGCGAGGTCCTCGGCGGGCCAGCCCAGCTTCAGCAGCGTCTGCTTGATCTGCCCGCGCTCGGAGGGGTGCACGGCGACCGTGTCGGGGTCGATGCGGGCGCCGACCAGCGGGGCGATCCGCTTCGACTTCAGCACCTCCTCCAGCACCGGCCGGTCGGTGGTGGTCAGCACCAGCCCGTGCGCCGGGTGCTTGGACAGGGTGAGGCGGCCGTAGCGGTCCATCGTCTCGGCGATGTCGACGAGCAGCGCGTGCGGCACCGGGTAGCGGCTGTACTGGACGAGGGCGTCGACGACCTGTTCGGCGTCGTGGCCCGCCGCCCGCGCGTTCCACAGGCCCAGCGGTGTCACCCGGTAGGTGTGGATGTGCTCCGGCGCCCGCTCCAGCTCGGCGAAGGGGGCGATGGCACGGCGGCAGTCGCCGGCCAGCTCGTGGTCGACTTCCAGGAGCAGCGTCTTGTCGGACTGGACGATGAGCGGACCATTCACGGACGGCACCCTTTCGCGCGCGTACGGCCGACGCCGGCTGGACGGATCGGCCAAACGTCCAGTGTGCCTGATCGGCCCGGGAACGCCAGGGGCCGGTGGGCCCGGCCGGAGAGGGCGGCCCCGCGGTCCCGGGTTTCCGGCGGGCGTCCCGTCCTACTGGATGTCTTTTCATTCCAACGTGTGGTGTGAATTCCCTTCCCCCGGACAGCCCAGCAAAATGAGCCACCGTGCCCCCTGTACAGAACACCCCGATGCCGACCCTCGGCTACGCCCTTTTCGCCACCCGCTGGCTCCAGGCCCCCCTTTATTTCGGCCTGGTCGCCGCGCAGGGCGTGTACGTCTACAAGTTCTTCAACGAACTGTGGGCCTTACTCCTGCGCTGCGTGAGCGGGCAGGCCAGCGAGACCTACGTCATGCTCGCCGTGCTGAAACTGGTCGACGTCGTCATGATCGCCAACCTGCTGATCATGGTCATCGTCGGCGGTTACGAGACCTTCGTCTCGCGTATCGGCCTCCAGGGCCACCGGGATCAGCCGGAATGGCTTTCGCACGTCAATTCCAACGTGCTGAAGGTGAAACTGGCCACCGCCATCGTGGGTATTTCCTCGGTCCACCTGCTCCAGATGTTCGTGGACGTCCACCACACCTCCCGCCACGCCCTGCTGTGGGGCACCGTCATCCACATGGCGTTCATCGTCTCGGCGGCGATCCTGGCGTACATGTCGGGCCCGATGGCACGGCACGCGGAGCGCGGGCACCTGGCCGAACGGCGGCAGGAGCGGCCCACGGCGGACCTGCCGGCGACGCCGGGGACACCCGCGACCCACGCGCCCACCCGCCACGCGCCCGCCGCCCACGTGCCCATCCCCCAGGCGCCCGAGACCCACGTGCCCATCCCCCAGGCGTCCGCCGCCCACGTGCCCATCCCCCAGGCGTCCGCCGCCCACACGCCCACCCCCCAGACGCCCGCGTCCCCGGTGCCCGTCGGCCACGTGCCCACCGCCCAGGCCGCCGCCCCCTTCCCGGCCCAGCGGCGGGTGGAGCCGCCGCCCGCGCGTGCGGCGGACGGGGCCGAGGACCGGATCCGGGAAGCCGGTTTCCCGTGGCGCAAGGTGCTGGAGGACTTCGACGAGAGCCACCCCCTCGCCTTCGACCGGGAGACCGTGGCCCGGCTCGGCAAGCTGGACTTCCTCACCGCCCGGCACAACGTGGTGTTCTCCGGCCCGCCCGGCACCGGCAAGACGCACCTGGCCGTCGGGCTCGGGACGCGCGCCTGCCAGGCCGGTCACCGGGTGCTGTTCGCGACCGCCGCCGAGTGGGCCGCCCGGCTCGCCGAGGCCCGTACGGCCGGCCGGCTCACCGAGGAACTGACCGCCCTCGACGCCTACCCCCTGCTGATCGTCGACGAGGTCGGCTACACCCCCTTCGACCCGGCGACCACGACCCTCTTCTTCCGGCTCGTCGCCCACCGCTACGAACGCGGCTCGCTGATCGTGACCGGGGACCGTCCGCCCGCCCGCTGGGACGAGGTCTTCGGCGGCCCGTCCGTCCCGGCGATGGTGGACCGCCTGGTCCACCACGCCGAGCTGGTGCGCCTCGAAGGGGAGAGCTACCGCGCCCGCCCCGCTACCGCAGCATGGGCAGACTGACCGTGTTCACCAGCGGTCCCTCCACGGAGACCAGCTCCCCGTTGGCCGGCGCCTGTCCGCCCGCGCCCGGCAGCGGGAGCGGCAGTGCGGCGGCCTCGGGGACCAGCGCGGCGATCAGCGCGGCGGCGACGAGCAGGGCGGAGAGGGAGACGGCGACGGCGGAACGGACGGAGACGGCGGTACGGGCCGTGGTGGACAGCTTGGAACCCATGGGACTTCCGGCCTTTCGCGGAGCGGGAGGAGGAGCAGGAGCGGGAGTGCTCGGGTGCGCGGTGCACGATGCGTGGTGAGCGTGCGCGGTGAGCGTGCGCGGTGCGCGGGCCGGCCCGGGGTGGGCCGGCCCGCGCGGAGAGGGACGGGACGGGTCAGAAGGTGAGGCCGCCGCCCAGGTCGATACCGACCGCGGCGGCCTCGGCGGCGAACGCGGTGAGGAGCGCGACGGTGGTGGTCAGGACGGCGGCGACACGACGAACGGCACCCATCGGAACTTCCTTCCGGTCTGGTTCAGGACACCCGGTGGCTGCCCGAGCCGGAACCGTCCGATGCGGTTCACGGGAAAAGCTCCCCCCGGGGAGGGAAAATCCCGGCGTGGCGTGCATGGAACGCGGGATACGCCCGGAAGTGCGCACCGGGGAGGGGCCGGGCGTCCGGCCGCGTAAGACGGGAGGGGGTCACCCCGCGTCGTCGGCGAGTTCGGCGACCCCCGTGATCCGGTGCAGCGCGAAGGTGCGGACCTCGTCCGCGGTGTGGTCGTACGCGGTCACGAACCCGCCCTCCACCCGCACCGGGGCGATCACCCGCTGACTGGCGGCGCCCTCGGCGTTCACGTACCCGATCCACACCGCCTCGCCGGTCAGCACCGCCGCCTGCACGGTGGCCAGCGTCTCGGCGGAACCGGTACGGGGCGGCTCCCCGCCGGCCGGCGTCGTACCGGCGTCCGGCTTGCGCGGCGCGGTGGCGGCCAGGTCACCGGCCCGGATGGCCCGGACCGCGGCCGTGAGCAGCGCGTCGTCCGGCACCGGCGGCCCCTCGGGGACCGGCTCGGGCGCCGTGCGCGGCGGGGTGCGGCGGGCGTCGGCGCGGGCGATCAGCACATCGCCCCCGGCGGACTCGGCGGCCGGCGCGAACCCCATCGCGCGCAGCCCCTCCAGCAGCCCCGCCGGGTCGGTCCGCGCGGCCAGCACGGTCGGCGCCAGGCGCCGCAGCCCGAGGCCGGCGGCCCGCTTGTCGGCGAGGATCTCGTCCAGCGTGGCGTCGTCGTCGCAGCGGACGTACGCCGAGGCCGCCCCGACGCGCAGCCGCCCGTGCCGCCGGGCCACGTCGTCGATCAGGTACGTCAACGGCTGCGGCACCGACGTACGGGAGTGCCGGGCGAGGAAGGAGTGCAGGTCGGCGGCGGTCCGGCCGGAGTCCAGGGCCCGGCGCACCGAACCGGGCGAGAAGCGGTAGACGGTCGCCCCGCCCTTGGACTCGACGTCCGCCACCATGTCGAGCAGCTCGGCCAGCGGCCGGCGCAGCGGCCCCGGGGCCACCGCCGTCAGGTCGGCCTGGAGCAGGACGTGGTCCAGCGGCTCGGGCAGCAGGGGCGCGAGCAGCCGGGCGGCGGCGGCCGTGGCGGCGGTCTGCTCGGCGGACGGCAGCGGTACGACGGGCGGCAGCGGCTCGGCGGGCGGCAGCGGCTCGGGCGCGGGCGGCGTGCGGCGCGGGAGGTGACGCACGGGCAGCTTGTCACCGGGCCCGACGTCACTGCCGGTCCCACCGTCACTGCCGGTCCCACCGTCACTGCCGGGCCCACCGTCACTGCCGGCCCCACCGCCACTGCCGGTCCCACCGTCGCTGTCGGCCCGACCGCCACTGCCGGCCCCGCGGTCACCTCCGCCCCAGCGGTCACCTCCGCCCCAGCGGTCACCCCCGTCCCCCTGGCTACCACTGCCCTCGCGGCCACCCCTGCCCTCGCGGTCCCCGCCGCCGTCACTGTCCCCGCCACCGCCGCCACCACTGTCCCCGCGGTCACCTCCGTCACCGCCGCCCCGCGGCTGCGGAAGGGGCTCCGGCGCGGGCGCCCCGATCAGCGCCCGCCCCGGCCCCGCCAGCGCCCCCCGCCCGGTCACCCCCAGCAGCTCCGCCTCGGCCAGCGTCCACCGGGCGAGCCGCACCCGCAGGTCCTCCGTGGAGTCCCCGGCCCGCTCGTCCCGCCGCGGCCCGCGCAGCGGACGCTCCCAGCGCAGCCGGGCCAGCACCGACTCCGGGTCCGGCGCGGCCCCCTCGGGCAACCGCGCGAGCAGCGCCAGCACCCGGCGCCGTACCTCCGGCGCCGCCGACCGGTCGAGCCCCGCGCCCAGCGCCGACAGGGCGCGGTCCTTGGCGTCCCGGGTGCCGACCAGGCCGCTGGTGCGGGTCGTGAGCAGCCACGCCTCGGCCAGCCGCGCCCAGCGCTCGGCCCAGGGCAGCTCCCGCCACTCGTCGTACGCCGGGGTGGCCGCGTACCGCTCGTCGGCCTCCCCGTCGGAGGCCAGCAGCCCGGCCGCGTAGGCCAGTTCGATCCAGAACGCGGCGACCGGCTCGGAGACGTCCAGGGCGACCGCCGTACGCTTCAGGTCGCGCACGCTCAGCCCGCCCGCCCGCAGCACGGCCGGCCCGCCCCCGCCCCACTCCTTCAGCAGCTCCTCGACGGTGGTGAGCGCGGCCAGCGCCTGCCCCGCGGCGGCGCCGTCCACCACCTGGGGACGGTACGTGGCGGCGGCCGTCACCGGCGGCGGCACCGGTTCGGGCGTCCGGTGCGCCCGCCCGGCCCGCAGCCGCAGGGCGACCTCGCGGGGCAGCACGACGGTGCCCGGCGCGGTCGGCAGCAGCAGGCCCCGGTCCAGGAGCCAGCGCAGAGGGGGCGCCGGGTCATGGGTGACCTGCCCGTACGGCGGTCCCCACACCAGCCGCTCCAGCACCTGGCGGGACTGGGCCGGGGCGCCGGCGAGCAGCGCGGCCACCCCGTCCCGGTCGGTGAACAGGGCGGTCAGCGCGTCCACGGCGGAGACCGGGTCATGGGTCGAGGGCAGCCCGGCGGCGCCGAGGATCTCCTGCAGCCGCCCCGGCGACATCCCCGCCGCGGCCTCCCGCACCGTCGGCCCCAGCCCGGTCGGCGACGGATGCTGCGGCGAGGGCGCCAGCAGCTCCCGGGCGGTACGCACCAGCCGCAGCCGGTCGTCACCGCCCCACACCAGTGCCTGTCCGCGCAGCACGGCCAGCGCGCGCGGCAGCGCGGCGGCGACCTCCGGGTCACCGTCGTCCCCGGCCATCAGCCCGGACAGCTCCCCGTACGTCGCCGGATCGGCCGCCACGGCCAGCGCCTCGGCCGTCTGCAGCGTGAACCGGTCCAGCCGCTCCAGCGCCCGCACCACCGAGGCGCGGGTGCCGGCCCGGGTGGCGAGCTGGGTGAGATCGGTGGGGACGGGGGTGACGAGGTCGGGGCGGCTGCGCAGGAGGGCGGCCAGGGAGGTGTCGTCCCTGCCGCGAAGGGCCTCCGCGAGGGACCGGGGCGCAGCGGGCTTCTCCTCGGTGCTCATCCGCCCCACGGTAGCGGGTCGTCCCCGGCCCGCCGAGCCGTTCCCGGACGCCGGCCCGGGGCGCGTTGCGTCCCGCTCCCGGGGGGCCCGCCGCCGGCGGGGGCGGTTTCGCGGCGCCACAGCGGGTACGGTCGACCGACGGGGTATCACCAACACACCGCCCCGGAGGGGTTGTGGGGATCGAGAGCGACCAGGTCGTCTACGAGTATCTGAGCCGCGTCGGTGACGTGGCTCAGCAGCAGCAGTTGCCGTCGGCCACGCGCATGCGCCTCGTCGCCGAGCTGCGCAACGAGATCGACCGGCGCCGGTCCCGGGCCGTGGTCGACTCCCCGGCGGCCGTCCGCCGCATCCTGGACCGGCTCGGCAGCCCCGACGAGGTGGTCGGGGCGGCCGGCGGCGGCACGCGGGCCGCGTCCTGGGAGCCGCCGCCCGCCGTGCCCGTGCAGCCGGACGGCGAGACCCCGCGCGAGGAGCGCCCCAAGGGCCTGCGCCGGGTGGTCCCGCGCCCCCGGCCCGCCGGCCCGCCACCCGCCCCGCCGCACCTGGCCCCGGCCGAGACGCCCGCCCCGGCCGAGGCACCCGCCCCGGCCGAGGCACCCACCCCGCCGCATCTGGCCCAGGCCCACGAACCGGGCGGCGGCACCGCCCCGCGGCCCGACTGGTGGCGGACGGAGAGCGGCCCGTTCGGCGGCGGCGACAGCGTGCCGGGGTTCGTCGGCGGCATCGAGATCCCGGACCTGCTCAGGCCCCCGCGGCCCCGGCCGAAGCCGGGCACGGAAGCCGGAACGGCAGCGGGGACGGCACCCCAGGAGGCGAAGCCGCCGCCCACGGAGGCCGCCGGGGGACGCCGGGCGTGGTGGCCCCGCGGGAGCGGCGCGCGGGCCGCCGCCGGACGCCGCCGGCTGTTCCCCGAGGGCGGCCGCCCCGACCCCCTCCTCCTGGTCGCCGCGGTCCTGCTCCTCGTCGGCGCGGTCCTGGGCAGCCTGCTGCCGCTGGCCCTCGGCTGGGTCCTCGCGTTCCTCTCCCGCCGCCTGACCCCCGCCCAGGCGAAGTGGGCGGTCCTGGGCCTGCCCACCCTGGTGGCGGCGGCCGGGACCGTCTGGCTCTGGGGCCGCGCGGAGGGCCGCTGGGGCGACCCGGTCGCCGAGGGACACATGAACGAGGCCGTCACCCAGACCTGGCCCTGGGTCCTGAAGGCGGCGGCCCTCGCCTCGGCGGCGTACCTGCTCCGGCGGGCCCGCCGCCCGCGGAGCTGACCGGCGGACGCGGCCGGCCGCGGCGGGCCCGCGGTCACAATGGACCCATGACCTCCCTCACCGTCGGCTTCGACCTCGACATGACCCTGATCGACTCCCGCCCCGGCATCCACGCCTGCTACGTGGAGCTCTCGGCGCGAACCGGCACCCACGTCGACGCCGACCTCGCGGTCACCCGCCTCGGCCCGCCCCTGGAGCAGGAACTGGCCCACTGGTTCCCGGCGGAGCGGCTCGCCGCCACCGCCGACCTCTACCGCTCGCTGTACCCGGAGTACGCCATCGCCGCCACCCCCGCCCTGGCCGGCGCGGCGGAGGCGGTCGCGGCCGTACGGCGGGCCGGCGGCCGGGCGATCGTGGTCACCGCCAAGTACGAGCCCAACGCCAAGCTCCACCTGGACCACCTCGGCATAGCGCCGGACGCGGTCATCGGCGACCTGTGGGCGGAGCAGAAGGCCGTCGCGCTGCGCGAGCACGGCGCCGGCGTCTACGTGGGCGACCACCTCGGGGACATCCGGGGCGCCCGCGCCGCCGGCGCGCACTCCGTCGCCGTCGCCACCGGCCCGTACACCGCCGGCGAACTCCGCGCGGCCGGCGCCGACACCGTGCTGGCCGACCTCACCCGGTTCCCGGACTGGCTGGACTCCTACCGGGAGGGCTGCGCCGCGGCCCGCGCCTGACGCCGCCCCGCCGCGATCGACCGCAGCACCCCCGCCCCGGCGATCAGGAAGCCGAGCCCCATGAACATGCTCAGTCCGAACATGTACGTGGGGAACGGCGTCGTGCCCAGGAACAGCGGGGCCACCGTGACCATCGTGGCCACGGCGCCGATGAAGAAGACGACCGCACCGGCACGGATCAGCCGGTCGCCCGGCGCGGGGGAATTCGTTCGGGTTTTGTCACGCACCCGACCAGGGTAGTTCCCGACCCGAGGGAACGACCGGGTGACGTCTTGTCACCGGCCCGAAGACCATTAGCCTGGGTACCGGCGGGTCCCGAGACCCGCCCGAGTGCTATCAAGAGCAGTTTTCCGACGAGTACGAGGATGAGGACAGACGTGCCTACCGGCAAAGTCAAGTGGTTCAACGCCGAGAAGGGCTTCGGCTTTCTCTCCCGTGACGACGGCGGCGACGTCTTCGTCCATTCCTCGGTCCTCCCCGCCGGAGTCGAGACCCTGAAGCCGGGCCAGCGCGTGGAGTTCGGCGTCGTCGCCGGTCAGCGCGGTGACCAGGCGCTGTCCCTGGCGCTGCTCGACCCGGCGCCGTCCGTCGCGGCGGCCCAGCGCAGGAAGCCGGACGAACTGGCCTCGATCGTCCAGGACCTGACGACGCTCCTGGAGAACATCACGCCGATGCTGGAGCGCGGCCGCTACCCCGAGAAGACGGCCGGCAAGAAGATCGCCGGTCTGCTGCGGGCGGTCGCGGACCAGCTCGACGTCTGACCCGTACGGGCGCTACGGGAAACGCAGCGCGTCGGGACCGAGGGCCGGTACCAGTCCCTCGGCCGCCGCCCGGGTCAGCAGCCCGCGGACGGCCGCGTAGCCGTCCTCGCCGAGGTCGGCGGTGAACTCGTTGACGTAGAGCCCGATGTGCTGGTCGGCGACGGCCGGGTCCATCTCCTGGGCGTGCTCCATGACGTAGGGGCGGGAGACCTCGGGGTCGTCCCAGGCCGCGCGGACGGACGTACGGACCGCGTCGGCCAGCCCGGTCAGCGCCTCCGCGCCCAGCGACCGCTTGGCGATGATCGCGCCGAGCGGGATGGGCAGCCCGGTCGTCGCCTCCCAGTGCTCGCCCATGTCGGCGAGCTTGTGCAGCCCGTAGTTCCGGTACGTGAAGCGCGCCTCGTGGATGACGAGCCCCGCGTCGACCTTCCCGTCCCGCACGGCCGACATGATCTCGTGGAACGGCATGACGACGATCTCGCCGACCCCGCCGGGGACGGTGTCCGCGGCCCAGAGGCGGAACAGCAGGTACGCCGTCGACTTCTCGCTGGGCACGGCGACGGTCCTGCCGCGCAGGTCGGCCTCCGGCTCCCGGGTGAGCACCAGCGGCCCGCAGCCCCGGCCCAGCGCGCCGCCGCAGGGCAGCAGGGCGTACTCGTCGAGGACGTAGGGCAGCACGGCGTACGACACCTTCAGCACGTCGTACTCGCCGCGCTCGGCCATGCCGTTGGTGAGGTCGATGTCGGCGAAGGTGACGTCGAGGGCGGGGGCGCCGGGGACGCGGCCGTGCGCCAGGGCGTCGAAGACGAAGGTGTCGTTGGGGCAGGGGGAGTACGCGATCCGCAACGTGTCACTGCGCATGGGGCTCATGGGAGTCGTGGGGTCCGTGGGGTCCGTGGGGGTCATGGGGGTCATGGGGGTCATGGGGGTCATGGGGGTTCCAACTCTCCAGGGCGGGGGTGAGCTTCCCGAAGGCGTCCGTCAGGGCCGCCAGGGCGTCGCCGACGCGCCAGGCGGCGCGGTCGCGGGGGCCGACCGGGTTGGAGACCGCGCGCAGCTCCAGCACGGGCGTGCCGTGCGCGGCGGCGGCCTCCGCGACACCGAAGCCCTCCATGGCCTCGGCCAGCGCCCGGGGGTGGCGGTCGCGCAGGGCGCCGGCGCGGGCGGCGGTGCCGGTGACCGTGGAGCCGGTCAGGACGGTGCCGGTGCGGGCGCCGGTCGCGGCGGCGACCGTACGGACCAGGGCGGGCGGCGGGCGGTGGGTGACCGTGCCGAAGCCGAGGTCGGTGACCGGCAGGAAGCCGTCGGCGGTCTCGGCGCCCAGGTCGGCGGCGGTGATCTCGTCGGCGACGACGAGGGAGCCGACCGGCGCGTGCGGGGCGAAGCCGCCGGCGATGCCGGCCGAGACGACCAGGGCGTAGGGGCGGCCCGCCAGGGCGGCGGCGGTCAGCGCGGTGGCGGTGGTGGCGGCGGCGAGGGCGGGGCCGACGCCGGCGGCGAGCAGGTCCCAGCCCTCGGCCACGTGGTGCAGGGCCGCGCCGGGCAGGGGCGTCTTTTGGACCGGGCCGGGAAACGCCCGGGCCACCGCGTCCCGTTCGGCGGGGACCGCGGTGGCCACCAGGAGGCGTGCGGCGGGCGTGGTCAGTCGCCCTTCTTCAGCTCGAAGGCCCACACGCCGGTGAACGTCTGGCCGCCCTCCTTGCCGTTGCCGGCCACGACGGCGACCTTGGTGGAGTCGCCCTGCGCGCCGTACTGGGCGTTGAAGAACACGCTGCCCGGGACCGTGCGGTAGGTCTTCTTGCTGTCGTCGGTCAGCGGCTGACCGTTCATCAGGATCGTCCAGCGCTTGTCGGCGATGTCCGGGTCCACCCCGAAACGCACCGTCTCGTCCGGGTCCACCGTGATGGTCTCGATGTCCTTGGACTGGAGGCACTTGGTCAGGTCGGCGGTCTTCAGGGCTTCGTCGCCCTCGCCGCCGCAGGTGGCCTCGGAACTGATCGAGTCGCTGCCGACGGTGATGGTCGACAGCGGCGTCGGCTTGTCGCAGGCCGACAGGACGAGCAGTCCGGCGGATACGGCGCCGGCGGCGGCGACGGCACGGCGGCGTCGCACAGCGCGGTGTCCGAGAGCGGCTGCGCCGCGGGGCAACGTGGTCATGGGCGAAGGTTATCGGGCCCTTGTCCCCGGCCACCCACCTGGGTGCGGCGTGCCGTGCTCACGCCACCCGCGACCGCCGGCCCCCGTGCCGGGCCGAGCCGATCAGGCCCCGTACGGTGCTCAGCCAGCCGGCGGCGACGATCGCGGCGCCCACCGCCAGGCCGAGGGTGCCGTTGAGCGGCAGGACGATGCCGACCGCGCCGCCCAGCACCCAGGACATCTGCAGCAGCGTCTCCGAACGGGCGAACGCGGAGGTGCGCACCGGCTCGGGCACGTCCCGCTGGATCAGCGCGTCCAGGGACAGCTTGGCCAGCGCCTGCGCGAACCCGGCGACCGCCGCCAGGCACGCCACCAGCACCGCGCCGAAGAACGCGGCGGCCACCGCCGCCGCGGCCAGCACGCACGCCAGCACCGTCACGATGATGGCCTCCGGCGCGCGCGAGCGCAGCCAGGCCCCGACCGCCGTGCCCAGCGCGTTGCCGGTGCCCGCCGCGACGCCGACGACGCCCAGCGACACCGCCGCGCTCTGGCCGGTCATCGGGTGCTCGCGCAGCAGGAACGCCAGGAAGAAGATCAGGAAGCCGCTCAGGCAGCGGACGGCGGCGTTGGCGGCCAGCGCGTGGGTGACGGCGGTGCCGACCGTGCGCAGCCCGGGGCGCTTGACCGGCCTTCGGCGCGGGCCGTGCGGGCGGGCGCTGTCGGCGGTGAGCAGCGCGGTGGCCTCGCCCCGGGCGGAGTCGACCTCCCGGGGCAGCGTGAACGACAGGAACGTTCCGGCCACGAAGATCACGAAAGCGCCGTACAGCGGCCAGCGCGGACCGATCTGCTGGAGGCCGGCGCCGACGGGGGCGGCGAGGCCGGTGGCGAGCAGGCCGCCGAGGGTGACCCGGGAGTTCGCCTTCACCAGGGAGAAGGCGGGCGGCAGCAGCCGGGGCACCACGGCGCTCCTGACCACGCCGTACGCCTTGGAGGAGACCAGCACGCCGAGCGCCGCCGGATACAGCTCCAGGCCGCCGCCGGCCACCGCGCCCGACAGCACCAGGGCGAGCAGCGCGCGGGCCGCCATCGCGGTGGCCATCGCCGCCCGGCGGCCGTGCGGGACGCGGTCCAGCAGCGGGCCGATCACCGGGGCGAGCAGGGTGAAGGGGGCCATGGTGATGGCGAGGTAGAGGGCGACCCGGCCCCGGGCCTCGTCGGTGGGGACCGAGAAGAAGACCGTGGAGGCGAGGGCCACGGTGATCATGACGTCGCCGGCGCCGTTCACGCCGTGCAGCTCGATCAGCTTGCCCAGCCCCGACTCGCCCGCGCCGTGGGCGTGCGTCACCCGCCGGATGCCCCGGGCCGGGCCGGTCACCGGCAGGTGCAGCGCGCGCCCGACCGCGCGCAGGCGCCCGGGGCCGTGTCCCCGGCCGCCGTCCTTCAGGTCCGTCCGTTCCGTGCGTGCGGCTGCCACGCCGTCATAGTGCCCCGTGAGACGGGGGAGTAGAGCAGGCATCGGGCGGATGGGGCTGATCGGGTCGGGTGCGGCGGGGCCGGACGGCGGGCGGGAAACTGCCGCCGGTGTCCCCCGTCGGTGTAGGCCCAGCGAAGCTGAGCAGGTAGCGTGCGTAGCGCGTCGTGGCGAACGTTCTCGGCCGCGCGCCTCACAGTCATCCCGCAGAATGGATGACGTAGGTGCGCCCGAGCGCGTCGGGCGCGGACGTCGACGCGGTCCCCGGGTCCGCTCCGTCCGTCCCCCGCCGGCAGTGGCGCACCCGTGAGACGGCGTATGGAGAGAAGCGATACCTGTGAGCGCAGCGACAACGCGAAGCCGCACCCCTGACCGCCTGTGCGCCGAGGCCGTCGACCTCGCCAGGGCGGCGGCCGAGGAGGCCGCGGCGCCCGGTGTGGTCGGCGAACACGCCGGGCTGGTCGCGGAGGGTGACCGCGTTGTCACGCACTACTTCGAGTGCATGGAGCTGGGGTACCGCGGCTGGCGCTGGGCGGTGACGGTGGCGCGGGCCT
Source organism: Streptomyces sp. SYSU D01066-1 (assembly GCF_054956795.1). Taxonomy (NCBI): domain Bacteria; kingdom Bacillati; phylum Actinomycetota; class Actinomycetes; order Kitasatosporales; family Streptomycetaceae; genus Streptomyces; species Streptomyces sp. SYSU D01066-1. Next base: position 62,319 of record NZ_JBUDHV010000017.1, on the reverse strand, counting down.
CCCGCGCCAAGGTCGTGACGGTGGACGAGGCGGCGCTGCTGCCCGGCCCGGACGCCGTCCTCGCCCCCGAGTGGGTGCCGTGGAGCGAGCGGCTGCGCCCCGGCGACATGGGCCCCGGCGACCTGCTGCCCACCGACGCGGATGACCTGCGCCTGGAGCCGGGCTGGTCCGGCGAGGACGAGCCGCCGCCGAACTCCGCCGTCTCCGAGCAGATGGCCGAGCTGGTGGAGGCGGAGGACGCCGAGGTCACCGCCGGCTCCCCGGCCGAGCAGGCGGTCACGCCGCCGCGCGGCACGATCGCGGCGGTCGCCGACGAACTGGGGCTGCGGCGGGCCCGGGTGCTGTCCCGGTACGGGCTGCACACGGCCGCCGACCGCTGGGAGGAGGCGTTCGGCCCGAAGACGCCGATGGCGCAGGCGGCCCCCGCGGCCTGCGTGTCCTGCGGGTTCCTGCTGCGGATCGGCGGCTCGCTCGGCCAGGCGTTCGGCGTCTGCGCGAACGAGTACTCGCCGGCGGACGGCCGGGTGGTGTCGCTGGCGTACGGGTGCGGCGGGCACTCCGAGGCCGCGGTCATGCCGAAACCGCCGCAGCCGGCCGCGCCGGTGATCGACGAGACGCGGGTGGACCCGTTCCCGCTGCGGCCGGCGGCCGACGCCGGGTCGGTGCCGGTCACCGACGACGTGGCGGCGGCGGACCTCGGCCACTCCTAGGCCGCTCCTGGGCCACTCCTGCAGGCCGTTCCCAGGCGACGGCCGGGCGGCGGGCCGGACGGCGGTCAGGGGACGGGCGGAGGACGGGCGGGGACCGCGTCCCGGACCCCCGCGGGCCCGCAGGGCCCCGTCCCCGGGCGCCGGACGGGCTGCGCCCGCCGCCCGGCCCCGACGGGCGCCCGCCGGCCTCGGCGGGTGACGCCCGGCATCGGGGGTGACGCCCGGCCTCGGCGGGTGACGCCTGGCATCGGGGGGTGACGCCCGGCCTCGGCGGGTGACGCCTGGCATCGGGGGGGTGACGCCGGGCACCGGCGGGTGACGCCCGGTACCGGAGGGTGACGCCCGGCATCGGCGGGTGATCCGCGCGGTACCTTCGGACTCACGTCGTTGAGGGCCCCATGAGGAGAGATGAACGTGAGCAAGTTCGTGCGGCCCGCCGCCGAGGGCGCGGACCCGTTCGGTACGGCACGGCTGCGGCGCGGGGTGCTGGACGCCTGGGCGGCGAGCCCGGCCCGGTTCCGGGAGGACGCCAACGCCGAGGAGGACCTCGTCCTCGGCGGCTACCGGGACCGCCTCGTCGTGGAACTCGCGCAGAACGCCGCCGACGCCGCCGCCCGCGCCGGGGTGCCGGGCCGGCTGCGGCTCACCCTGCGGGACGGTGTGCTGGCCGCCGCCAACACCGGGGCCCCGCTGGACGCGGCGGGCGTCGAGTCGCTGTCCACGCTGCGGGCCTCCGCCAAGCGGGACACCGCCGAGGGCGCCGTGGGCCGCTTCGGCGTCGGCTTCGCGGCCGTCCTGGCCGTCACCGACGAGCCCGCCGTGGTCGGCCGGCACGGCGGGGTGCGCTGGTCGCTGGCCGAGGCCCGGGAGCTGGCCGCCGACGTCGCCCGGCACAGCCCCGGCCTCGGCGACGAGATCCGCCGCCGGGACGGCCACGTACCGCTGCTGCGGCTGCCGCTGCCCGCCGAGGGCACCGCCCCCGACCCGTACGACACGGTCGTCATCCTGCCGCTGCGCGACACCGCCGCCGCCGATCTGGCCGAGCGGCTGCTGGACGCCGTGGACGACGCGCTGCTGCTGGCCCTGCCCGGCCTGGAGGAGGTCGTCGTCGAGCGGGCGGACCAGGACGTCGTACGCACCCTGCGCCGCCGCCGCGACGGTGACGTGACCGTCGTCGAGGACTCCAGGGAGGGCGTCACCCGCTGGCGTACCGCCACCGCGCACGGGCCCCTCACCCCCGAGCTGCTCGCCGGCCGCCCGGTCGAGGAGCGGCTGCGCCCGCACTGGTCGGTGACGTGGGCCGTGCCCGTGGACGACGAGGGCGCCCCCGTGCGCCCCCGCACCAGCCCCGTCCTGCACGCCCCGACCCCCAGCGACGAGCCCCTCGGCGTGCCCGCCCTGCTCATCGCGTCGTTCCCGCTGGACTCCACCCGCCGGCACACCGCCCCCGGCCCGCTCACCGACTTCCTGGTGCAGCGCGCGGCGGACGCCTACGCCGGTCTGCTCGCCGACTGGACCCCGGTCACCGCCGGGATCATCGGCCTGGTCCCCGGCCCGCTGGGCAAGGGCGAGCTGGACGGCACCCTGCGGCAGGCGGTCCTGGACCGGCTGCCGCGCACCGCCTTCCTGCCGCCCGCCGCCGTGCCGGGCGAGGACGACGACCCCGAGCTGCCCCGCTCGCTGCGGCCCCGGGACGCCGAGGTGGCCGAGGGCGCGGGCGCGGACACCGTACGGGTGCTGGCGGAGGTGCTGCCGACCCTGCTGCCCGCCGGTCTGGAGCGGCGGGTGGAGCTGCGCACGCTGGGCGTGGCCCGGCTGCCGCTGACCGACGCGATCGACCGGCTGGCCGGTCTGGAGAAGGAGCCCGGCTGGTGGCGGCGGCTGTACGACAGTCTGGCCGGGGTCGACCCGGACCGGCTCCCGGGGCTGCCGGTGCCGCTGGCGGACGGCCGTACGGTCATCGGCCCCCGGCAGGTGCTGCTGCCCACCCCGGACGCCGCCGCCCTCGACCCCGAGGTGCTCGCCCGGCTCGGCCTGAAGGTCGCCCACCCGGACGCCGCCCACCCCCTGCTGGAGAAGCTCGGCGCGCTGCCGGCCTCCCCGCGCGCGGTGCTCACCACCCCGCAGGTGCGGGCCGCCGTCGCCGCCTCCCTGGACGACGACTTCGCGGCGGACTGGGAGGAGGACGCCCTCGACGCCGAGGAACTGGCCGACACCGTCCTGGGTCTGGTCCGCGACGCCGGCCTGGAGCCCGGTGACGAGCCGTGGCTCGGCGCCCTCGCGCTGCCCGACGAGGACGGCGAGCTGTCCCCGGCCGGTGAACTGGTCTTCCCCGGCGGTCCGTTCGCCCGGGTGATGCGGGAGGGCGAGGTCGCGGCCGTGGACGCGGAACTCGCCGACCGGTGGGGCCCGGAGCCGCTGGCCGCCTGCGGGGTGCTCGTCGGCTTCGCCCTGGTCCGCGCCACCGACGTCGTCCTCGACCCCGACGAACTGGAGCCCCGCGAGGGGGACTTCGCCGAACCCGACGACGCCGGTCTGCTGGACGCCGTCGACGTGTGGTGCGAGGACGTCCTCGACCGCTTCCCCGACACCCCCGTCCCGCCGGTCGCCACCGAGATCGTCGCCGTGCGCGACCTGGACCTGGTCGACGACGACAAGTGGCCCCAGGCGCTCGCCCTGCTCTCCCGGCCGCCGCTGCGCGACGCCCTCGTCCAGCCGGTGCGGATGCTGCTGCCCGACGGCACCCACGAGACCGTACGGCCGTACACGGCGTGGTGGCTGCGCGGGCACCCGGTGCTCGGCGGGCGGCGCCCGGCCGGGCTGCGCGCGGCCGGCGGCGACCCGCTGCTGCGCGGTCTGTACGACGAGGCCGACGCCACCGGCTTCGACGACGAACAGGTGCTGCGGGCGCTCGGGGTGCGCACGTCCGTCGCGGCCCTCCTCGACGAGCCGGGCGGCGCGGCCGAGCTGCTGGACCGCCTCGCCGACCCGCAGCGGCCCGTCACCGCCGCCCAGCTGCACGGCCTGTACGGGGCGCTGGCCGGCCTCGACCCCGACCAGGTGACCCTGCCGGACGAGGTGCGCGCGGTCGTCGACGGCGAGGTGCGGGTGGTGGACGCCGCCGACGCGGTGGTCGTCGACTCGCCGGACCTGCTGCCCTTCACCGGGGGCGTGCCGCTGCTGCCGGTGCGCCCGGCCCGGGCCGCCGAGCTGGCGGAGCTGTTCCAGGTGCGGCGGCTGAGCGAGTCGGTCACCGGCCGCGTCGACTCCGAGGGCACCGAGCACGACGTACCGGAGCCGGTGCGGGTGCTGCTCGGCGAGCGGACCCCCGCCTCCTACGTCGAGCACGAGGAACTCGTCGTGGACGGCGTGGAGATCGACTGGCGGCTCACCGACGACGGCGTGCTGCACGCGGCCACGCTGGAGGGGGTCGCCGCCGGGCTCGCCTGGGCGGCGGGACAGTGGCCGCGCCGCTTCGAGGTGGCCGCGCTCCTGGAGGACCCGTCCCGCACGCAGGAACTGGCCCGGGACCGCTGGTTCGACTGACCGGCCGGCGGCGGCCCCCGGCAGGCGGAGTCATGTTTTCTTCATCTCCGTACAACCATTCGTTTCCTTCGTTGATCTGATCACCCGAGTCAACAGACTCCACGATCACTTGGGCCCCGGTGTGACACGAGCCGTTGGGGGGCGACGACCGCCGGGGCCCCCTTTCCCACTGGGGAACGCATGCGTATTCGCGCCACCGTGGCCGCCGTCTCCGGCGCCTTCGTCCTGTCCGCGCTCGCCGTGCCGGCCGCGCAGGCCGACGACCCGTCGTACCGCGAGTCGGCGGCGTCGGCCTTCGCCGCCCACCACGACCCGTCCGCCTCCGCGTCCTCGTCCGCCGGGTCGTACGGCATCACCGCCGCCGCCGACGGGACCATGGACGTCTCCTTCTCCGACTTCAAGATCGCCAAGGCGGTCAAGGTGGGGACGACCAACCACGTCTCCACCACGGTCACCTACAAGCTGACCCACGGCGCCGGCGTGGACGTCCACGCCGACGACTTCGCCACCGGCCCGTACATCTACAAGGGCTCCTTCGACACCCCGGTCAACATGCTGTTCGGGGTCTACGCGGCGACCTGCACCGACACCTCGGCGACCACCGCCACCTGCAAGGGCGACATCGACGTCTACCCGTACGACGGCGAGCTGCTCAACTCCGACGCCGGCACCTGGAAGGGCGGTGCGCTCGCCCTCGACTACACCACCGGCGACTACGCCGACCAGGGCGGCCTCGGCAGCACGCTGGTGCAGCGCTACTCCAAGCTGACGGTCAACGCCTCGCCCGAGCCGGTCAAGAAGGGCAAGACCCTCACGGTCACCGGCAAGCTCTCCCGCGCCAACTGGGAGGACAACAAGTACCACGGCTACAGCGGCCAGTCCGTGAAGCTCCAGTACCGCAAGAAGTCCTCCAGCACGTACACCACCGTCAAGACGATCAAGACGAACTCGACGGGCGACCTCAAGACCACCGTCAAGGCGTCGGCCGACGGCTACTACCGCTTCGCCTTCGCGGGCACCTCGACGACCCCGGCGGTCAACGCCGCGGGTGACTACGTCGACGTGAAGTAGTCCCCGGCCTCATCCGACGGGAAAGCGGCGGTCGACCAGTCTCCACAGGAGCTCCAGGGCGACCGCCGCCACCGCCGCGACGGCGACCGCGGTCCACGGCATCACCGCACCGACCAGCTTCAGCGCGAAGAAGTCCTGGAGCCACGGCACGGCCAGCACCACCAGGAACCCGGCGCCCATCGCCAGCACCAGCCCGATCCGCCACCAGGTGTAGGGGCGGGCGACGATCGCCAGGACCCACAGCGAGATCAGGAACAGCGTCAGCGTCGCGGCGCTGGTCTCCGCGGCCGGCGCGTGGGGCCCGCTGTAGTGGTGCCGCGCCACCAGGTACGTCACGAAGGTCGCCGCCCCGGCCAGCACTCCGCCGGGGACCGCGTACCGCATCACCCGCCGCACGAAGTGGGGCCGCGCCCGTTCCCGGTTGGGGGCCAGGGCGAGGAAGAAGGCCGGGACGCCGATGGTGAGGGTGGACAGCAGGGTGAGGTGGCGGGGCAGGAACGGGTACTCCACCCGCGAGCACACCACCAGGATCGCGAGCAGCACCGAGTAGACCGTCTTGACCAGGAAGAGCGTCGCGACGCGGGTGATGTTGCCGATCACCCGGCGGCCCTCGGCGACCACCGACGGCAGGGCGGCGAAGCTGTTGTCCATCAGCACGATCTGCGCGACCGCCTTCGTCGCCTCCGACCCCGCCCCCATCGCGACGCCGATGTCGGCGTCCTTGAGGGCGAGGACGTCGTTGACGCCGTCGCCGGTCATCGCGACGGTGTGCCCCCGGGACTGGAGGGCGCCCACCATCTCCCGCTTCTGCCGCGGGGTGACCCGCCCGAACACCGTGTGCTCGTCGACCGCCCCGGCCAGCTCCGCCCGCCCGGCCGGCAGCCGGCGCGCGTCGAGTGCCGTGCCGCCCAGCCCCAGCTTGCCGGCGACCGCGCCGACCGACACGGCGTTGTCGCCGGAGACGACCTTGGTCCGGACGTCCTGCTCGGCGAAGTAGCGCAGGGTGTCGGCGGCGTCGGAGCGCAGCCGCTGCTCCAGCACGACCAGGGCGGCCGGCTCGGCGCCCTCGGCCGCCTCCGGGGCGTTCGGGCTGCGCCCCTCGGCGCGGACCAGCAGCAACACCCGCAGGCCCTGCTCGTCGAGGCGCGCGGTCTCCGCCAGCGCCGGGTGGTCCTCGGCCAGCAGCACGTCCGGGGCGCCCAGCAGCCAGGTCCGCGCGGTGCCGTCCGCCTCCTCGACGCGGGCGCCGCTGTACCTGCGGGCGGAGGAGAAGGGCAGGACCGCGGTGGGGCGCCAGTCGCCGGGGCCGTCCGGGCAGGCGTCGATGATCGCCCGGAGGGAGGCGTTGGGACGCGGCTCGCAGGCGCCGAGCGTGCCGAGCACCCGCCGTACATACGCCTCCTCGGCGCCGCCCAGCGGCCGTACCTCGGTGACGTCCATGCCGCCCTCGGTCAGCGTGCCCGTCTTGTCCAGGCAGACCGTGTCGACGCGGGCCAGGCCCTCGATCGCGGGCAGCTCCTGGACCAGGCACTGCTTGCGGCCCAGCCGGATCACGCCGATCGCGAAGGCGACCGAGGTGAGCAGCACCAGGCCCTCGGGGACCATGGGGACGATGCCGCCGACGGTGCGGGCGACGGAGTCGGCGAGGCCACCGTCCTCACCGACGAGCTGGCTGACGACCAGGCCGATCGCGGTCGGCACCATCATCCAGGTGACGTACTTCAGGATCGTGGAGATCCCGGAGCGCAGCTCGGAGTGGACCAGGGTGAACCGCGACGCCTCCTCGGCGAGCTGCGCCGCGTACGCCTCCCGCCCGACCTTCGTCGCCCGGTAGGCCCCGCCGCCCGCGACCACGAAGCTGCCGGACATCACCGGGTCGCCGGGGCGTTTGACCACCGGGTCGGACTCGCCGGTGAGCAGCGACTCGTCGATCTCCAGCCCGGCGGCGCCGACGCACACGCCGTCGACGACCACCTTGTCCCCGGGGCCGAACTCGATCACGTCGTCCAGCACGATCCCGGAGGTGCCGACCTCGGTGGGGCGTCCGTCGCGCCGTACGGTCGGCCGGGCCTCGCCGATCAGGGCGAGCGAGTCCAGGGTCTTCTTCGCCCGCCACTCCTGGACGATGCCGATGCCGGTGTTGGCGAGGATGACGAAGCCGAACAGGCCGTCCTGGATCGGCGCCACGACCAGCATGATCACCCAGAGCACGCCGATGATCGCGTTGAACCGGGTGAGGACATTGGCGCGGACGATGTCCAGCGCCGACCGGCTGCTGCGCACCGGCACGTCGTTGACCTGCCCCCGGGCCACCCGCTCGGCGACCTCCGCGGAGGTCAGTCCGGCGGCCGAGGCGGGCAGCGGGACCGGGTGCACGGGGTCCAGTTCGGCGCCCGCGTCGATGTGCGTCATGCGTTCGACGGTACGTGCGGACCCGGGACTCCACACGGCGGAGACGCGGAAGTTCCGACCTGGGGAGGACGGTCCCGCGGGGAAGTGCTGCCGTGGTACTACGCGGCGCCCCGGGCACCGCGGTCCGCCGTCCCGGGCGCCCCGCCGGCCGCGCGCGCCCGCGCGATGGCGGCGTCGCGCCTGCGGACGTACCAGATGCCGATCAGGCCGAGCCCGGCGCCGGCCAGGCAGGTCCACAGCCACCACAGGTGCCCGTGGTCGTCGAACCAGCCGTAGAAGGGGAGCTGGGCCAGGAAGAGGACGAACCAGATGACCGTGCCGCCGGTGATGGTGGCGACCACGGGGCCCTCCAGGGGCTCCGGCGCCTCGTGCTTCGGTGTCCACTTCGCCATGCGCACAGCTTACGAGGCACGGCCGGGGCCGCCCGGCACACGGGTCTACGCGCGGAGATGGCTTTATTCGCCTCATACGTTCATACTGAAACCGTTTGTTCCTGACCACTTTCATTCGTAGAAAACACCAAGGGGCGAGGCGGGGGGCCGCTTGGTGACGAGGTCTCGCATGTCCACCCCGGCCCAGCCCCCGTACGGGGCCCTCGACCGCTACTTCAAGATCTCCGAGCGCGGCAGCACGCTCGCCCGCGAGGTCCGGGGCGGATTCGCCACCTTCTTCGCGATGGCCTACATCGTCGTGCTGAACCCGATCATCCTGGGCAGCGCCAAGGACATGTACGGCCACCAGCTGGACAACGGCCAGCTGGTCACCGCGACCGCGCTGACGGCGGCGTTCACCACCCTGCTCATGGGCGTCATCGGCAACGTCCCGATCGCGCTCGCCGCCGGCCTCGGCGTGAACTCGGTCGTCGCCCTCCAGCTCGCCCCGCGGATGTCCTGGCCGGACGCCATGGGCATGGTCGTGCTGGCCGGTTTCGTCGTCATGCTGCTGGTCGCCACCGGTCTGCGCGAGCGCGTCATGTCCGCCGTGCCGCACGGGCTGCGCAAGGCGATCTCCATCGGCATCGGCCTCTTCGTGATGATCGTCGGCCTGGTCGACTCCGGGTTCGTCACCCGGATGCCGGACGCCGCGCAGACCACCGTGCCGCTCCAGCTCGGCGACGGCGGCCACCTGACCGGCTGGCCGGTCCTGATCTTCGCCCTCGGCGTGCTGCTCACCCTGGCGCTGATCGTCCGCAGGACGCCCGGCGCGATCCTGATCTCGATCGTCGTGATGACGGTCGTCGCGGTGATCGTCAACCTCGTCGCCGACATCCCCTCCTGGGGCCTGACCACCCCCGAGTGGCCCGGCAACCCGGTCTCCACCCCGGACTTCGGGCTGGTCGGCGAGGTCAGCCTGTTCGGCGGGTTCGAGAAGGTCGGCGTGCTGACCGGCGTGCTGTTCGTCTTCACCGTGCTGCTGTCGTGCTTCTTCGACGCGATGGGCACGATCATGGGCGTCAGCGACGAGGCGAAGCTGACCGACGCCCAGGGCCAGATGCCGGGCATCAACAAGGTGCTGCTCATCGACGGTGTCGCGGTCGCCGCGGGCGGCGCCAGCTCCGCCTCGGCCACCACCTGCTTCGTGGAGTCCACGGCGGGCGTCGGCGAGGGCGCCCGGACCGGCTTCGCCAACGTCGTCACCGGCCTGCTGTTCGCCGTCGGCCTCTTCCTCACCCCGATCGCCACGATGGTGCCGTCCCAGGCGGCCACGCCCGCGCTGATCGCGGTCGGCTTCCTGATCCTGGCCGGCTCGGTCAAGCAGATCGACTGGGCCGACCACACGATCGCCGTCCCGGCCTTCGTGACGATGCTGATGATGCCGTTCACCTACTCGATCACCAACGGCATCGGCATGGGCTTCATCACCTTCGCGGTGCTGCGCCTGGCGGCGGGCCGGGGCCGCGAGGTGCCGGCGGCGATGTACGTCGTCTCGGCGGTGTTCGCCTTCTACTACCTGATGCCGGCCCTGGGCCTCACGTGATCCGTCGTGCGGGCCGGTGTGTGACCCGTCACGTGAGCCGTCGTGCGGGCCGTCGTGCGACCCGCCATGTGAGCCGGCACGCGATCCGTCACGTGACCCCGTAGAACCTCTCGGTCTCCTCGACGGCGGACTGGAACCGCTCGTCGAAGTCATCGCGGACGAGCGTCCGGACGACGTAGTCCTGGACGCTCATCCCCCTTCTGGCCGCGCGGTCCCGGAGCCGTTCGAGCAGCTCCCCGTCCATCCGCAGGCTGAGCACGCTGGTCCCCATGGGACGAGGGTCACCCCGCGATACGGGATGGCGTACGACTTCCCGCACTTGCTCACTCGTACGAGTGAAGCAACCGTGGACGGGGCGTGGCCGAGTGGCCAGGGTCACGGTCCGTTCCCGCGCCTCCGGTGGTACTTCGTCAGTCTAATGAGTTACGCTAAAGACATGCCGGACCTCACCCACGGCGACGACGCCGCCGCCGTGAACTCCCTGCGATCCGCCGTGATGCGGCTGTCCCGTCGGCTCAAGCACCAGCGCGTCGACGAGTCGCTCAGCCCCACCGAGATGTCGGTGCTCGGCACCCTGTCCACCTGCGGCCGTGCCACCCCGGGCGAACTGGCCCGCAAGGAGCACGTCCAGCCGCCCTCGATGACCCGCATCGTGGCGCTGCTGGAGGCCAAGGGACTGGTCAGCCTGGAACCGCACCCCGAGGACCGGCGCCAGAAGGTCGTGACGCCGACCGAGCAGGCCGTGGTGATGCTCGACGAGAGCCGCCGCAAGCGGAACGCGTTCCTGGCCACGCTGGTCGAGGGGCTCGACGAGGACGAGTGGGCGAAGCTGCGCGCCGCCGCCCCCGTGCTGGAGAAGCTCGCACACCTGTAAGCGGCATGGACGAGGAGGCGAACCCTTTTGAGTACGGGACCCGGAGCACACTCCGCCCCCGCACCTGACTCCCACGACGACCCGCCCACCCCCGGCACCGACCGCAAGACCTCGATGTTCGCCTCCCTGAGGGTCAGGAACTACCGCCTGTTCTTCATGGGCCAGGTCGTCTCCAACATCGGCACCTGGATGCAGCGCATCGCCCAGGACTGGCTGGTGCTGAGCCTCACCGGCTCCTCCGCCGCCGTCGGCATCACCACCGCCCTCCAGTTCCTGCCGATGCTCCTCTTCGGCCTCTACGGCGGTGTCCTCGTCGACCGCCTGCGCAAGCGGCCCACGCTGCTGGTCACCCAGTCGTCCATGGCGCTGACCGCGCTGGCCCTCGCCGCCCTCACCCTCACCGGCCACGTCCAGGTCTGGCACGTCTACGTCGCCGCCTTCGCCATGGGCCTGGCGACCGTGGTCGACAACCCGGCCCGGCAGTCCTTCGTCTCCGAGCTGGTCGGCCGCGAGCAGCTGCAGAACGCGGTCAGCCTGAACTCCGCCAACTTCCAGTCCGCCCGCCTGGTCGGCCCCGCCGTCGCGGGCCTGCTGATCACCGGCGTCGGCACCGGCTGGGCGTTCTTCCTCAACGGCGTCTCGTTCGTCGCCCCGCTCACCGGGCTGCTGCTGATGCGGGCCCGCGAGCTGCACACCGTCGAGCGCGCCCCGCGCGGCAAGGGCCAGCTGCGGGAGGGCCTGCGCTACGTCGCCGGGCGCCCCGACCTGCTGTGGACCATCGTGCTGGTCGGCTTCATCGGCACGTTCGGCTTCAACTTCCCGGTGTTCCTCTCCGCCTTCGCCGACGACGTCTTCCACTCCGGGGCGGGCACCTACAGCCTCTTCAACACCCTGATGGCGGTCGGCTCGGTGGCCGGCGCCCTGCTCGCCGCCCGGCGCGGCACGGCCCGGCTGCGGCTGCTGATCGCGGCGGCGATGGGCTTCGGCGCGCTGGAGATCGTGGCCGCCGCGGCCCCGGAGCTGTGGCTGTTCGCGCTGCTCATGGTCCCCGTCGGCCTGTTCAGCATGACGGTGAACGTCACCGCCAACACCAGCATCCAGATGTCCACCGACCCGGCGATGCGCGGCCGGGTGATGGCCCTGTACATGATGGTGTTCCTGGGCGGATCGCCGGTCGGGGCGCCGATCGTCGGCTGGGTCACGGACGCCTACGGCGCGCGCGCCGGCTTCGCGGCCGGTGGCACGGTGGCCCTCCTGGCGGCGGCGGTGACCGGCGTGGTCCTGGGCCGCCTGGGCGGCCTGCGCCTCTCGGTGGGCTGGCACCACGGCCATCCGCGGGTGCGGTTCGTGCCGCGCGGCAGCCGGGAGGAGCTGGCGTCGGCGGCGTGACCCGTCAGTCCCGGGGGAAGTCGCCGGTCCTCAGGACCAGACCGACGGCGGTGTCGGTGAGGTCGACGTCCTCCCCGAACCCGAAGCTGACACTCGCGTGGTACGAGCCGTCCTTGGGCAGCGTGTGCAGGTGCCACTGGCCGGTGTACGGGTCGACGATCAGGTAGACCGGTACGCCGGCGGTGGCGTAGGTGTCCTTCTTGGGACCGTAGTCGTTGGAGGCCGTCTTCCTGGAGATGACCTCGGCGACGAACTCGACGTCCTCGGGGCGCCAGTGCCCCTTATCGTCCTTCTCCGCCCCCTCCGCGAGGGCCACCACGTCGGAGGCGAACCCGTTGAGATACCCCGGGTAGTCCATGCGGACGTCGGACTTGACGCGCTTGCGCGGGTACTTGGTGCGCAGTTGGTCATAGATGTCCGCGATGATGTCCCAGTGGGTGTCCCGCTGCGGCGTCATGAAGATGTGACCCCCGACGATCTCGGTCTTGTAACCCTCGGGGACGGGCAACTTCTCAAGCCAGTCGAACATGACGTCCAACGTCAGCTCGGCGCTCTCCTCGGCCATCTCGATCCTGTCTGCGAGGACGGTCATCGTGGCGCTCCTCCCCGGCCGCCGCTCGATACGGGCAGCCGCGCGGTACAACGATACGCACGGTGGCCAGGACACGCCGGGCAGACTGTGACCCATGAGACTCTTCGCCGCCGTGCTGCCGCCCGAGGAAGCCGTCCGGGAGCTGGCCGCCGAGGCGGACCTGTTGCGGCGGCTGCCCGGCGCGGAGCGGCTGCGCTGGACCGGCCGCCCCGGCTGGCACTTCACGCTCGCCTTCTACGGGGAGGTCGACGACGCCCTCGTACCGGAGCTGACGGAGCGGCTGGCGCGGGTCGCCCGCCGTACGCGGCCGTTCGCGCTGGCCCTGCGCGGCGGCGGGCAGTTCGGGCGGGGCCGGGCCCTGTGGGCCGGGGCGGAGGGTGAGCTGCGCACCCTGCGCCTGCTGGCGGACCGCGCCGAGGCGGCGGGCCGCAAGGCGGGCGTGGAGATGGGCGAGCACCGCCGCTACACCCCGCACCTCACCGTCGCGCGCGGCCGGGACGCCTACGACGTACGCCCGTACCTGGAGGTCCTCGACGGCTTCGCCGGCCGCACCTGGCAGGTCACCGAGCTGGCCCTGGTCCGCAGCGACCTGCCCGCCTCCGGGACGCCGGGGGAGCGGCCCCGGTACGAGGCCCTCGCGCGGCTGCCGCTGGGCCGCGCCGGTTAGGCTCGGTGCCGTGGACCCGAAAACCCGGAACCGGATCATGGCCGGTGTGCTTGTGCTGATGCTCGTGGTGGTCGCGGTGGCGGCGGCGCTCGGCAACTAGCGCGCGCCCCGTGCGCCGCCGCCGTCACCGTCCTACCAGGCGAAGGCCTCCGGGGAGGGCCCGGGGCCGGGGAAGATCTCGTCCAGTCCGGCCAGCAGCTCGTCGGACAGTTCCAGCTCGACGGCGCGCAGCGCGGACGCCAGCTGGCCGGCGGTGCGCGGGCCGACGATCGGGCCGGTCACGCCGGGCCGGGTGAGCAGCCAGGCCAGTGCGGTCTCGCCGGGTTCCAGCCCGTGCTGGTCGAGCAGGTCCTCGTACGCCTGGACGCGGGCGCGGGCCGCGGGGTCCTCCAGGGTGGCGGCGGCCCGGCCGCTCGCCCGGCGCTTGCCGGTGGCCTCCTTCTTCAGGACGCCGCCCAGCAGACCGCCGTGCAGCGGCGACCAGGGGATGACGCCGAGTCCGTACTCCTGGGCGGCCGGGATGACCTCCATCTCGGCGCGGCGCTCGGCGAGGTTGTACAGGCACTGCTCGCTGACCAGGCCGATGGTGCCGCCGCGGCGGGCGGCCAGCTCGTTGGCCTGGGCGATCTTGTAGCCGGGGAAGTTGGAGGAGCCGGCGTAGAGGACCTTGCCCTGCTGGACCAGGACGTCGATGGCCTGCCAGATCTCCTCGAACGGGGTGTTCCGGTCGACGTGGTGGAACTGGTACAGGTCGATGCGGTCGGTCCTGAGCCGCTTGAGGCTGGCGTCGACGGCCCGCCGGATGTTCACGGCGGACAGCTTGTCGTGGTTGGGCCACGCCTCGCCGTCGGCGCCCATGTCGCCGTACACCTTGGTGGCGAGGACGGTCCGGTCGCGCCGGTCACCGCCCTGGGCGAACCAGTTGCCGATGATCTCCTCGGTGCGGCCCTTGTTCTCGCCCCACCCGTAGACGTTGGCCGTGTCGAAGAAGTTGATGCCCGCGTCCAGCGCGGCGTCCATGATGGCGTGGCTGTCGGCCTCGTCGGTCTGCGGACCGAAGTTCATCGTCCCGAGGACGAGGCGGCTGACCTTGAGACCGGTGCGTCCGAGCTGTGTGTACTCCATGGTCCCCAAGCCAACGGCCTGGAGTGCGCTCAGGCAAGTGGACGGGCGGGGCGCGCGGTCAGTCGCGGTCGCGGGGGAAGCCGGCGGTCGGCAGGGTGAGGCCGAGGACGGTGCCGGTGAGGTCCAGGTCGTGACCGAAGGCGACCGTCGTCTCCGTGACGTACTCGCCGTCCTTCGGCTGGGTGTAGACGTGGCACCTGCCCTGGTAGGGGTCGGCGACGAGGTAGACGGGGACCTCGGCGACCGCGTACGCGGTCTTCTTGGGACCGTAGTCGTTGGCGGCCGTGGCCCGGGAGATGACCTCGGCGACGAACTCGACGTCGGTGTGGCGCCAGTGGCCGGTGTCGTCCTGCTCGGCTCCGTCGCGGAGCTTGGCGACGTCGGGGCAGAAGCCGTTCTCATGGCCGGGGAAGTCGATGCGGACGTCGGAGAGGACCTCGACGTCCATCCCGAACCTGTCCTCGACGGCCCGGACGATCCGGCGGATGATGTGCCAGTGCGTGTCCCGCTGCGGTGTCATGTGGACGCTGCCCCCGACGATCTCGACCCTGAATCCTTCGGGGACGGGCATCTTCTCAAGCCGCTCGAACCACTCGTCGAGGCTCTCGGTGCTGACGTCGGCCATGGCGATCCTGTCGTCTACGACGGTCATCGTGGCGCTCCTCCCCGGCACCCCGGTCCGCGGATGGCCGGGGCAGCCGCGCGGTACAACGATAAGCACGGTGGCCGGGACACGGGTTCGCACACGGCTCACCCGGCGTACGGCCCGCCCAGCCCCCACCCCTGGTGCAGCGCCTCCGCGAACGCCCCGGCGATCTTGCGTTCGCCGCTCTCGCCGGGGTGGGTCCCGTCGTACGTGTCGCTGTGGATGTCGTACGCCGGCGGGACCGGCGCCAGCAGCAGCGGGGAGCGGGGTTCGTCGAGGTCGGCGGCGGTCTTGGCGAGCAGGTCGTTGAAGAGGGCGACCTGGGCGCCGAAGGCGGGGTCCTGCCGGGCCCGGATGTTGGGGATGACCGGCAGCAGGACCATGCGGACGCGGGGCCGGGCCGCCCGTGCCCCGGCGACGAACCGGCGGACGTTCTCCGTGGTCTGCTCGGGGTCGGTGTAGAAGCCGAGGTCGATCAGGCCGAGGGCGACGAGGAGCACGTCCGCGCGGTGCGCCCGGACCGCCTCCCCGATCAGCGGGGCCATGTGCAGCCAGCCCTCGCCCCAGCCGGCCAGGTGGGCCCGGGGGAAGCGGGGGTCGGCGTAGGCGAGGGAGACCGGCGCGTCGGCGGCCTTGTCGTAGAGCGTCTCGCGCGGGCCGACGAAGGTGAACGGACCGCCGTACTCCGCACACAGGTGCCGCCACAGCCGGTAGCGCCAGGTGTGGTCGCCCGCGCTCCCGATGGTCTGGGAGTCGCCGACGGGCATGAACCTGAGCATCCGTCCATCATGGACGATCGCCGCGCCCCTGACGACGTGGGCCCGGCCACCGTCACGGACGCCCGCTTGGGATGGCAGGCTTGGGCCCATGCGCCGATCCCTCGCCCTCCTCGCCGCGACCCTCCTCACGGGCGCGTGCGCCGTGCCCGCCTTCGCCGTCGACGGGGACGAGGGGTTCACCATCGAGGACCCGCGGATCACCGAGTCCAGCGGCCTGGCCGCCTCCCGCCTCCACCCCGGCGTCTACTGGACCCACAACGACCAGGACACCGGCCCCTACCTCTACGCCGTGGACGGCTCCACCGGCGAGACGGTCGCCCGCGTCTCGCTCTCCGGCATCGGCACGCCCCGCGACGTCGAGGCGATCTCCATCGGCCCGGACAACCGGATCTACGTCGGGGACATCGGCGACAACCTCGGCGGCACCTGGCCGCACGTGTGGATCTACGAGCTGCCCGAGCCGACGGAACTGAAGGACCAGACGGTCGAGGCGAAGCAGTACGTCGTCCAGTACGCCGACGGGGCGCGGGACGCCGAGTCGATGGTGGTCCACCCGAAGACCGGCCGCGTCTACATCATCGACAAGAACGAGGAGGGCGGGCACCTGTACGAGGGTCCGGCGCAGCTGTCCACGTCCGGGACGAACGTCTTCACCCGCTCCACGGCCGTCGACCTGTGGGCCACGGACGCGGCGTTCTCCCCGGACGGCGAGCAGCTCACGGTGCGCGGGTACCTGGGCGGGCTGTACTACGACTGGAACGGCGGGAAGATCGAGCGCAAGGGCCGCATCAGCGTGCCGCTGGGCCAGGGCGAGTCCGTCACCTACACGGTCGACGGCAAGAAGCTGCTGCTCGGGATGGAGGGCGCGGGCAGCGCGGTCAAGGCGCAGGACGCGCCCGGCGGGGGCGGCGCGTCGTCGGCCACGGGCGGGAGCCCGGCGGCCTCCTCCTCCGGTGACGGTGCCGGGACGGACGGCCAGACGCTGAAGATCGGTGGCGCGGCGGCGGTCCTGGCGGTGCTGGCGGTGGTGTTCGGACTGCGGCGGCTGTCCCGGCGGGGGTGAGGGCGGCGCCGGTCCCGGTACGCCGGAGCGAGCGGGACCGGACCGCCGCACAGCACCCGGGAGGCGTGTCATGACGGCGGAGACCGGCCTCGGCCGGCTCTGATGCGTCAGTCGAGGCAGAACTCGTTGCCCTCGACGTCCTGCATCAGCAGGCACGACTCGTTGAACTCGTCGGCGCGCAGCAGGTGGACGCGGGTGGCGCCGAGGGCGGTCAGGCGGGCGCACTCGGCCTCCAGGGCGGCGACGCGTTCCTCGCCCACGAGGCCGGTGCCGACCCGTACGTCGAGGTGGACGCGGTTCTTGACGACCTTGCCCTCGGGAACGCGCTGGAAGAACAGGCGCGGGCCCACGCCCTCGGGGTCCACGCAGGCGAACGCCGAGCCCTGGCGCTCGGGCGGCAGCGAGCGGTCGAAGGCGTCCCAGCTGTCGAATCCCGGCGGGGGCGGCGGGACGACGTACCCGAGCACCTCGCACCAGAAGCGGGCGACGCGCTCCGGGTCGGCGCAGTCGAAGGTGACCTGGATCTGCCTGATCGACGTCATCCGGTCACCCTAGAGGTGCGTGCCGCTGACCGGCATCCGATTTTCGACGACACTTCGGGGCCCGAGGACGCAGGAGCGGACGACGTCGTCGTCGGCCTGCCGGAGAGGGCGGGGCGGTACGGGGTCCTGGGCGGGTGCCGTCTCCGGCGGGAACGGACGGCGGCGGCCGGCCGCGCGGCAGCGTTCGTGCCGGCGGCACCAGAGGGCGTCGTGGGGCGTCGGCAGCCGCCAGACGTACGGGTCCGGTTCGCGGACCTCCCGTGCGAGGGCTTCGGCATGCGTCTCCGGCCGGGCGCGCAGGCGGGTGACGGTGTCACGGAGCAGGCGGAACACGGATCCCCCACCTCGCCCATACGCACTTCGCGTACCGCTCCTGCCGGCATCCCCAGGAGTCGGCCAGCGCCGCCACGAGGGCGAGTCCGCGTCCGCCCTCCTCGTCGGGGGCGGAGGTGTGGAGGCGGGGGAGCCGGTCGCGGTCCGGGTCGGACACCTCCAGGAGCAACTCCGGTCCGCACAGGGCCAGTATCACGCGCACCTGGGCGTAGGAGACGCGGCAGTGGGTCACGGCGTTGGTGACGAGTTCGCTGGCCAGGAGGGTGGCCAACTCCGCCTGGTCGCCGGTGACTCCCCAGTCGGCGAGGGCTGTGCGTAGGCGGTTCCGGGCCGTTGACACGTGTCGCCTGTGTTTGGGGATGCGGAAGGTCTCGGTTGTGGGCATGCGGCGAAGGTAAGACCGCTCTTGGCTGGCGCACAACCTTCTCAAGTGAATGCATTCACTCGTCCACTCGATCGAGTGATAGATGCTCAGAACTCCCCATCGGTGTGGCATCGTTGCCGCCAGGAGAGGGGAGGTCACATGCCCGCAGGTGGACGGCCGACCGTGCGCAGCCGGCGTCTGGGTGCGGCGCTCAGGCAGTACCGGCAGGCTGCGAAGCTCGATCAGCCGCACGCTGCCGAGGTCATCGCCGCAAGCCAGGCCCGTGTCAGCCGACTCGAAAGCGGACACGTCACCGCGCGTGTCATCGAGGTGCGGCTGCTGCTGGACGCGTACGGCGTCGATGATCCAGCGGTGCGCGCCAAGTTGGAGGAACTGGCGAAGCACTCGAAGA
This sequence comes from Streptomyces sp. SYSU D01066-1, assembly GCF_054956795.1. Taxonomy (NCBI): domain Bacteria; kingdom Bacillati; phylum Actinomycetota; class Actinomycetes; order Kitasatosporales; family Streptomycetaceae; genus Streptomyces; species Streptomyces sp. SYSU D01066-1. The sequence continues at coordinate 43,817 of NZ_JBUDHV010000017.1, read as the reverse complement.
ACCGGGGCTGGTGGCTTGAACATGCCGCGCATCTGCGGCCGGACTACCTCGATCACATCGCGCTGGAAGACGACGCGACCTACATCCGGGAATGGCAGCCGGTCGTGTTCCCCGGGCTGTTGCAGACACCGGCTTACGCCGAGGCGCTCACCAAGGGGAGTCCCGATTACATCGCTCCTGAGCGGGTCGCCGAGTTGGTGAAGGTGCGAGAAGGCCGACAGTCGAAGATCGGAGAGGGCGGAGCGTCATACACCGCGATCCTCTGGGAACCGGTCATCACCTGCCCTCTGACGAGCACCGACATTCACCGAGGACAGCTCGGCGCGCTCCTGGAAGCGGGTGAGCGCAAGAACGTCACGATCCAGGTGCTGCCGTTGAGTACGCACTTCCTGGGAGCGGTGACCTCCGCCTTCTCCACCTTCAGTTTCGATGCCGAGCCGGTGACCGAAGCGGTGACCCTGGAGAACCTGAGGGGGACATCGGTCCTGGAGGACCCGGAAGACCTCACCGCTTACGCCAACATGTACGACCAACTACGATCGTCGGCACTGGCACCGGACGCGAGCGCGCAGCTCATCCGGGGCGTCATGCGGAGCTTGAAGGAAGACCCACAGTGACCGAGGTTATAGGCCCCTTCCGTAAGTCCTCCTACTCGCAGGCGGAGACCAATTGCGTCGAGGTGGCCCTCACCGCTGACCACGGCCGAGCCGTCCGCGACAGCAAGCGGTGTGAGGGCGGACCCCTCCTCGTCGTCTCCCGGGACAGCTGGGACGCCTTCGTGCGGGGGCTGGGGCAAGGGGGCTGAGCGCAGGGCGGCGCGGTCTACCGGCGGCGCCCGTCGTACGTCCCCCGGTCGCTCTGGCCGCCCTGGTGGCCCTGGCGGCCGCGGCGTGCCCGGCTGGCGCCCTCCTCCCGCAGCAGGCTGTAGCGGAAAATGTAACTCTGGGAGTGACTGTCCCACTGGCGCCGCAGGTAGGACTGGAAGTCGCCCTCGTCCGCGGAGAACAGGTCGGAGTTGGTCCCGGCCCGCGTTGGCCATGATCCTGCGGTGGATCAGGCTGTTGTGCCACTCGATGCGCTCCAGCTCGGTGGCGTAGACGTACGCCGGATGCGCGTCGTGTCCGGCGGCCAGGCGCTCGATCGTGCCGTTCCTGGCGTCCTCGTCCAGGGCGGCGCGCTGGGCTTCCTGCGCGGCGTTGAGGATCTCGAAGACGGCGGCGCCGAACAGGCGGCTGGAACTCGTCCGCCGTACCGCTTCGTGGTTCGGGTCGAGCACCACCGCCCGCTCACCCGACCGCCACTCGCCCACGCCCCCGCCCTGTGAGCGGCCGAACCGCACGGTGATGCTGCCGGCGGCGGTCAACTCGTCGCGGAAGTGCACGGACATGTGGGCGATGTACGTGGCCACCTCGCCCATCAGCCGGCCGTTGCGGCCGGCCGAGAAGGACACCCGGCCCACCCTGCCGTTGAAGGCCGTGTCGTCACGGCCCCGAGGCGGCTCGTAGGCCAGGTCCGAGTCGTACTCGCTGTCGCTGGAGGGGTACTGGGTGTCCCTCGGCGGGGAACCGTAGGCCAGCCCCGAGTCGTAGCTGCTGTCCGAGGCGTACCCCGACCGCCCGCCGGACGCGCGCTGCACCGCGAGGGTCCGCGTCACCGCCGCGTTGCCGGCCGACCGCTGGAGCGCCAGGAGGCCCGCGGCGGGTGAGGGAGCCGCCTCCCGGGAGCGCGCCGCGTCCGGTCCGTGGACGATCCCGCGTTCACGGAGGAGTCCGTACCGGCTGCGCATGCGGTCCCTCTCGCATGGTTCAACCGGGCTTCGGGGCGAGGAAGTCGGTGTCAGCGCCGTGAGCCTACTCGCTGCCGGGCCCTTGCGACGAAGGCGCCCGGCGGTGATCCGCCGGGCGCCTTCGGGGCGCGGGTGCGAGGAGAGGTCAGAGCTTCTCGATCACGTAGTCGACGCACTTGGTCAGGGCCTCGACGTCCGCCGGGTCGACCGCCGGGAACATCGCGACGCGCAGCTGGTTGCGGCCCAGCTTGCGGTACGGCTCCGTGTCGACGACGCCGTTGGCGCGCAGGGCCTTGGCGACGGCCGCCGCGTCGATGTCGTCGGAGAAGTCGATCGTGCCGATGACCTGGGAGCGCTTGGCCGGGTCGGAGACGAACGGGGTCGCGTACTTCGACTCGTCGGCCCAGGTGTAGAGGCGGGTGGAGGAGTCCTTCGTGCGGGACGTGGACCAGGCCAGGCCGCCCTGGCCGTTCAGCCACTCCAGCTGCTCGTTCAGGAGGAACAGGGTGGCGAGCGCCGGGGTGTTGTACGTCTGGTTCTTGCGGGAGTTGTCGATCGCCGTGGGGAGGCTGAAGAACTCCGGGACGTGGCGGCCCGACGCGTGGACGCGCTCGGCGCGCTCGATCGCGGCCGGGGAGAAGATCCCGATCCACAGGCCGCCGTCGGAGGCGAAGGACTTCTGCGGGGCGAAGTAGTAGACGTCGGTCTCCGCGATGTCCACGGGGAGGCCGCCGGCGCCGGAGGTGGCGTCGACCAGGACGAGGGAGCCGGCGTCGGCGCCGGGGACGCGCTCGATGGGCATCGCCACGCCGGTCGACGTCTCGTTGTGGGTGTAGGCGTAGACGTCGACGCCGGCCTCGGCCCGGGGGGACGGGTGCGTGCCGGGGTCGGAGGAGATGACCGTCGGGTCCGCCAGCCACGGGGCCAGCCCGGCCGCCTTGGCGAACTTCGAGCTGAACTCGCCGAAGGTCAGGTGCTGCGACTTGTTCTCGATCAGGCCGTGGGTCGCGATGTCCCAGAAGGCGGTGGAGCCGCCGTTGCCGAGGACGACCTCGTAGCCGTCGGGGAGGCCGAACAGGTCGCTGATGCCCTCGCGGACCTTGCCGACCAGGTTCTTGACCGGGGCCTGCCGGTGGGAGGTGCCCATGAGGGAGGTGCCGGTGGCGGCGAGGGCGTCCAGCGCCTCCGTCCGCACCTTGGAGGGACCCGCGCCGAAACGTCCGTCCGCGGGCTTGATGTCAGAGGGAATCCGGATCTCAGCCACGTGGCCGAGGGTATCCGCTGCGGGAAACCTGGGCGAAACGTCGTCCGTCGGGTGAGACGGTCACCCGGCGGGGTCTCCCAGCGCGGGCGTCGGGGAGAACTCCACCGGCAGGGCGGCCATGCTGCGCATCCACGGGGACTCGCGGCGGTGCAGGGACGCGGCCGGCACCGCCAGGTCGATGTCCGGGAGGCGGTCCAGGATCACCTCGATGCCCGTGCGCGCGATCACCTCCGCGATCTCCTGGGCCGGGAACGGGCAGCGGTGCTCCCCGTGGCTGAAGGAGAAGTGCGCGTTGTTGCCGCCGGTCAGGGACGCCGCGTCGGTACGGACCTGGGGGTCGGAGTTGGCCCCCTGGAGGCCGAGGATCAGCAGGTCGCCGGCGTTGATGCGGCGTCCGCCCAGGTGGGTGTCGCGGGTGGCGTAGCGGCCCGGCATGTTCTGGGTGGGGGTCTGCTCCCAGAGCACCTCGTTCATCGCCTCGGTGACGCTGCTGCGCCCGCCGAACATGGAGGCGGCGAAGCGGTGGTCGGTCAGCATCAGGTGCAGCGAGGTGCCGATCCAGTCGGCGGTGGGCTGGTGGCCCGCCGACATCAGGATCATCAGGTCCTGGACGATCTCCTCGTCGGTGAAGTCGGACCGGCCGGCGATCATGCGGGAGACCACGTCGTCGGCGGGGTCCGCCAGGCGTTCGGCGACCAGGGCCTGACAGGAGTCGTGCAGGTGCTTCTGGCCCGCCAGCGCCCGGTCGCCCGCGTTGATCATGTCGGTCATCGAGGTGACCAGGGCCAGGCCGTCCTCGTCCGGCCAGCCGTAGAGGTGGGCCAGGACGCGGACCGGGAGCAGCATGGCGTACTCGTTGATCAGGTCGGCGGTGCCGCGGGCGCAGAAGGAGTCGATCAGCTCGTCCGCGAAGCGTTCGGAGTCCGCGCGCAGGACCGCCGGGTCCACGCCGTCCAGCGCGTCGCTCAGCATGGCGGAGCGGCGGCGGTGGCGCTCGCCGACGGTGTAGAGGATGGAGGGCTGGCCGCGGTTGATGACCGGGCGCAGCGGCCAGTCGTCGGGGATGTTGTCCCACTGGTTCCACAGCTCGGAGTCCCGGCTGAACAGGTCCGGGTCGCCGGTGACCTGGTGCAGCTCGCGGTAGCCGATCACCAGCCAGGCGGGGATGTCGCCGTCCAGGACCACCGGGGCCACGGGGCCGTGCTTGCGCCGCATCGCCCGGTACAGCTCGGCCGGCTCCTCGTGGGATCCGGGTCCGCGAAGGGGGAGGGGGCTCACACCAGCTCCTGAGTGGGTTGTCCGGGGGCGGTGGCGGCGGTCTTGGCGCGGCGGGCGTAGACGTGCTCCACCAGGGTGATCAGGATTTCCTTGGCCGACTCGCGGGAGCGCGCGTCACAGCGCAGCAGCGGGACGTGCGGGTCCAGGTCCAGGGCGTCGCGGATCTGGGCCGGGGCGAAGTCGGGGCCGCCGAAGTCGTTCAGGGCGACGACGAACGGGGTGCCGCTGCGCTCCAGGCGGTCGATGGCGTACCAGGAGTCGTCGATGCGCCGGGTGTCGACCAGGACGACGGCGCCCAGGGTGCCGTAGAAGAGGCGGTCCCAGAGGAACCAGAAACGTTCCTGCCCCGGTGCGCCGAACAAGTACAGGACGTTGCGCGCGTCGAGCGTGATGCGGCCGAAGTCGAAGGCGACCGTGGTGGTCGTCTTGCCGCGCACGCCGGTCAGGTCGTCGACGCCGGCGCCGGCCTGGGTCATCGTCTCCTCGGTGTTGAGGGGACGGATCTCGCTGACCGAACGGACCAGGGTCGTCTTGCCGACGCCGAAGCCGCCCACGATCACGATCTTGAGGCCGTTGTCGGCGGCGGCGCCGAGCGGCGCGCTCGCTCTAGAGGTTGCGGAGTCCAACGAGCACCTGCTCCAGGATTTCGAGATCGGGTAGGGCTTCCTGACGGGGGTGACGGGCGCTGACGCGTCCGGTGTCCAGGAGGTCGGCCAGCAGGATCTTGGTGATGCCGACCGGCAGCCGCAGCTCGGCGGCGATCTCCACGACCGCCGTCGGACGCTCGGTCATCCGCAGGATCGCGGCGTGCTCCGACTGCATGCCCGGGACCGGGTCACACTCGGCGACGACGAGTGTGACCAGGTCGAACGGGTTGTCCGAGTGGGTACGGCTGCGCCCGCCGGTGAGGGTGTAGAGACGGTCGGGAGCGTCGTCCCGGCCGGGCCTGCCGCCGGACTGCGTCATGACGTACGGGGCCGGGCGGTCAGGTGCTCGCCGAGCTGCTCGACGAGTTCGCTCATGTTGTGGCCGACGAGTCCGGCGTCCGCGTCCTCGGCGGTGACCACGGCCAGGTGGGCGCCCTCGCCGGCCTCGACGATGAACAGCACCCCGCCGTAGAACTCGGCCATGGCCGACCGGACGCCGCCGGTGCCGTCGCCGAACTCCACGGACGCGCCGTGCGACAGGGACTGGATGCCGGCCGCGATCGCGGCGAGCTGGTCGGCCTGGTCCGCGGTCAGCTCCGGGGTGCGGCACAGTTTGAGGCCGTCACGGGAGAGCACGAGGGCGTGCCGCGTGCCGGGGGTGCGCTGGAGCAAGCCCTCTATCAGCCACGTGAGCTTGTCGTCGGCGGTCGTCGTGCCGGTCATGAGTGTGGTGTCGCCTTCCGGGTGGGGTTACGGGTGGGAAGGGGTGCCGGGGGCCGTCGCGGGGCCGTCGGCGCCGGCGGGGCCCTTGGTGCCGACGGGATCGGTGGTGCCGGCGGGGTCGGTGGCCCGCGGGTCCGGGGTGGGTGTGGTCGCGGGGGCCTCCGGGGGTGCGGGGGTGCCGAGGAGTTCGGTGGCCTCGGGAGTTTCGCTGGTCCCAGGGGCCTCGGGGGCCTCGGGGGCTTCGGGGGCTTCGGGCGCGGGCTGGGCGGAGGGGCCGCGTACGGCCTGCCGGAAGCTGCTGAAGCGGGCGACGCGGGCCTTCGCCTCCTCGCGGGTCGGCGGGGTGCGCGGCGCGGCGGAGTGCTGCGCCAGGCGCGCGCGCTCGGCCTCGGCGAGGGTGCGTCCGCGACGGCGCCGGGGGAGCCCGTGCGGGAGCACGGAGCCCTCGGCGGAAGGGGCGGGGAACTCGGTGGAGGAGTCCGGGGACCCGGCCGCGGGGCCGGCCGCCGGGGCCGGGGCGGTTTCCGCCGGGGCGCCGGAGGTGCCGGAGACCGCCGGGAAGCCGGGGTGGCCCGTGGCGCTCTGGTGGTCGGTGGCGCTCTGGTGGTCCGTGGTACCTCGGTGGTCCGTGGTGCCTCGGTGGTCCGTGGTGCCTCGGTGGTCCATGGCGCCTTCGTGGTCCGTGGCGCCCCGGTGGTCCGGGGTGTCGGGGTGGGCCGTGGTGTCCGAGTGCTTCGGGCCGTCGGGGCTGTCGGGGCCGGTTCCGGTGGCGGGGACCGCGGTGTGCCGGGGCCCGGTGGCCCGGCCCGGGCGGTCCGCCGGGGCGGAACCGTGGCGCTGCGGCAGCCGGGGGGGTGCGGAGACCGTGTCGGCCGCGTCGGCCGAGCCCGCCGAGGCCTTCCGCGGGAGCGCCGGAACCGCCGCTCCCGTCCCGGTGGCGCCCGCGGCCGCAGCGGACAGGGCGGACCTCGAACCGTCCGCCGAGACCAGCAGCTCCTGCGGGATCAGCATCAGCACGCCCGTGCCGCCCCGGGCCGACGGACGGAACGACACCTTCAGGCCGTACCGCTGGGCCAGCCGCCCCACCACGGCGAGTCCCAGCCGGGTGCCGGTCAGACCGCCCAGCCCGGCGGTCTTGCCGGACACCGCGCGTTCGGCGCGGCGCAGCTGGACGTCGCCCATGACCAGACCGCTGTCCTCGACGGACACGATGGCGCCGGCCGGGACCTCCTCGACGTAGACGTGGACCTCCGCCGTCGGCGGGGAGAAGTTCGCGGCGTTGTCCAGGATCTCGGCCAGCGCGTGCATCACGCCCTCGGCGGCGTGCCCGGCGACCGCGGTCTCGCTGGTGGAGTGGACGCGGACCCGCTGGTAGCCGCTGATCCGGCCCATCGCGCCGCGCAGGATGGACTCCATGCCGATCGGCCGGGCCCAGCGGCGCCCCGAGCGGGCCCCCGCGAGGACGGCGACGGAGTCGGCGAGCCGTCCGGCCTGGGCGGTGCGGTGGTCGAGCTGGAGGAGGTCGGCGAGGACGTCCTCGTCGGCGTGGCGTTCCTCCATCGCGCGCAGGTCGGCGAGGGTGGCGGTGGCCAGCGCCTGGAGGCGTCCGGCGACGTTGGCGGTGGCGGAGACGGCGGCGGTGCGGCGGGCCTCGGACTCACGGAGCTTCTTGGTGAGCCGGGCGATCTCCCCGGTCAGCCGGGCCCGCTCCGCGGTGTGTTCCTCGGTGAGCCGGGCGAGTTCGGCGGCGTGCTCCTCGGTGAGCCGGGCGAGTTCGGCGGCGTGCTCCCCGGTGAGCCGGGCGTGCTCGGTGGCGTGCTCCTTGACGAGCCGGGCGTGTTCGGCGACGTGCTCCCCGGTGAGCCGGGTGCGCTCCTGGGCCAGTTCGGCCGCCGCGCGGGCGCGTTCCTGGACCAGTTCGGCCGTCAGCCGGGCGCGTTCCCTGTCCAGTTCGTCGGTGAGCCGGGCGCGTTCCTGGCGGGCCTCCTCGGCGGTCCGGACGCGCTCCTGGAGCAGCCGCCCCATCTCCTGGTTGACGGATTCCAGCCGACGGCGAGCCGCCCGGGCCGCCCGGACGCCGTGCACGGCCACGGCCACCGCCACGCTCAGCAGCAGGCCGGCCACGCCGCCGCCCAGCGCGAGCGGGACCCGCGCGCTCTCGGGCGCGACGAGGACCGCGGCGGTCACCGCCAGTCCGGCCGGCACCGCGGTGACCAGGAAGGCGGGCAGGAGGCTGGATATGGCGGGGCGTTCGCCGGGAGGCGGTGGGGAGGTCATCAGTCGGTTCCTCGGTCGAGTCCGCCGGCGTCCACCGGGCGGGGCGGCGGCCTGCGGGATGTTCCTCGGGTGGTGTCGTCGGGGGCGTTCCGTGGGGGAAGTGTCGGGTTTTCGTGGTCGGTTTTCGGCAGTCTTCTCCAGTGCCGGACGACACCTTTGGCTACCTGACGGTCACTATAAGAGACTTCACGATCGCGTTGGGCACATTAGTGTCACGTTCTTAGCATCAGATCACAGGAACAACTACGGCAAACACGCCGGGCGCGAACGCGCCGCCGTCGGTGGCCCGAAGCGGTCCCCCTCCCAGCTGGGCATGCTGAGGGCATGACGGATGCAGCACAAGCCGGGCCCGAGGTGCGCAGCGCGCTGCGGGCGGCCGTGCGCGGCGAGGTCTCCTTCGACGCGACCGCCCGGGCCCTGACCACCATGGACGCGTCCAACTACCGCCGGGTCCCGCTGGGCGTGGTCGCCCCGCGCGACGCCGACGACGTGGCGGCCGTCCTGGAGGTGTGCCGGACGCGGGGCGTGCCGGTCGTGGCGCGCGGCGGCGGCACGTCGATCGCGGGCCAGGCGACCGGGACCGGTGTGGTCCTGGACTTCACCCGGCACATGAACCGGCTGCTCTCCCTGGACCCCGGGGCCCGCACGGCCGTCGTACAGCCCGGCCTCGTCCTGGACCGGCTCCAGGAGGCCGCCGCCCCGCACGGCCTGCGCTTCGGCCCCGACCCCTCCACCCACGGCCGGTGCACCCTCGGCGGCATGATCGGCAACAACTCCTGCGGCTCCCACTCGGTGGCCTGGGGGACGACCGCCGACAACGTCGCCGGGCTGTCGGTCCTCACCGCGCGCGGCGAGCGGCTGCGGCCCGGACCGGGGTGGGCCGGGGCGCCCGCCGGCCTGCGCGCGCTGGTGGCCGGCGAGTCGGCGCGGCTGCGCGCCGGCTTCCCCGGCCTGCCCCGCCGTATCTCCGGCTACGCCCTGGACGCCCTGCTGCCGGAGCGCGGCGCGGACGTCGCCCGCTCCTTCTGCGGCTCCGAGGGCACGCTGGGCGTGCTGACCGAGGCGGTCGTCCGGCTGGTCGAGGCGCCGCCCGCGCGGGCCCTGGCGGTGCTCGGGTACGGCGAGGAGGGCGCGGCGGCCGAGGCGGCGGCCGGACTGCTGCCGCTGGGGCCGCTGACGGTGGAGGGGATGGCCGCCGACCTGGTGCCCGACCCGGCCGGACTGCCCGGGGGCGGGGCGTGGCTGTTCGTGGAGACCGGCGGCGCCACCCCGGCCGAGGCCCGCGCGCGGGCGCGGGCGGTGGTGCGGGCCGCCGACGCCGTGGACGCCCGCGTGGTGACCGACCCGGCCGGGCGGCGGGCGCTGTGGCGGATGCGGGAGGACGCGGCCGGTACGGCGACCCGGATGCCGGACGGCAGCGAGGCCTGGCCCGGCTGGGAGGACTGCGCGGTGCCGCCCGCCCGGCTGGGCGCCTACCTGCGCGACTTCCGGGCGCTGCTGGCCGCCCACGGGCTGCGCGGCACGCCGTACGGGCACTTCGGGGAGGGCTGCGTCCACGTCCGGATCGACTTCGACCTGCTGACGGACGCCGGAGTCGCCCGCTTCCGGCGCTTTTCCGGGGAACTGGCGGACCTGGTGGTGTCACACGGCGGTTCGCTGTCGGGCGAGCACGGCGACGGGCTGGCCCGCGCGGAACTGCTGCCGCGCATGTACGGCGCCGAAACGGTCGCCCTCTTCGAGCGGGCCAAGGCCGTCTGGGACCCGGACGGCCTGCTCAACCCCGGCGTGCTGGTCCGCCCGGCCCCCCTCGACGCGGACCTCCGCTTCGCCGTCCTGCCGCGCGCACCGGTCGACGTCGCCTTCGGCTACCCGTCCGACGGCGGCGACTTCACGGCGGCGGTCCGGCGCTGCGTCGGGGTCGCCAAGTGCCGTACGGCGGTGGCGGCGGGCGCGTCCGTGATGTGCCCGTCGTTCCGGGCGACCGGCCAGGAGGAGCACTCGACGCGGGGCCGGGCCCGGCTGCTGCACGAGATGCTCGCCGGTGAGGTGATCACCGACGGCTGGCGGTCCACGGAGGTCCGCGACGCCCTCGACCTGTGCCTGTCCTGCAAGGGCTGCCGCTCGGACTGCCCGGTCGAGGTGGACATGGCCACGTACAAGGCGGAGTTCCTGCACCACCACTACGCGGGCCGGCGCCGCCCCGCCGCCCACTACACGATGGGGTGGTTGCCGGTGTGGCTGCGCTGGGCCTCCCGTACCCGGACGGCAACCGCCCTCAACGCGCTGGCCTCCGTGCGTCCGGTGGCCGCGGTGGCCAAGCGGCTGGGCGGCATCGCGGCCGAGCGGGAGATCCCGCGGCTGGCCGGCGAGACGTTCAGCCGGTGGTGGCGCGGGCGGCGGCGGCCCTCCGCCGACGGCGGTGCCGATGGTGCCGGCGGCGACCTGGTCGTGCTGTGGCCCGACACGTTCACCGAGCACCTGTCGCCGTCCGTGGGACGGGCGGCCGTACGCGTCCTGGAGGCGGCGGGGCTGCGGGTGGCGCTGCCGCCGACGCTGCGGCCGGGGCGCGGCGCGGTCGGCGACGGCCGGACCCGCTCGCCCGCGGCCCTGCTGACGGCCCGGCGCGGCCGGGTCTGCTGCGGGCTGACGTACGTCTCCACCGGGCAGCTCGACCGGGCCCGCGCGGTCCTGCGCCGCACGCTCGACCTGATGGAACCGGTACTGGCGACGGCCGCCCCGGTCGTCGTCCTGGAGCCGAGCTGCGCGGCGGCCCTCCGCACCGACCTGCCCGAACTGCTGCACGACGACCCGCGTGCCGCCGTCCTCGCCGGCCGCGTCCTCACCTTCGCCGAGGCACTGGAACGCCACGCCCCCGACTGGACCCCGCCGGCCCTGGACCGTCCGGTCACCGGCCAGACCCACTGCCACCAGCACGCCGTCCTCGGCATCGCGGCCGACCGCCGGCTGCGCGCCGCCGCGGGCCTCACCGGCGAACTGGCCGGCGGCTGCTGCGGGCTGGCCGGGAACTTCGGCTTCGAGGCGGGCCACTACGAGGTGTCGGTGGCGTGCGCGCGGGACCGCCTCCTGCCGTCGGTGCGCGAGGCGCCGCCCGGGGCGGTGGTCCTGGCGGACGGCTACTCCTGCCGTACGCAACTGGAGCAGCTGACCGGGACGCGGGGCCGGCACCTGGCGGAGGTGCTGGCGGAGGGACTGGGGGAGGGGCAGGAAGAGGGATCGGGGGAGGGGCCGGGGGAGGGACAGAGGGAGGGACCGGGGGAGCCGGATGCGGATGACAGTGCGGCCCCAGGTGACACCACTCCGCTCATCTGAGCCCCTCGGTGACACCCGCCGGGCTGCTGTCCTCCGATACGGCGCGGACTCCTTCCCCGGCCGCCCTGCCTTGCCCTGCCTTGCCCTGCCCTGCCCTGACCTGACCTGACCGGTCCGCCCCGGCCGACCGGAACCGTTCGGTCCGGTGAGGCGTGCTGGAGCGTATGGGCGATCGAGGCGACGGGCCGGGGCGGACGCGGCGGCGTGGCGGTGAACGCCGGTGGGTGGCCGGCGGCGGCGCCGTGGTCCTGGCGACGGCCGTCGGCGTCGGTGAGGCGCGACTGGGGGCCGTGGTGCGGACGTTCCCTCCGGACGATCAGACGCGTGCCCTTCGGCCGGCCGGCCGCACAGCCGCTGCCGGCGCCGGTCTCCGCGACCCGGGCGCCGTCGCGGATGCCGCCGTCGGGTTCCACGGCCGGCGTCCAGGCCGCGGCGGCACCCTCAGGACAGCGGGGTGGAGGGCGTCGGTGATGGTCATGCCGACCGAGTACGACAGCCACCGCCCGCGCTGGGCGAGCCGGTCGACGAAGGCGCGGTACCGCCGCCGGAGTCGGCGCGGATCAGGGTCCGCCGTTCCCGTCGGCACTGTTCCGGCAGCCGGGCCGGGGCCGGCCGGGCGGCGGTGAGGTGGTCGGCGGCGGTGTCGGAGCCGGCGTTCCCGGGCCGCGGCAGGCCCGCGACCGGCTCGCCGGACCCGCCGCGGCCGTGGTCGGCGAAGCCCGTCAGCGGACGGTGCCCGAAGGGCTTCTCCCAGGTCGCCGCCGCGTCCTGCTTCTTGGAGCGGGCCGGGGCGAGGACGCCGTCGAGGTCCGCGGTCACCTGCCCGCCGGTGTCCGGTGCCGTGTCACCGGCCAGCTTCCGGACCCGTTCCCGCACATCGGCCCGGACGGCACGAAGGGCGGTCAGGGCCCGTGTCCCACCGGCGGCGAGGGGGTCGACGAGCCGGGAGAGCGTCGGGTCGGAAGCGACCGCCCGAACGCAGCCGGTTCGGCCCGCACCGTCGCGACATCGGGCCAGGCAGTCCCCGCCCAGCGCCACCGCGAGCGCCACATCCAGCAGGACCTTGCCCGGACCGTGCGCCGCCCGGGCCTCGCGCCACGGCCCCAGGGCCGCGGACAACGCCTGGTCCGGGCCGGCCTCGCGGACCGTCTCCACCAGCAGCACGGCCCCGGCCCGGGAGACCACCGACCGGCCGCCGCCCCCGCCGTGGACACGCGGACACGACGAAATGGAACCTCTCGCCTGGAAAGTGCTCTTTTCCGTTCCGGGCCCGCCTTTTGACGCGCACATTGAACCCAGTGCGGGCAACCCGCGTCGTACTCAAGGGAGATGGCGTGCGTCAAGGCCGCATCGCACGCCGGGTTCGCCCGAAGAGGGAACAGCGCCTGATCCGACCGTTTGAATCATCGAAAGGAACGCCGGCATGGTCTCGAACATTCACAGGAAGAGGGCCGTGGGCTGGATCGCCGGGGCGGCACTGGCGGCGACGGCCGTGGGGCTCGCAGGGTACTCGAACGGTGCCGGATCCGTGGCGAAGGAGGGTCCAGCCGCGCATAGTTCGAATGTGACCGACTCGAAGAACGGGAAAGAAGAGGACGCCGAGGTGAAGATGGCCTTCGGTGGAATCGGTAACACCTGGATTGGGGGATAGCCTCGATCTTTCGTGCCGGTCCGCCGGCGTGGTCGGCGGACCGTTCCGCTTTCCGTTGCTCGTGGCAGGCGGGCGGACGTCTACGGAACCCCGCTGATGGACGCCGCCACCCGGCTGCCGGTTGAGCCGTGAGCCGGACACGTCCTGGCGTCGGGGTGGTCTGCCGGGACGGCTCGCTGGTCCACCGCCGGGGCATTCGGGCGGGAGACCGTCGGGGCGGAGGCGACCGGCCCGAACGCGGCCGGTTCGGCCCGCGGCTGCGTAATGCCGGCGAGGCGGTCCCCGCCGAGCGCGACCGCCACTGCGGGATCCACGAGGACCTTGCCCGGGCCATGGGCGGCCCGCGGCTTCCGTCAGGAGGCGAGTGCTGCGGACATGGCCTGGCCGAGGCCGGTCTCGCGGACCGTTTCGACCGGCAGGACCGAACCGGCCCGCGAGACCACGGCGCGGCTGTCACCCCGGACAAGGGCATGGGGGCCGGACCCGATGGGCCGCTTCACCTGGAAAGCGCCTCGCCAGAGGTGGGAACAAGGAGCTCGGCAACCCTCGTTCCCGCTGGGCAGAGGAGCTTTCTGGCTGCCTGATCACCTGCCGGACAGCGCGCTTCACGAAAGCGCGGGGCCAAGGCCCCGCCGGGGTGTCGCGGGGGCCGCCAAGGGCGCTGGACACCACCGGGCGCCCTACGGCGACGGGGCACACCAGGCGCGGGCCCCACCAGGGCACCGCTGGACACCACCAGGCCTGGTCCGGCCCTGTCCGGTCCGGCCCGGCGCGGTCCGGCATCGTCCGGCGCGGTCCGGTTCAGCAGGCGGTCTCGCCCCGGACCAGCGGGCGGCACACCGGCTGGACGTCCTCCGGCAGTTCGTCGGGCCGGCACCAGCGGGCCTCCAGGATCTCGAACGGGTCGACGCGCAGCTCGCCGCCGAGCAGCCGGGCCTCGTAGGCCACCTCCAGCCGGGTGCGGAAGCCGCTGTTCAGCATGACCAGCCGGCCCGCCTCCACGTCGAGGCCGGTCTCCTCCTTGACCTCGCGGATCACGGTCCGCCGGAAGTCCTCCCCCTTGTGCGCGAAACCGCTGGGCAGCCCCCACTGGCGGCCGGGCGGCCACATCCGGTGCCGCAGCAGCAGGACCCGCCCGTCGCCGTCCCGTACGACGCCGGTCACACCGACCACGAACTTCGGGTTCAGCAACCACATCAGGCGGCTCTGCACAGGACGCAGCGCACGCCAGAGTCGGGCGAGGAGTCGGCTCACGGGGCCTCCGGGGGCGGGGTGGGACGGAAGGGGAGCGGCGGGCCGGGAGCGCCGCCGCCGCGGACGCTACCCGGCGCGGGCCGCCGGTCCGCGCGCCGGGCGCGCGTTGACGGCCGCGTACCCGGCCCGGGGCAGTCGCATGGCAGGACCGTGCGACCGTTCGAGTCCAGTGACCTGTACCACACAGTACAGTGGTATGGACGCGAGCCCGTCCGTCGTCATCACCGGCCGCCCTCGTCGCCCGGTCCCCGCCCCCACCCCCGCCCCACCGTCCCCGGAGCCTCCGTGAACACCCTCAGTGCCGAGCCCGGCATCCCGGCCCAGGCCGCCCCCGCGACAAGCGGCGCGGCCCCGACCGGGGGAGCCCCCGGCCGCCGGGGCGCCCTCGGACCGGTCGGCCTGGTCCTCGCCGGCGGGCTGTCGGTGCAGTTCGGCGGCGCGCTGGCGGTGACCCTGATGCCGAGGGCCGGCGCGCTCGGCGTCGTCACGCTGCGGCTGGCCGTCGCCGCCGTGGTGCTGCTCCTGGCCTGCCGTCCCCGGCTGCGCGGTCACTCCCGCGCCGACTGGCACACGGTGATCGTCTTCGGGGCCGCCATGGCCGGCATGAACGGCCTCTTCTACCAGGCGGTCGCCCGTGTCCCGCTCGGTCCGGCCGTCACCCTGGAGGTCCTCGGCCCCCTCGCCCTCTCCGTGCTGGCCTCGCGCCGGGCGGCCAACCTGCTCTGGGCCGGACTGGCCCTCGCCGGGGTGTTCCTGCTCGGCGGCGGGGGCTTCGGCGGCCTCGACCCGGCGGGGGTCGCGTTCGCGCTGGGGGCGGGCGTCATGTGGGCGGCGTACATCGTGTTCAGCGCCCGTACCGGCCGCCGCTTCCCGCAGGCCGACGGGCTGGCGCTGGCGGTGGCGGTGGGCGCGCTGCTCTTCCTGCCGATGGGCATCGCCGAGTCGAGCGCGAAACTGGTCGACCCGGTGACGCTGGGCCTGGGCGCGGCGGTGGCGCTGCTCTCCTCCGTCCTCCCCTACACCCTGGAACTGCTCGCCCTGCGCCGCCTGCCCGCCTCCACCTTCGCGATCCTCATGAGCCTGGAGCCCGCCCTCGCGGCCGGGGCCGGCTTCCTCGTCCTGGACCAGGCCCTGTCCGTCGTGGAGACGGCCGCGATCGCCCTCGTCATCGCCGCGAGCCTGGGAGCGGTACGCACCCAGGCGGGCCGGGGCGAACCCCGCCTCCGCGGACGGCGGCATCGCGGCGCGGACCGGCGAAGGGCCGCAGCCGCCGCCGGACCGTCCCCCCGCGGCGGCTCCGAGGCGAACCGCGGCTGACCCCAAAGGGGCGGTTCCGGGGTCAACCGCGGCTGACCCCGAAGGGGGGCGGCTCCGAGGTGAGCCGCGGCCGGCCCCGGGAGGCGGGGACCGCCGGAAATCAAAGCAAGCGCGCCTGCTTATTGGTGTCGCCGCTGCCGTGCTCCTCCGCCATGGCCGACCCGACGCCCGTCCTCGACGGCCTACGCGCCGGAAGTGCCGGACTCGACTCCCGGGCAGCCGAGTCGACCCCCGCGCGATGGGCCCTCGCCACTCCCGCCCCCGACTGGACCGCCGCCCACCAGATCGCCCACCTCGCCTGGACGGACCACTGCGCCCACCTCGCGGTGACCGATCCGCAGGCGTTCTGGCCCCTGGTCGGGAAGGCGCTCGCCGCCGGACCCGGCCCCGGAGCCCCGCGTCCGGGACTGAGCCCCCGCCGCGGCGGACACCGCCGTCACGGACCGAGCCGCTCCACCCGCCAGCCCCCGCCGTCCTCGGCGACGTACCGCAGCCGGTCGTGCAGCCGGTTCTCCCGCCCCTGCCAGAACTCCACCGTCCGCGGCACCACCCGGAACCCGCCCCAGTGCGGCGGCACCGGCACCTGCTCGCCCTCCGGGTACCGGGCGGCCAGCTCGGCGTACGCGGCGTCCAGGGCCGCCCGGTCCGCGACCACCGCCGACTGGGTACTGGCCCACGCCCCGAGCTGGGAGCCGTGCGGGCGGGTCCGGAAGTACGCGGCCGTCTCGTCCCGCCCGGTGCGCCGCGCGGTCCCGGTGACGATCACCTGCCGGGCCATCGGGTGCCAGGGGAAGAGGAGCGAGACGTGCGGGTTGGCCGCCAGGTCACGGGCCTTGCGCGAGCCGTAGTTGGTGTAGAAGACGAAACCCGCCTCGTCGAAGTGTTTCAACAGCACCGTACGGGAGCTGGGCCGCCCCTCCGCGTCGGCCGTCGAGACGACCATGGCGTTCGGCTCGAAGAGACCGCCGTCCGTCGCCGCCCGCCGGAACCAGCGGGCGAACTGCTCCACGGGCGTGGCGGCCAGCTCGGTCTCCCCGAGCCCATCGGCCCGGTACTGCTTGCGCATCGAGGCGAGGTCCGGGGCGGCGGCGTGTGCGTCGGTCACCTTGTCATCTTGCCGCATCGGATACGGCCGCACGGTGTCCTTCGTCACGCCGTGGCACTCAGTGCCGTACACCCTCCCCAGAAGTGGCACTCAGGGATATCGTGCCGCGTACGGGACGTCACCGGGGTGGCCGCCAAGGCCGCGGACCGGGGACGACGACCGCGGATCCACGGGGCGGCGCACGCCCCTCGTCCCACCAGGACCACGATCACGAGGAGCCGCCTGATGTCCGACTTCGTACCCGGGCTGGAAGGAATCGTCGCGTTCGAGACGGAGATCGCCGAGCCCGACAAGGAAGGCGGCGCCCTGCGCTACCGCGGCGTCGACATCGAGGACCTGGTCGGGCACGTCTCCTTCGGCAACGTCTGGGGCCTGCTCGTCGACGGCGCCTTCGACCCCGGCCTGCCGCCCGCCGAGCCCTTCCCCATCCCGGTCCACTCCGGCGACATCAGGGTCGACGTCCAGTCCGCCCTCGCCATGCTGGCCCCCGTCTGGGGACTCCGGCCCCTGCTCGACATCGACGCCGAGCAGGCCCGCGCCGACCTCGCCCGCGCCGCCGTCATGGCCCTGTCCTACGTCGCCCAGTCGGCCCGCGGCCAGGGACTGCCGATGGTCCCGCAGCGCGAGATCGACAAGGCCCGGTCGGTCGTCGAACGCTTCATGATCCGCTGGCGCGGCGAACCCGACCCCAAGCACGTCGCCGCCGTCGACGCCTACTGGACCTCCGCCGCCGAGCACGGCATGAACGCCTCCACCTTCACCGCCCGCGTCATCGCCTCCACCGGCGCCGACGTGGCCGCCGCCCTCTCCGGGGCCGTCGGCGCCATGTCCGGGCCGCTGCACGGCGGCGCCCCCTCCCGCGTCCTCGGCATGATCGAGGAGATCGAGCGCACCGGCGACGCCGAGGCGTACGTCAAGCGCGCCCTGGACCGGGGCGAACGCCTGATGGGCTTCGGCCACCGCGTCTACCGCGCCGAGGACCCCCGCGCCCGCGTCCTGCGCCGCACCGCCCGCGAACTGGGCGCCCCGCGCTTCGAGGTCGCCGAGGCCCTGGAGAAGGCGGCCCTCGCCGAACTCCACGCCCGCCGCCCGGACCGCGTCCTGGCCACCAACGTCGAGTTCTGGGCGGCCATCGTCCTGGACTTCGCCGAAGTACCGGCCCACATGTTCACGTCCATGTTCACCTGCGCCCGCACGGCCGGCTGGTCGGCCCACATCCTGGAGCAGAAGCGCACCGGCCGCCTGGTCCGCCCCTCGGCCCGCTACACCGGCCCCGGCCCCCGCGACCCCCGCGAGATCGAAGGCTACGAGTCGCTGTAGACGTCACCGCACACGCAGACGACCCGCGAGTCTGGTTCCTCCGTGGAGGAGCCGGCCGGACGTACCGACGACTCGCGGGTCGGGTGACTGCTGGAGATCGGGCCGGCTGCGCGCCTCTGTCACGCGCTGGTCCGGCACCGCACTGGGTGTGGTGACGGGCCGCTAGCCCGCAGCCACCTCACGCGTCCGGTTTTTGTACATCTGCCGAACCACCTCCCTTCTCGTGTACCTCACACACTAGGAAGCGTCCGGCAGACGCTCAACCCATTTTCCCGCGACCCGTGGCCCGCGCCCGGCGACCCGTGGCCCGCGCCCGGCGACCCGTGCCCGCGCCCGGCGACCCGTGCCCGCGCCCGGCGCCCCGCACCCGCGATCCGTGCCCGTGGACGCGTGCCCGCGACCCGGGCGGCGGGGCGGGACGGATTTCCGGCGTGCAACGATTCCTGCATTATTGCGGGAACCAGGTGTGCCCTGGGTCACGTTCGAGTTGAATGAAGGCCAGTACCGACGCAGCTTGCAGGGGGGTCCGGGTGAGTGCTTCCCGGCGTAGTGGGGCCACCGACGAGCTGGGGCCGGACCGGCCCGAGCCACCCGAGCGGGAGGGCGCGGACCTGCTGGCCGCCCTGCTGGACGGGATGGACGCGGCGCTGTGCGCGTTCGACGCGGACGGCGTCATCACCCACTGGAACCGCGAGGCGGAGCGCATCCTCGGCTGGACGGCGGCCGAGGCGGTGGGCCGCAAGGGCTTCGCCGGGTGGGCCGTGCGCAGCGCGGACGCCGAGGAGACCGAGGGCCGGCTCCTCGCGGCGATGCGCGCGCCGGGCCGGCAGGTGCACGAGTTCGCGCTGCTCACCAAGGACGGCGGACGGGTGCTGGTGCGCACCCAGTCCGCGGCCGTACGCGGCCCGGACGGCGAGCCCGCCGGTCTGTACTGCGCCTTCAGCGAGGTGCACGTCCAGATCGACCTGGAGCGGTCGATCGCGCTGAGCGAGGCCCTGTTCGAGGACGCGAACTGGGGCGTGGTGCTGGTCGACGCCGACCTGCGTCCGGCCGTCGTCAACGCGCACGCCGCGCGGGCCTTCGGCATGGCGCGCACGTCCGTACTGGGCCGGCCGCTGGGCGATCTGCTCGCCCAGGGCGTCGAGGAACTGGAGAGCGCGCTGACCCACGTCCTGGCCCAGGGCGCGCCGCCCGCGCCCGCCGAGATATGGGTGAGCGTGCGCACCCCGGACGGGGAGCGGCGGCGGTGCTGGAGCAGCGGGTTCCTGCGCCTTGCGTCACCGCTGGCGGAGGAGCCGGTGCCGCTGGGTGTGGGCTGGCTGTTCCAGGACGTCACCGAGGCCCGGCAGGCCGAGCAGGAGGCGTCGCTGCTCAGGTTCCGCTCCCACCAGTCGCACCGGGCGGCGCGGGCGGCGGCGGAGTGCGAGGACCCGGCCGAGGCGGCCTGCGTCCACCTGGACTTCGCGCTGGCCGGGTTCGCCGACCACGCGCTCATCGACCGGGTGGCGGGCGCCCCGCTCACCGACACGGAGGCGGCCGGTGAGGTCCGGCTGGTCCGGTTCGCGGCCACGCCCTCCGGCACGCCGGGGCCGAGCGCGCCGACCGGGGCGGCGGGGCTGCCGGTCCGCTACGACCAGGGCCACCCGGCGGTGCAGTGCGTGGAGCGGTCCGGCCCGGTGCGGGCGAGCGCCGGGACGATGCCGGCCGACCGGGCGCGCGCGTGGGCGCGGTCCCGGCAGTGGCCGGAGGGCACGGCGCACGCCCTGTGCGCGGTCCTGCGCAGCCGCGGGCGCGCGCTCGGTGTCGTGACGTTCCTGCGGGGCGCCGGCCGCGGCGCCTTCGAGCGGTCCGACGTGGCCCACGCGGAGGACGTGGCCCTGCGCATCGCGGCGGCGCTGGACCTGACCGGCGCGGTGGGGGAGCGGGACCGGTAGGCCCGGAGGGACGGGCCCGCCGCCGGTCCGGCCGCCGGTTCAGTGGTGGTAGAAGATGCGGTCCCCGTACTGCTCCAGGACCCGGTTGTTCCAGTCGTGGCCGCCGTCCACGTTGCCCGAGCGCAGCAGCGGCGGTTCGACGCCGCGGTCGGCGAGGGCGGCGGCCGTGGTGGCCAGTACGGCCTGCATGAGGGCGGCCGTGACCACCGTGGACGCGGGGGCGAACGGCGCCGGGACGGCGTCCAGGGTCAGCTCCGCGTCCCCGACGGCGACCTTGGAGTCGAGCACGACGTCGCAGTGGTCCTTCAGGAAGGTGCCGGAGGAGTGCCGGGACCGGGTGCCGGTGGCGTACGCGACCGAGGTCACGCCGATGACGCGGATGCCCCGCGCGCGGGCGTGCAGGGCCATCTCCACGGGCAGCGCGTTGCGCCCCGAAAGGGAGATGACCACCAGTGCGTCGCCCTCCCGCAGCGGCGAGGCGTCCAGCACGGCCCCGGCGAGGCCGTCCACGCGCTCCAGGGCGGAGCCCAGCGTGGCGGGCCGCACGTCGACGCCCACGACCCCCGGCACCGTCAGCAGGTTCATCAGGGCCAGGCCGCCGGCCCGGTAGACGACGTCCTGCGCGGGCAGCGACGAGTGCCCCGCGCCGAAGGCGAACAGCCGGCCGCCCCGCTCCACGGTGTCCGCGAGCAGCGCGCCCGCCGCCTCCACCGCCGCTTCCTCCTCGTCCCGGACGCGGCGCAGCAGACCGACCGCCGCGTCGAGGAACTGGCCGGCCGGCTTGCGGTCGCTCATGCGGAGCCCCTTCGGTGTGGCCTTCGGTGTGGCTTCGGTGTGGCTTCGGTGCGGCTGGGCGGCGCCTGTGCCGCGCCGTGACGTACGGCGCAGCGCCTCACGGTGCGGTCTGGACCAGTGCGGTGTCAATACGGCGGACGCGGGCGCGAGGGGCCGGGCGGTACGCTCGATACCCCGTTCGGCCCTTCTCCTCGGCGCGGCACGGCTGTCAGCGGTATGCGTCAGAATTGATGGCAGGGCCAGCGCACGCGCCGGAGAGCCGTCGAGCCTCCGGAAGATCTCATCGAGGGGCACGTATGTCCGGACTGATCGACACCACGGAGATGTATCTCCGCACCATCCTCGAGCTGGAGGAGGAAGGTGTGGTCCCCATGCGCGCCCGGATCGCGGAGCGGCTCGACCAGAGCGGTCCGACGGTCAGCCAGACGGTGGCGCGGATGGAGCGCGACGGCCTGGTGTCCGTCGCCAGCGACCGGCACCTGGAGCTGACCGACGAGGGCCGCAAGCTCGCCACCCGCGTGATGCGCAAGCACCGGCTCGCGGAGTGCCTGCTCGTCGACGTGATCGGTCTGGAGTGGGAGCAGGTGCACGCCGAGGCCTGCCGCTGGGAGCACGTGATGAGCGAGGCCGTGGAGCGCCGCGTCCTCGAACTGCTGCGCCACCCCACCGAGTCGCCCTACGGCAACCCGATCCCGGGCCTGGAGGAGCTGGGCGAGACGTACACCGCCGACCCGTTCCTGGACGCCGGCCTGGTCGCGCTCTCCGACCTGGACCCGGGCGCCGAGGGCAAGTCGGTGGTCGTGCGCCGCATCGGCGAGCCCATCCAGACGGACGCGCAGCTGATGTACACGCTGCGCCGGGCGGGCGTGCAGCCCGGTTCGGTGGTGAGCGTGACGGAGTCCGCGGGC
Source organism: Streptomyces sp. SYSU D01066-1 (assembly GCF_054956795.1). Lineage (NCBI taxonomy): Bacteria > Bacillati > Actinomycetota > Actinomycetes > Kitasatosporales > Streptomycetaceae > Streptomyces > Streptomyces sp. SYSU D01066-1. The sequence continues at coordinate 22,228 of NZ_JBUDHV010000017.1, read as the reverse complement.
GGCGTGCTGGTGGGCAGCGGCGGCGAGGCGGCCGAGCTGGAGTCGGAGGTCGCCTCCCACGTCTTCGTCGCCAAGCGCTGACCCGCCCGCCAAGCACTGAGCCGCCCGCCAACCGCCGCCCCGCCCGCCAAGCGCTGACCCGTCCGTCGGGGCCGACCCGCCCGTCGAGCACGATCCGGCGACGGGGGACGGCACGTTTGCCGAGTACCGCCCCGGCGCGGGGGCTGGCGCATGCGCCGAGTGCCGCCCCCGCACCGGTCGTTGACCCGGCGTCGAGCGCCGGCACGCCGGCCGCCGTGAGCGGCGGTGATGTTGCGCCGGCGTTTCCGTCCCGTCGAACGCGGAATTCGGTCCGCCCGAACGGCAGCGTCCGCGCGGTTCGCGTGCGAGGCTGTCGCTGAGGCATATGACGAAGGCTCGGGGCCGCGAGGGGAAGTCGCGGTCCGGAGAGGGGGAGGGCGTGCCGCGGAGACGACAGAGGGCCCCGGCGCCGTGCGGCGCCGGGGCCGGCCCTCCCCTGTGCTGACCCGGAGCCCCGAGCTCTCAGGGTCATCCCCGCGGACCGATTTCCCCGAGCGGTCCGCCTCCCGCTGGAGATCTCCCCTCGACAGCGGCGGTCAATCCCCGCGGGGTGTCACTCGAACGAGGGGTATTGCCCGGCAGGACGGCTTTTTCGAATAGGCATTCGATACCCTGCGGTGGCAGGGCGAGTACACCAGCACGGCAGGCAGATCAGGTCCGAGCGGATCTTGGGGGTGCCAGGACCATGGCGCGGCGTATCGACGTGACCGGGGCGGGCGGCGTACGCCTCGCGGCCTGGGAGTTCGGTGACCCACCCAAAGCCGACCCGACGGCCGGCGAGGCGACCGCCCCGGGGGTCCTGCTGCTGCACGGCCTGATGGGCCGCGCCTCGCACTGGGCGGCCACCGCCCGCTGGCTCTCCGAGCGCCACCGCGCCGTGGCCCTCGACCAGCGCGGCCACGGCCGCAGCGAGAAGCCCCCGCAGGCGTCCTACACCCGCGAGGCGTACGTCGAGGACGTCGGCGCCGCGCTCGACCAGCTCGGCCTCGCCCCGGCCGTCCTCATCGGTCACGCGATGGGCGCGCTGACCGCCTGGCAGTTCGCCGCCAAACACCCCGACCTGGTCCGCGGCCTGGTCATCTGCGACATGCGGGCGTCCGCGCTGGGCGCCGCCTCGCAGCAGGAGTGGACCCAGTGGCTCCGGTCCTGGCCGGTCCCTTTCGCCACCCTCGCCGACGTACGCAAGTGGTTCGGCGAGGACGACCCCTGGACGGACCGGCCCAACCCGGCCCGCGGCGCGTTCTACGCCGAGGTGATGGCGGAGTCGGCGGACGGCTGGCGCCCGGTCTTCGAACCGGAGCAGATGCTCAGCTCCCGGGCGACCTGGATCCACGACGCCCACTGGGACGAACTGGCCCAGGTCGGCTGCCCCACCCTGGTCGTCCGCGGCCTCGACGGCGAACTGGGCCGCGCCGAGGCGCAGGAGATGGTCCGGGTCCTGCCGCGCGGCCGGTACGCGGAGGTCGCCGACGCCGGTCACCTGGTCCACTACGACCAGCCGGAGGCCTGGCGCGCGGTCGTCGAGCCGTTCCTCGACAGCCTGCGGGACTGAGCGGCCGGCCGCGTCGTCCCGCCCCTTGCCGACGGCCACCGGGATCACCGGCCACCGGGATCACCAGCGGCCGGGATCACCAGCGGCCGTCAGCGCCGTCGGCGTCGCGCCGAGCAGCGCCGGCGACGGTCCCAGGGCCTGCGGCAGCCGTGCCCGGCCGCCCGCGCCGACCAGCTCCGCCGCCCAGCCCCAGGAGCGCCCGCTGAGGCGAGGGCGCCTCGCCGCGCGCCCCGCCGCGCCGGGCACTTGTCCGCGCCCCTGTCCGCGCGCCTCGCCGCACACCTCGGCGGGCGCCCCGGCGCCCCGGACGCGCCCACCCCGCGCCCGCCTGAGCTACCGGTCCCGCTCGCCTGAGCTACCGGTCCCGTCCGCACGCGTAGGCGAGCGCCGGCAGCAGTTCCTCCGCGTCCGGCAGCCACCGGTTGGTCCGGGTCGGCGGGCACGCCCACTGCACGGCCCCCCGCGTCCCGTACCGCGTGGGCGGCGCCGCGACCCACGCGTTCTCCCCCAGTGCCGTCAGATCCAGCGACGCCGGCGACCACCCCAGGCTCCTGACCAGCTCCGGCACCTTCACCACGGCCCCCGGGAGCACGAAGAACCGCATCCGCCGGTCCGGGGCCAACGCCACCGGACCGAGCGTCAGTCCCAACCGCCGCATGCGCGCCAGCGCGAGGAACCCGGCCGTCTCCGGCACGTCGATCGCGTCGAACGCGCGCCCGGTCGGCAGCAGGACCGACGCCGACGGCTGCTTCTGCCACATCCGGCGGGCCATGGTCGCGCTGCCCGTCGCCTGGCTCGCCCAGTCCGCGCGCGCCGGGTGCGCGCCGGGGGCGGCGCACGCCGGGTCCGCGCAGGAGCAGCGCTGCTCCCCGTCGACGGCTTCCAGCCAGGTGCCGGGGAACACGTCCCAGTGACGCTCCTCGGCGTAGCCAACGGCGGCCTCCAGCAACGATGCGCCGCGCTGCCGGGGGATCTGTGCGGTCTCGGTGCCCGGGATCGTCTCTTCCACGTGGATCTCAACTCCCGTGCTCATCCCGGGTTACGGCCCGTGCGCGCGCGGGGGGAGAGCACCGCTTCCGCGGTCGGGGCGCATGGTGGCACGTCCGGGGGCGCGCGGGAGGATCCGCGGCGGGAGTTGGGTAGCCAGGCAGGGGGACACGGCGGCAGCCGTTACCCGGCAAACCTCGCAAGCCTCGCATCTTCCGCATGTCGGCGGGGCACTGATCTCCACGGCCGGTTCCTGTCGGTGGCCCGCTCCGCCGGGCCTCCGGGGGCCCGGCCGCGGAAATCACGTCAACTCGGTGCACGGGCAGGCACCCGAGCCATGAAGCAGGGGGTACGCCATGGCCGCAAGGCCTCTCGTCGCGCGGCAGCCGAACGAACGGCTGCAGGCGCTCATCCAGGAAGCGGGCTGCTCCAACGCGGGGCTCGCCCGCCGGGTCAACATGTGCGGCGCCGAGCACGGTCTCGACCTGCGGTACGACAAGACGTCGGTGGCCCGCTGGCTGCGCGGACAACAGCCGCGCGGCCGGGCGCCGGCGATCATCGCGGAGGCGCTGGGGCGCAAACTCGGCCGTACGGTCACGATCGACGAGATCGGCATGGCCAACGGCAAGAACCTCGCGTCCGGCGTCGGCCTCCAGTTCTCGCCGACGGTGCTGGGAGCCATCGAGCAGGTCTGCGAGCTGTGGCGCAGCGACGTGGGGCGGCGGGACTTCCTGTCCGGTTCCTCCGTCGCGTCGTCCGCGCTGGTCGAGCCCAGCCGGGACTGGCTGATCTCCGCGCCCGACGCGCAGGTGGCGCGCGCGGCCGGGCCGCGGGTGGGCCAGTCCGACGTGGCGGCGGTGCGGGCGATGACGCAGGCGCTGGTCGACCTGGACCACCAGTACGGCAGCGGGCACGTGCGCCCGGTCGTCGTGCACTACCTCAACAGCGTCGTCTCCGGGCTGCTCGCCGGCTCCTACCGGGAGGCGGTCGGCCGCGACCTGTTCGCGGCGGTCGCCCGGCTGACCGAACTGGCCGGGTACATGGCCGTCGACACCGGCCAGCCCGGCCTCGCCCAGCGCTACTACATCCAGGCGCTGCGGCTCGCCCAGGCGGCCGGCGACCGCGGTTACGGCGGCTATGTGCTCGCCGCGTCGATGAGCCACCTCGCCGCGCAGCTCGGGAACCCGCGTGAGATCGCGCAGTTGGCGCGCGCGGCGCAGGAAGGCGCGCGAGGGCGCGTCACACCGCGCGCGGAGTCGATGTTCCACGCCGCCGAGGCCCGCGGGCACGCCCTGCTCGGCGACGCGCGGGCGGCCCAGGACGCGGCGGGCCGGGCGGAGGCCGCGCTGGAGGCGGCCGGCCGGGACTCCGGGGACGACCCGGCCTGGATCGCCCACTTCGACGAGGCCTACCTCGCCGACGAGTTGGCGCACTGCCACCGGGACCTGGGGCAGGCCGACGCGGCGGCGCGGTACGCGGAGGAGGCCCTGGCCCGCCACCCGCGCGGCCGGGCGCGCAGGCGGGCCATCGGGTACGTCCTGCTGGCCAGCGCCCAGGTGCAGCGGCGGGAGATCGAGGAGGCGTGCGGCACGGGCACGAAGGCGGTCGAACTCCTCGCCACCCTGCGCTCCAACCGGGGCGCCGAGTACCTGGAGGACCTCCAGCAGCGGCTGGAGCCGTACCGGGAGGAGGCGGTGGTACGGGAGTTCGGCGCCCGGGTCGACCTCCGGACGGCCGCGTGAACGCCGCCCTCCGGACGGCCGCGTGAACACCTGCCCGGACGGAGGGCGAACGGACGGCGGGTGAACGGGCGGAGAACGAGGGGGCGGACGGGAACGGAGGGCCTCGACGGCGCGCGGGGGACCGGTTCTGTTATCGCGGTCACAGGGGAGGAGGTCACGCCCTGTGCGGCGTGGCAGCACGTTCGGACAACCCGGTAGCGTGAGCCGACGATTCCGAAAGTCCCCCATTCGTAGGAGTCCCGGTGACACAGAGTGGACAGGGCGAGGAGCCCTCGCGGCGCCCGGCGCGCGAAGGCATCGTGCTGCCCTCCGACGGCGGCGAGCCCCTGTTGCCGGGCATGACGGGCGTTTCCGCCGGTCCGCCGTCCGGCCCGCCCCCCGCCTCCGCCCCCACCGGCGGACCGGCGTGGAACCAGGCGTGGGGCCCCGGCGGACCCCAGGGCCCGCCCGCCGGCCACGAGGCGCCCGGCGGCCCCGGCCCCTGGGGCGCTCCCGGCACCCCCGGGCAGCAGGCGCCGGACGCCTGGTCCGACCGGACCCCGCCCGGTCCGCCCCCGCCGCCGGGCCCGGGCCCGCTCCCCCCGGAGGGCGCCCAGGCCCCGTCCTACGGCGGCCAGCAGGGGTACGGGACCCAGTCCCCGGCCTACGGCGGCCAGCAGCCGGGGTACGGCGACCAGCAGCCGGGGTACGGCGACCAGCCCCCGGCGTACGGCGACCAGCCCCCGGCGTACGGCGACCAGCAGCCCCCGTACGCCCCCCAGGGCGCGCAAGGCGGCGGCCCCGCCGCGCCGTTGCCGCCCGCTCACCCCCAGGAGCAGGCCACCCAGTACCTGCCGCCCGTGCCGGCGCCGGCCCCGTCCGCCGCCGACGAGGGCGCCACCCAGTACATACCGCACATACCGCCCGCCCCCGCCGACGAGGGCGCCACCCAGTACCTGCCGCCCGTCGCGCCCGGCGCGCTGCCGCCGGAGCGGCCGGTCCGGCAGGGCGCCGAGCAGACGCGGTCGCTCGGCGTGGTCAAGCCCGCCGCGCCGGGGCCCGGTCCGCTGCCGCCGGCCGCCACCGGTTCCGACGCGGAGGCCACGCAGTACATCCCGCCCGTGCCCGGACAGCCCGCGGGGGCGCCCTTCGGCGGCGCGTCCGGCGCATCCGGCGGGGACGCGGACCGGCGGCCGCCCGCCGAGTTCGACAGCCTCTTCCGCGGCGCCCCGGCCGCCGACGGCCCGTCCGGCTCCACCCAGCAGATGCCCGTCGTCGGCGGCCCGCAGCCGCCCCGGCCCGGCGGTGACCCGCACGGCCGCGCCCCGCAGGGCCCCGGCGGCGGCCGGCGCGGCGGCGGCCGGGGCGGGCGGACCGGCTCCCGGGTGCCGCTGATCGCGGCCGTCGGCGTCGCCATCGCCGTCGTCGGGATCGGCACCGGCGCGCTGCTGGCCGGCGGAGGCGGTGACGACGGCGACGAGAACCAGACCGTGTCCGCCACGGCCCCCGCGACCGGGGGCTCCCCGTCCGCCTCCGCCGACCCGGCCCGGGAGCAGGCCGTCGCGCTGGACGCGCTGCTCGCCGACAGCGGGGACAGCCGGCAGACGGTGATCGACGCCGTGGCCGCAGTGAAGTCCTGCGACAACCTCGCCCAGGCGGCGCGGAGCCTGCGTGACGCGGCGGAGCAGCGCACCGAACTGGTCACCCGGCTCTCGCAGTTGTCCGTGGACCAGCTGCCGGGCAACGCGGAGCTGACCGCGGCCCTGACCAAGGCGTGGCAGGCGTCGGCGTCGGCCGACAACCACTACGCGGCCTGGGCCGACCAGGCGGCCGGCAAGAAGGGCTGCAAGAAGGGCCAGGCCCGCACCACCGGGCAGACCGCGGCCGGCAACAAGGAGAGCGGCGTCGCCAGCACCCAGAAGGCCAGGGCGGCCGAGCTGTGGAACGTGATCGCGAAGAAGTGGGGCCTGACCGAACGCACCCCGGTGCAGCTCTGACCGGCGAGGGCGGGCCCCCGCCCGCGGCGGCGGCCCGCCCCGCCCCGGGCCACGCCGCCCCGGGCCACGCCGCCTCAGGTCACGTCGGCCTTCCGCAACGTCTCGGTGGTGTCGAGGAAGCCCTCGCGGGCCGACACCAGCCGTCCGTCCCGTACCACCTGGAGGGTGACGTCGGTGTTCACCAGCCGGGGGAAGCCCACGGAGGCCAGGTCGGCCGCGAACGTCCAGCGCAGCGACGGGGTGAGCCCGCCGGTGTCGATCTCCAGCCCGTCGTCCAGGGCGCCGGTGATGGCGTCGGCGGTCACCTCGCCGTCACCGAGCGAGGCGATGACCTTCTTGAGCACGGTGTACGCGATGTAGGTGGTCTGCACCCCGGCGTCCGCCGCGTCGACGCGGTTGTCGCCGAACGCCTCCTCCTTGATCACCTTCTTCATCGGGTCCCAGAGCGCGTCGGTCTCCACCGGGTACCAGCCGGTGACGTACGACCCCTCGTAGGGGCTCGACGCCCCGCCGGTGGCGTTGACCGTGGACTGGTCGACGCTGCCCAGCACGGTCGCGGTGCGCACCTCGGCGTAGTCGTCGCGAGCGCGCCGGAAGGAGTCCATGAAGGTGTCGGTGCGGTCGCCGAGCACCGGGACCACGCAGCCCGGATCCGCCGAGACGCCCTGGGTGGAGCGCAGCAGCGCCCGGTCGGCCTGGCCGCCGTACTCGGTGGCGTCCTCCGCCGCCCGCTGGTCCTGGGCACCGGCGTGCCCGCCGGCCGTGAGGCCGGAGTCCAGCAGCGGGGCGAGCTGGTCACCGGCGATGGTGTCGGGCCGGACCAGGGTGACGGGACCGCACTCGTCGGCCAGCGCGGCACCGAGGCCGGCCAGCAGCGCGGGCTGACCGCCGTTGACGGGGTAGGACAGCGGGCTGGTGAACTCCTCGCTGGTGACGCCGTAGCCGCCGATGTAGGGGATGCCGGCGCCCTCCAGCACGGAGAGGAAGGAGTCGGCGTACTGGCTGTAGGAGCCGACGACCGCGACGGCGTTCTCCTGGACGGCTCGCCGGGCGCACTTGGCGGCGGCCACGCCGTCGTTGTGGTCGTTGCAGGTCAGGACCTTGAGCTGGTGGCCGGACAGCCCTCCGTGCTCGTTGACCCAGCGCGCGTAGGCTTGGGCGAAGGCGGGCATGCCGGGTTTGTTGGTGGCATCGGTGTCCTGGGGCGCCCAGGTCATGACGGTGATGGTGTCGTCCCCGGAGCCCCCCGTGACCCCGGGGACGACCCCGCAGCCGACGGCGAGCGACGCGCACGCCGCGAGTGCGCCCAGGGACAGGGAGGTTCTGCTGATGCGTCGCCTGCCGGTCATGAAACCGTACGATTCCGTCACAGGACTAACCTGGGGGCGCCCTCCGGTCGACGGACGGCGTCTTCGCGGTGAATTGCGGATGCCTGTGAGGCAAGCATGGAGAGGAACGTACGATCGATGACCGTGCAAGGTCCGGAGAACCCTTCCCGTCGCGGCCGTCGCTCCTCCACCATGGGCGGCATGCCCCTCAACGACATGCCCTGGTGGCGCTGGCGCAGCAACGTGCGGTCGGCGCTGCACATGCTCTCCGACCCCGCCTTCCAGCGGGACGTCTGGCTGGCCGGGGCCGACGGCTACGGCGATGTCACCGACGCCGTGTACCGGCTGGTCGAGGACACCTGGCTGGACAACTGGTCGGCCGAGAAGTACGTCGGCACGATCTTCCGGGACTCCCAGGAGGCGGCCCTCGTCGACACGGCCGTGCTGCGGGTCCTGCGGATCATGCACCAGGTCGGCCCGGACGCGCCGGTGGCCGCCTACCTGGAGCACGCGGCCTGGCCGGACGCGGTGCGGGCGGCCCGGGACGCGCACGTGCGGCTGGCCACCAGCGACGGGGACGACCCGGACGCGGCGCCGCGCAGCCTGGAGGTGCTGAACATCATGGTGCGGTCCGCGTGACGCGGTCCGCGTAGCGGGACGGCCGCCGGCCGGGGGGCCGGATATGGGACCCTGTCCCGCATGAACGAGCAGTCCACCCGTCCCGCGGCCCCCGCCGACCAGTACGTCCTCACCCTCTCCTGCCCCGACAAGCAGGGCATCGTGCACGCCGTGTCCAGCTACCTCTTCATGACCGGCTGCAACATCGAGGACAGCCAGCAGTTCGGCGACCACGACACGGGCCTGTTCTTCATGCGGGTCCACTTCTCGGCGGAGGCGCCGGTGACGGTCGACAAGCTGCGGGCCAGCTTCGCGGCGATCGGCGACTCCTTCCAGATGGACTGGCAGATCCACCGGGCCGACGAGAAGATGCGCGTCGTGCTGATGGTCAGCAAGTTCGGGCACTGCCTGAACGACCTGCTGTTCCGCACCCGGATCGGGGCGCTGCCGGTCGAGATCGCCGCCGTGGTCTCCAACCACACCGACTTCGCCGAACTGGTGGCCTCCTACGGCGTTCCCTTCCACCACGTCCCGGTGACGAAGGACACGAAGGCCCAGGCGGAGGCGCGGCTGCTGGAGATCGTGCGGGAGGCCGACGTCGAACTGGTCGTCCTGGCCCGGTACATGCAGGTGCTCTCCGACGACCTGTGCAAGCGGCTCAGCGGGCGGATCATCAACATCCACCACTCCTTCCTGCCGAGCTTCAAGGGCGCCAAGCCGTACCACCAGGCGCACGCCCGGGGCGTGAAGCTGATCGGGGCGACGGCGCACTACGTGACGGCGGACCTGGACGAGGGGCCGATCATCGAGCAGGAGGTCGAGCGGGTGGGGCACGACGTCACGCCGGACCAGCTCGTCGCGATCGGGCGGGACGTGGAGTGCCAGGCGCTGGCGCGGGCCGTGAAGTGGCACGCGGAGCGGAGGATCCTTTTGAACGGGCGGCGGACGGTGGTGTTCGCCTAGGCGGCCGGGGGCTCTGATACGGGTGCGGGTGCGTGGGGGCTGGTCGCGCAGTTCCCCGCGCCCCTGGAGGTACGTCGACTGCACGTGCGTTCAGGGGCGCGAGCGACCACGACGTGCCCGCAGCCGCCCCGCGGCGGACCGGCCCCCTACATCCGGCTCAGGCTCGCGGCGGCGAACAGTACGTCCCTGATCGCCTCGCGGTCCCCGGACTGCCCCGCCGCCGCTTCCTCCGGAGGGATCCGGCCCGCCGCCAGGCGGCAGAACTCCACGTCGTCCAGGGCGACGTACGCCACCTCGTGCTCGGCGGAGCCCACCGCCGCCGGCGAGTCCAGCGGGATGTACCACTGCCCGCCGCCCGACCCCTCGATGTCCAGCCGCAGACTGCGTCCCGGAGACCCCGCCGTCACCAGGTGCCGGTGCGCACCGGGTGAGGCCTTCCCGCTCCGGCGGCGTTCCGCGAGCACGGCGGGCAGCATCCGGGCCGCGAGGTCGATCATGTGGTGCAGATGGCGCGCGGAGGGCGGTTCGTAGGGGTAGTTCACCGCCTCGGCGATGTCCTCGGCGTGTACCCAGCACTCGAAGGACCGGTCCAGCATCGCGTCGCGCAGCGGCAGTTCGAAGTCGCCGTACGCCACCGGCATCCGGCCCGCGCCCGAGTCGCGCCCCGGCGGGCCGCCACCGGTGAACGCCACCGTCCGGACCAGGGCGTGGCTCTGCTCCCGCCAGGGCCCGCGGACCGCGCGGGTGGGCGGGAGGCGCGAGGCCCGCCAGTACGCCTCGGTACGGCCGGCCGGGGCCGGGGAGCGGGCCGTGATGCCGCCGAGCGGGTCGGCGAGGCCCAGGGCGACCGCGACCAGGCCGTCGACCGCCAGCAAGTGGGCGATGACGCCGGCGACGGTGGTGCGGCGGCTGGCCGTCTCGTCGTCCGCGAACCAGCGCAGCCGCACCGGGGCGTGCCATTCGGCGTCCCCGAAGTCCTGGAGCAGGGCGTCCAGCCGGGCGGTCTCGGCGTCGTAGGGCATGGCCCACTCGGGCACCGGGATGCGCGGCGGGCGCCGTTCGAGGCAGCGGTCCAGGACGCGGGCGCGCAGGGCCGGGTCGGGGTCGAGGGTGTCCGGGGGCTGGAACAGCCCGACCGCCCGGTGCAGTCGCCGCCCCTCCTCCGCGCAGGCCCCGCACTCGCCGAGGTGCCGGTCGACGGCGGTGGCCTCCTCCGGGGAACAGGCGGACAGCGCCCAGGCGCCGAGGAGCGACTTCAGCACGGGGTGCTCCAGTGCGAGCGGCGCGGGGCCGGGGCGCGGTGGGGCGGGCAACGGCAGCCCGCCGCCCTCCACGGGGATCCGCGGCAGCGGTGTCCGGGGCGGGCCACCACCGGCTTCCCGCCCGCCGGTTCCTCCGGTTTCGCCGGTCCCGCTGGTTCCGCCGGTTGCGGAGCCGTCGGTTCCCGGTCCGTCGCCTCCGACGGGTCCGTCGCCTCCGACGGGGCCGACGGGGCCGACGGTTGCGCCGGGGCCATCGGGGTCATCGGGGCCGTGGTCCACGCCTTGCTCCGGCTGCTCCGGGCTCTTCGGCTGTTCTGGGCTCTCCGGCTTGTCCGGACCCTCCGGTTGCGTCGGGCCCTTCGGTTGCGCCAGGCCCTCCGGTTCCTCCGGTTCCTCAGGTTCCTCAGGTTGTTCCGGTGCTTCCCGCCCCTTCGGTCCGTCCGGCCCTGGAGCACGGCCCGTCCGGTCAGGGCCACCGGCCTCGCCGGGTTTCATCGTCCCGTGGGTCCCTTCAGATGTGTCCGCCGGACCACGTCCGTCACACCCCCGGTACCGTCCCGCCCCGGCGCTCGCGCCGCTCATGCCGTGCCTCCGTGGCCGGGCGGGGTCCCGGGCGTGCCGGGGGCCGGCGTGTCGTGGGCGGTGGACAGGAGCTGGAGGCCCAGGCGGAGCCGGCGGCGGGCCTCGTCCTCGGTGATGCCGAGGTCGACGGCGGCCTGGCGGTAGTCACGGCGCTGGAAGTAGGCCCGCTCCAGGGCGGACCGCAGCGGCGCGGGCATGGACTGGACGATGTAGTCGGCGCGGGCGGCGACCGACGCGTGGCGCACCCTGCGCTCCAGGTCCTCGGCGGTGCCCGGGCCACCGCGGGCGAGGGCGGCCGTCCCGGCGGCCCGCAGCCGCTGCACGGCCAGCCGGTGCGTCAGCCCGGCGATCCACGTGCGCATCGGTCCCTGCTTGGGGTCGTAGCCGTCCGGGTGCTCCCAGGCGTGGGTGAAGACCTCGCGGGTCACGGCGTCGGCGGCCCGCTGGTCGTCGAGCACCCGGTGGGCGAGGCCGTGCACGAGGGAGGCGAACCGGTCGTACAGCTCGCCGAGCGCGGCGGCCTCGCCGCGCGCGAGCCGCTGCCGCATCTTGCGGTCCCAGCCGAGCGGTGCGTCCTGCGTCGCCATGCGGCCCCTTCACCCCCTCCTCACGTCCGACGGGCCGACCGGTCTCGTCCGGTGGCCGGCCTGCGGCCCTCCCCTTCTCGAATGTAGTCGGCACGGATGACCGCGCACGCCTCTTTGCGGCAATGCGAGCCCCGGAGCGCTCCGGAGTGTTCCGGAGCGCTCCGGGGTGCTCCGGGGTGCTCCGGGGTGCTCCGGACGGTAAGGGACCGCGACGACCGACGGGCCGAATGGGATCGTAAGGATCGGAAACCGGCCGCTTCTGACCGTTTCTTGTTTTCCGTGGTGCGTTTGCGGGAACGGCCGGTGGGCAGGCGCGCGCCCAGGACCCAAAAAGCGTAGGAATGGCTTCCGTTTCGCGCGAGGGGAAGGAGGGCTTGGTGGTGGCGTTCCATGTGCACGGCGACGAACGGGGCGGGTGGACCGTGGTTCAGGTGTCGGGCGAGCTGGACCTGGTCACGTCGTCGGCGCTGCGCCAGCGGGTGCGCGACGCCGTGGCCGAAGGGCGCCACAGTCTGGTCCTCGACCTCTCCGACGTACTGTTCTGCGACTCCAGCGGCGTGGGTGTGCTGATCGCCTCCCGGCGCCTCATACGCTCCTGCCAGGGCCGGCTGCGGCTGATACTGCCCGCCCAGGGTGCCGTCGACGGTTCCCACGTCAACCGGGTCCTCACCGCGCTGGGGGTGCGCAGGCTGTTCGACGTCCACCCCGACCTCGCCTCGGCGACCGGCGACGCACCGCGCCCGCTCTCCGCGTAGCGACGCCGCGCACGTCATCGTTTCGTCACGCCGTTGTACCGGTGTTCGCCCGGTCTTGGCGTCGACGTCACTTTCCGGTGCGGGGGTACCCGTCCTCGTCGTACGCTCCCAGCTAGGCATGCGTGGGCATGCGCGGCATGCGGGACGTATGCGACGTACAAGACGCAACCACTCGACGTAAGGCGGCCAGAGAAGAGATGGTCAGCAGCGAGAACGAACGCAGGATCGCCGACCGGTTCGCCACCTTCGACCAGAACGGCAACGGCTGCATCGACCGCGAGGACTTCAGCGAGGCGGCCAAGGCCGTGCTCGACGAGTTCGCCGTGGCGGCCCGGTCCGACAAGGGCCAGGCGCTGTACGGCGGTGCCGAGGCGTTCTGGCAGGGCATGGCGGGCATCGCCGACCGCGACGGCGACCAGCGCATCAGCCGTGAGGAGTTCGTCACCGGCGCGGTCAAGCGCCTGCGGGACACCCCGGACCGGTTCGCCGAGATCGCCCGTCCCTTCCTGCGCGCGGCCCTCGCCGTCGCCGACACCGACGGCGACGCGGCCGTCACGGTCGAGGAGACGGTACGGCTGCTCACCGCCCTCGGCGTGCCCGCGGAGACCGCCCGCCCGGTGGCCGGGGCACTCGACGCGGACGGCGACGGGAAGGTCGTCGAGGAGGACGTCGTCCCCGCCTTCGCCCGCTACTTCACGGTGGCGGAGTGAGGCGCTTCGCGCACCCGGTCCGGAACGTCACCGATCGTGGCGTCCGGTGATCACGGAGCGTTCCCGCCGGGCCGTGCCCCGGGCCTGACCCGTCACGGCCCGGAGCCGGCGGCGGATTCGAAAACGGGAGCGTCCGCCGCCTGTTCGACTGCTCGCGGCGAGCGTCGCACAGTATGGCGTACGGGTACTCCTTCGCGCGGGAATATGCCTGAAGCGCTTGTTGGCGTGACTTTGCGTCAACCATGCTGTCGCACAAGGGAGTCACGGTCCGTGTTCCCGGTCCCGGCCGTGGTTCCGGCCATGCAGAAGCTGGCCACGACGGTGGCCCTCGCGAGGCGCACGTCCAAGTGTCCGCCGGTTCGGATGGTGTGAGCGGTGCAGGTGCTTCAAGTGCAGCTGGAGATCCGGCCCGACCCCGCTGAGGTCGGGCGGGCCCGCAGATGGGCCCGTTCGAGGTTGACGGGGGCGGGGATACGGGAGGACGAGCCGCTCGCCGAGACCCTGGTCCTGCTCGTCTCCGAACTGGTCACCAACGCGGTCGTGCACACCGGCCGCCCGGCCGTGCTCAGGCTCTGCCTGCCCGGCGGGGCGGAGGGGGCGGTGGCGGACGGGGCGGGGACGGACAAGGCGGTGCCGGACAAGGCGGTGTCGGACGGGGCGGTGGCGGACAGGGCGGTGCCGGACAGGGCGGTGACGGACGGGGCCACCGTCCGGCTGGAAGTGGCCGACGCCAGCGGACGCGCCCCGGTGTTCCGCTGCGCGGACGGCGACGCGACCGGCGGCCGGGGACTGGCCCTGGTCGACGGGCTCGCCGACCGCTGGGGCTGGACCCGGGACGGGAACGGCAAGCGCATCTGGTGCGAACTGGACCGCTGTGCCAAGACCACGGAGCCCGGCGACGATCGCGCCGCGGCGGCGGAGTTCGAGGGGCTGACGACGGCGTACGAGGCGGTGTGAGGCCGGGACTCGGGGACCTCGGGGTTCGGGACTCGGGGCTCTGGGGTTCGGGACTCGGGACTCGGGGCTCTGGGGTTCGGGATCAGGGCCTGGAACCGTGCGAGGCGCCGGGTGCCGGGCGAGGGACAGGGGCGCGGTGGAGTGCGGGTCCGTGCCGAGGCGTGAAGCCGTACGGGACATGAGGCCGTTCCGGATGAGAGCCGTTCCGGACAGGAGCCGTTCCGGGGCGCGGGGCGTGAGGTCGTACGGGACGTGGGGGCGGGGGAGTGGGGGGCGTGACTCACGGTTCCGTGGTGGGGTGCGCCCCGTTGCGCCCGGCCGTGCACCCGTGCGCTTGCGGAGCGAAACGGGACCTACCACGCGAACGGCACCCCTGGGCGTTGACGGTATGTGACCGCGCGTTCACCCTGGTGGTCAGCGATTCGCCGCGAGGGGACGGCGAGGGCCCCGACGGGAGTCCTCGGCGAGCGTGGGTCGCGACGCGACGGCGATCCCCTCGCGGCTTCCTGGCCGAGGCGGACCGCCGGGTCGGGCGGCGGTGCGTGGTGCCGGTCTCGGGACGGGGGGGCGCCGCACCGCCGTCCGCGCGCGGGACCCCCGGGGGTTGTCCACAGGCTGTGGAGGAAAAGTGGGGGGCGGGCACCGGCGTTTTCCACAGGTCCGGAAACCGGCTGGGGCGCTGTCGGACCCCGGCCCTACCGTCCTCGCATGACCTACCGCGATGTACTCACCCGACCGGTGCTGACCTGGGCCTGCACCGCCCTCGGGGCCCGTATGCCGGTGGCCATGGCGCCGCTGTCCCTGGTCTTCCTGGTCCGGGACCGCCCCGGCGGGTACGCGCTGGGCGCGGTCCTGGCCTCGGTGTACGTGATCGGGGAGATCGTCGGGGCCCCGCTGCTCGGTCTGCGGCTGCGGCCCGACCGCGCCCGCCGGCACCTGGTGGCGGGCCTGCTCACCGGCGCCGTCGGTT
Organism: Streptomyces sp. SYSU D01066-1; assembly: GCF_054956795.1. Taxonomy (NCBI): domain Bacteria; kingdom Bacillati; phylum Actinomycetota; class Actinomycetes; order Kitasatosporales; family Streptomycetaceae; genus Streptomyces; species Streptomyces sp. SYSU D01066-1. The sequence continues at coordinate 7,158 of NZ_JBUDHV010000017.1, read as the reverse complement.
TCGCGGGGCTCGGGCTGCTGCCGCAGGCCCCCGCCGCGCCGCTCGCCGCCCTCGCGTTCCTCGCCGGGGCCGCACCCGCCGCGGCGGCCGGCGGACTGCGCACCCTGCTGACCGAACTGGTCCCGGAGCGGGCCGTCGCCCAGGCGCTGTCCGTCGAGTCGATGCTGATATCCGGCGTGTGGGCCGTCTCCCCGGCCGCCGTCACCGCCCTCGCCCTCGGGGTCGCCCCGCACGTCCCCCTGCTGCTCGCGGCCGGTTCGATGGCCGTCTCCGTCGCCGGGCTGCGGCTGCTGCCCGCCGGCTGGGGCGGCGAGGGCACCGGCGGTGCCGGGGCCACGCGCGGGCCGGTACTGCGTGTCCTGGCCGCCGCCTGGCCGGTGTACGTCACGGGCGCGGCCGGCCTCACCCTCCTCGGCCTCGCCGAGATCGTCCTGCCCGCGCTGCTGGAACAGCGCGGCGTCGGCGTCGGCTGGGCCGGCCCGCTGCTCACGGGCATGGCGATCGGCTCGGGCGCCGGCGCCTTCCTGTACGGCCTGCGCTCCTGGCCGGGCCGGCTCCGCGACCGCAGCGCCGTGCTGCTGTGCGGTACGTCGGCCTGTGTGGCCGCGGTGGCGCTGATACCCGGCACGGCCGCGATCGCGGCGGGACTGCTCCTCGGCGGCGCGCTCCAGTCCTGCGCGCTGCTCACCCGCAACCTCGCCCTGCGCGAGGCCCTGCCGCCGGGCGCGCTGGCCGCCGGGTACGCGGTGGTGTACGCCGCCGCAGGGGCCGGGTACGCGGCGGCGGGCGGTCTCGCCGGCATCCTGCTGGAGGTCGCCGCCCCGTCCACCGCCATCCTGGCCGGCGTGGGACTGACCCTCGTCCTCACGGCCGTGGGCTGGTGGGGGGAGGCCCGGCGGGACGCCCGTCCAGTGGTCTTTGGCCGCCTCGCGGAGCGGACCGGGGCCGCCGAGGGACGCCGTCCGCCGGTACGCGGCCAAAGTGACCCCGGGCACCGCCTGTAGGTGCCGCCGCGTCGACTGCGCCGTGCCGGTCCCGCCCTCCCGGACCGCCTGGTCCCGAAGGCCGGCCGACTCCGGCGGGCGCCGATTCCGGCGGGTGCCGGGCCCGGCCGCGTCACCACCGGGCGCCGATTCCGGCGGGTACCGGGCCCGGCCGCGTCACCACCGGGCGCCGATTCCGGCGGGTACCGGGCCCGGCCGCGTCACCACCGGGCGCCGGTTTCAACGGGGACCGGATCCGGTCGCGTCGCCGCCGGCGGCCGTCAGGCGGCCTTGTAGCCGGCCGTCCTGGCGATCCACGTGATGAAGTCGCCGGCGTCCTCGTTGGCGCCGTGGCCCGCGTCCCAGTAGTAGAGGTGGCTGACCTCGTCGCCCAACTGGTGCGCGGCGGCGGCCAGGTTGGCGGAGACGGTGTGCGAGGTGTCGGAGTCGGCCGCGCCGAGCCGGATCCACCAGTGCTTGCTGCGGGCGGAGTTGACCTTGTCGACCAGGTGGTACATCGGGTTCATCAGCCGCAGCTTCTCGGGGATGTCGCTCGCCAGGCGGGCGCTGCTCCCCTTGTCCTCGCGCAGGCTGTAGAGGGTGAAGTGGCGGTACCGCTCGGTGCCCTTGCCGAACAGGTTGTTGATGTCGCCGGACATCGTGTCCGAGGTGTCGGTGGGGAAGGTGAACAGGTCGAAGGCGGGGGCGTCCTTCTTCCGGGCGCCGACGTGGGCGAGGAAGCCGTCCCAGGTGAAGGTGGCGTTCTCGCCGTCCCAGGTGATGAAGGTGTTCTTCGCCAGGTACGTCGTGCGGTCCGCCTCCGAGAGGGCCGCGAGGTACTTGGTGGCCGACGGCTGCATGTACGTCGTGAGCAGGTACTCGTCGTAGTTGCGGGCGGTGAGCGTGCCGAAGCCGCCCAGGCCGCGCAGCTTCAGGCCGGCCTGGTACTCGGCGAACTGGGACTTCAGCTCCTTCGACACGGTCTGGTCGACCTGCTCGCCGGTGCTGAGCTCGTTGGTGCCCCAGTTCCACTCGTAGGCGCCGTCGGCGTGCTCCAGGTCGGTGATCGGGCACCAGGCGCCGGCCGCGAAGATCGCGTCGGAGGCGTCGGCGGCACCGATCTCCTTGAGGTACTCCTCGTAGACCGGGCTGTCGCCGGACGCGCCGAGCAGCGCGGACAGGGCGCCGCCGGCGCTGGTGCCGGTGGAGAAGATGCGGTCCGTGTCGCCCGGTATGCGGTCCGCGTTGGCGCGCAGGTAGCGGACGGCGGCCTTCAGGTCGACGATGGCGGCGGGGGCGGTGCCGTAGTACTCGCCCGCGGAGTTCTCCAGGGTGCGGCCCCGGGCGCCCGGCTCCACGACCACGTACCCGGCCGCCAGGCCCAGCTGCGGCAGGCTGACCATCTTGCCGCCGCTGAGCTGGGCGGAGCTGCCGGACTCGGTGCCGGTGGAGGAGGAGGCCGACGCGGAGGGGGCGGCCGAGGCGGACGCGGCGCCGCTCGGGGCGGCCCCGCCGCCGCCCATGCCGCCACCGCCCACGCCGGTGGCCTCGGCGACCGACGAGGGCATGTATCCGCCGACCGAGTTCGCGAAGAGGATCGGGGCGCCGGTGGCGTCGACCGTCTTGCCGTCGATCTTCACGGGGACGCTGATGTTCAGGCTCTGGTACGTCTCGTCGACCGGCTTGGCGACGTAGGTGATCGCCTTCCAGAAGCGGTACGTCACCTCGTGCTCGTCGCCGGCGGCGTCCGTGACGGTCGTGGTCAGCGTGGTGTAGGCGTCCTTGTCGAAGACCAGGGCGCCGGACGCGGCGGAGCCGCCCTTCTTGCTCTCGGCCTGCGCGCTGAGGGTGATGCCACCCACCGCGGCGACGCCGGCGGTCACGCCGATCCCCATCACGACGCTCCTGCGCCTGACTGCCCTGTGCTTCACGTTGACGCCCTTCTGGGTCCGTACGGGCTTGCATTCGTGAACGTAAGGCAATCGCTGACGAGATTGCCAACGATCTGCCCGGAATCCGCCCGATTCACGGGGGACGCACAGCTTCACGGATGTTTCACAGGGGAACACGGGCGTGACCGTGTGGCGGTTACAGGTATTGAATGACCGGGTGTCCCCGACCGGCGGCCGACCCGCCTCCCACCACCCCCGCGGGCACGGCCTGCGCCTGCGCTCCTGCCGGGCGTCGGGTCAGGGCCAGAGCAAGCCCCTGCGCCAGCCTTCCCCCGACCGCCGGTAGGCCAGCCGTACGTGGCGGCGGTGCGGGTCGCCCTGGAAGAACTCCACCTCGTCGGGGTCCAGCCGGTACAGGGTCCAGGTCGGCGCCGGGGCGTCCGGGTCCCGGCGGGCCCGGTCCCAGGCCGCCGCCGACGCGCGGGCCAGCTCGTCGAGGGACGTCAGCGGCTCGCTCTGCCGGTCGGTGAGGGCGGCGGCCAGCGCTCCCGTCGAGCGGACGCGCAGATCGGCCCGCGCCTGTTCGGGCGGCGCGGTGGTGACCGGACCGCGCACCCGCACCTGGCGGCCGAGGACCGGCCAGTAGAAGGCGAGGGCCGCCTGCGGGCGGGCGGCGAGGTGGCCGCCCTTGCGGCTGCCGGAGTGCGTGGCGAAGGACCAGCCGCCGGCGTCCGCGCCGTGCAGCATCACGATCCGCACGTCCGGCCGGCCCGCCGCGTCCGCCGTCGCCAGCGACACGGTGTGCGGCTCGCGCTCCCCGGCCGCCACCGCCTCGGCGAACCAGCGCGCGAACAGCGGCAGCGGCTCGGCGGGCGCGGCGGCCGGATCGAACGGCGGCAGCTCGGTCACCGCCGGGTCCCAGACCCGCAGCGACCTCAGCAGCTCGTGCGGTTGCGGCTGTGACTGCGGTTGCGGCTGTGACTGTGACTGCGGCTGTGACTGCGGCTGTGGCTCCATCAGACCGAACCCAGGCCGGACGAGACCCACCGCTCGGGCCGCGGGTGGGCGACGAGTTGCTCGCCGTGGCTCTCCCGGGCGGACTCGATGTAACCGTCCGCCTTCTCGGCCGGCAGGTAGCGGGCCGCGACCTCCCGGAGCCGCTCACGGGTGGCGGGTTCCGTCCCGACGACCGGCCCCTCCACCGGGACGTACCGGACGGTGGGCCCCACCAGGTCGGCCAGCAGCGAGAACCGCCCGGCCGCCCTGATCGGCTGGTACTTGCGCGACGTGGCCCCGGTCGTGATCCACACGTCGCCGCCGGGCGCGTACCGGTACCGGACGGGCACGGTCAGCGGGACCCGCCCCGCGCCCGCGTCGACGGCCGGCGCGGCGACGCGCGGTTCGGCCGGGAACCGTTCACGCTCGGCGCGGGACAGGGCCATGTCGGTCTCCTTGAGCGATACGGGAGATGCCGGACCCAGTCTGCCGGAAACGGCGAACGGCGGCCCACCGCAGTGGACCGCCGCCCGCCGGACAGGATCAGGACCGGCTACCAGGAGCACAGGAACAAGTGCAGAAAGGTTACTTCACAGGCTTCCTGCCGGTGATGCCCAGATGGACCAGCAGCGCCAGGCTCGGCTTGAGCTCCGCCTGCTTCACACCCCAGGAGGCGACGCCCTTGTGGTGCGAGGCGACGGCCGCCAGCATCGCGACCAGGGAACCGGCGACCGCGGCCGGGTTCACGTCCTTGTCGACCTTGCCCTTGGACTGCAACTCGGCGACGGACTCCGCCAGCGAGCCGTTCACCGAGTTGAGGATCTTCGTGCGCAGCTTGTTGAAACGCTTGTCGCCCTCGGCGGCACCGAGGTCGACGACCCGGAGGATGGCGTCGTTCTTCCGCCAGAACTCCAGGAAACCGTCGACGAGTTCCTGCGCGGTCTGCCAGCCGCCCCGGCCCGTCCACGAGCGGCCCTGGACCAGTGCGGTCAAGTCGGCGGCGTCGGCGGCCGTTTGCTCGGCGATCTCCAGGACGGCGCCCTCGACGTCCGGGAAGTACTGGTAGAAGGTCGCGGGCGACGTGCCCGCCTTGCGGGCGACATCGATGACCTTGACGTCGCGGTACGGGGAGGAGCTGAGCATCTCGCTGAGGCAGTCGAGCAGCTTCTGCCGGGTCGCCTGCCCTCGCCGGCCGGCCACCCGCCCGTCGACGGTACGCACTTGTCCTGTCATGCCCGTCAGCTTACCGAGGGGTGATCAGGGCGCGATTCGGCCGACTGCAAATGGGGTGCGCAGGCGCCGGGGGACAGGTGTGCCTGGTCTGCGCGGTGCGCGCGGTGCGGTTACGTTGACGGCATGGCCGAAAACAGGGCATCCGCGCACACCGGGGAGCACACCGGGAAGTACACCGAGGGCACCCCCTGCTGGGTGGACGCCCAGCTCCCCGACGTGGCGGCGGGCGAGCGGTTCTACGGCGGGCTCTTCGGCTGGGAGTTCCCGGCCCCGGCGGCGGACCGCCCGGTGTGGGCCCGGCTGGGCGGCGCCCCCGTCGCCGCGCTCACGCCCAAGACCGACGGCCGCATGCCCACCGTGTGGACCGTCCACTTCGCCACCGCCGACGCCGGTGCCCTGGCCCGCCGGATCGAGGCGGGCGGCGGACAGCTCGTCACCCCGCCCCGCCCGGACGGCGACCTCGGCACCACCGCCCTGGCCGCCGACCCGCAGGGTGCCGTCTTCGGCCTCTGGCAGCCGGGCCGCCACACCGGTTTCGGCAGGCGGCACGAGCCGGGCACCTTCACCTGGGCCGAGCTGTACACCCGCGACACCGAGGCCGCCGACGCCTTCTACGGCGGTCTGTTCCACGACGCCCTCTTCGGCCCCGGCGCCGAACCCGACTTCGGCCGGGCGCCGCTGGCCGGGGTCTTCCCCGCCGAGATGCCCGCGCACTTCCTCGTCCACTTCCTCGTCGGCGACTGCGAGGCGGCGCTCGGCACGGTGGCCCGGCTCGGCGGACGGGTCCAGGTTCCGCCATTCGAGACGTCCTACGGCGGTGTCGCGGTGGTCACCGACGACCAGGGAGCCTCGTTCGCGCTGCTGCAACGCTGACCCGGTGGCGGACTTTGCCCGGGATTGCCGTGAGACACCCTGATTGGCCGCGGGTTCGCCACCAAGGCTTCGGACAGGAAGAATCGGGGTGCGTGCCGCCGCGGCGGTGTGGTGGTGAGACGCTGCACTTCGGTCGCGTACATATGTGGGTGGCGCGGCTCGTACGGGGAGGTGGCAGGCAAGTGGTGGATCAGCTGACGCAGCACGATCCGCGGCGGATCGGGCCGTTCGAGGTGCTGGGGCGGCTCGGGGCCGGCGGCATGGGGCTGGTCTATCTCGCGCGCTCGGCTTCGGGGCGGCGCGTGGCGATCAAGACCGTGCGGACGGAACTGGCCGAGGACCAGCTGTTCCGGGTCCGCTTCACCCGCGAGGTCGAGGCGGCCCGCGCGGTCTCCGGGTTCTACACGGCGGCCGTGGTCGACGCGGACCCCCGCGCGGCCGTGCCGTGGCTGGCGACCGCGTACGTCCCCGCGCCCTCGCTGGAAGAGATAGTGAACGAGTGCGGACCGCTGCCGGCCCAGGCGGTGCGCTGGCTGGCGGCGGGCGTCGCGGAGGCGCTCCAGTCCATCCACGGCGCCGGGCTGGTCCACCGCGACCTCAAGCCCTCCAACGTCCTCGTCGTCGAGGACGGCCCCCGGGTGATCGACTTCGGGATCGCCTCCGGTGTCTCCAACAGCCGGCTGACCATGACCAACGTCGCCGTCGGCACCCCCGCCTACATGTCCCCGGAGCAGGCCAAGGACTCGCGCAGCGTCACCGGCGCCAGCGACGTCTTCTCCCTCGGCTCCACCCTGGTCTTCGCCGCCACCGGGCACGCCCCCTTCCACGGCGCCAACCCGGTCGAGACGGTCTTCATGCTGCTGCGCGAGGGCCCCGACCTGGACGGGCTGCCCGAGGAGCTGCGCCCGCTGATCGAGTCCTGCATGCAGATGGAGCCGCACGGCCGCCCCAGCCCCGCCGACCTCCAGTCCCAGCTCGCCCCGCACCTGTTCGGCTCCGGCTCCGACGACAGCGGTACGGCGTCGGCGTGGCTGCCCGAGCGGGCGGTGAGCCTGATCGAGTCCCGCCGCGGCGGCCGGCCCGCGATCCGCCCCGCGGCCACCGCGGCGCGGCCCGCCCCCGCCGCCCGGGTCCCCGCCCCGCCGGTCCCGCCCCCGCCCCCGCACGACCCCGTCGTCCCC